>JACYUE010000002.1:0-309013 GCA_014841595.1 Oxalobacteraceae sp. CFBP 8761 | reverse complement strand
GGATGTCATAAAACTGTTGCTGTGAATATTGCCGTCTGGATAGAATAAATTCCAGTATGTACCGGCGCTCCTGCCTGCTGCCCTTGTCAGCGCCGTCGTTTCCAGCAGCTTACGTTACCGCACATCCATATTATGAAAAAAACAATGATCGCCAGTCTGCTGGCGCTGCCTCTGTGCGCGTCGGTCGCACAAGCACAGGAGAACGCCGTCAAAATCAGCGGTTTCGGCACCGCTGCCGCCACCTATGCGGATGACGACCGCGCCGAATTTGCCCGCCCGAATCAAGCCAGTGGCAGCGCGGGTGATTTCCGCACCGGCATCGACTCGAACCTCGGCCTGCAAGCCGACTACACCGTCAACGACTGGCTGTCGCTGACCGCCCAGGGTCTGGTGCGCAAGGATGCCGAAGAAGGCTATGGCGCTGAATTGAGCTGGGCCTTCGCCAAATTCCGCATCTCGGATGAACTGAGCGTGCGCGTGGGCCGCGTCGGTCTGCCGATCTTCATGATCTCGGACTACCGCAACGTCGGGTATGCCAACACCATGCTGCGCCCACCGTCGGAAGTGTATTCGCAAGTGCCATTCAACAGCGTCGACGGCGCCGACATCACCTGGCGCCACGAGTTCGGCAACACCAGCCTGACCACGCAGTTCGCAGCCGGCAGCACCAAGGCGCCGGTGACGAGCTTCCACGTGCGCGGCAAGGACATCCTGGCACTGAACCTGGTGGCCGAAAACGGCCCGTTCACGCTGCGCGTGGGCCACGCCCGCACCAAGGTCACGCTGGACGACCTGCCATCGCTCAATACGCTGGTCGGCTCGCTGCGCGCCGCTGGCGCCGGCTACCGCCTGCCCCAGCTGACCGCGCTGGCAAGCGAAGTGGAAGCCAAAGGCGACAAGGGCACGTTCAATTCGATCGGCCTGACCGCCGACTGGAACAACTTCGTGCTGCAAAGCGAATTTGCCAAGCGCAAGACCGAGACCTACATCAACGACACCACGTCGTGGTACGTGATGGGCGGCTACCGCATCGGCAAGTTCCTGCCGTACTACACGCGCTCGGAACTGAAGATCGACAGCACCATCAACAACACCGTGCCGACCGCCTGCCCGGCCGGCTTCCCGGCCGCCTGCACCCCGACCCTGCAGGCGCTGCGCGCCGGCGTGAGTCGCATTGCCGTCTCGGGCGTTGGCCAGGGCGAGCAGACCACCGACACCATCGGCGTGCGCTGGGACTTCTACAAGTCGGCCGCACTGAAGGTGCAGATCGACCGCATCAAGCCAACCGGCAACGGCCTGTTCATCAATGTCAAGCCGGGCTTCTCCGGTCCTGTGACCGTCGGCGCCGTCGCGCTCGACTTCGTGTTCTAAGGAGCGCCCATGAAAAAATTCCTCATCGCCGCCTGCCTGAGCACCGCTTTCACTGCACTGCCGGCCCTCGCCGAAGTCGTCGTCGTCGTCAATCCGAAGGCCGCCGAGAGCGCGCTGACCAAGGACCAGGTCGCCCAGTTCTTCCTCGGTAAATCGACGTCGATGACGCCGATCGACCAGCCCGACAGCGCCCCGGTGCGCGCCGAGTTCTACAAGAAGGTCGCGGACAAGGACGCGGCCCAGGCCAAGGCCCTGTGGTCCAAGCTAGTGTTTACCGGCAAGGCCACGATGCCGAAGGAAGTCGCCGACCACGCCGCCGTCAAGGCCGCCGTCGCCGCCAACCCGAAGGCCATCGGCTACATCGACAAGAGCGCCGTCGATGCCAGCGTCAAGGTCGTCCTCACCCCATAAGCAAGTACTAACCACGCCCGCCACCGGCTCTGCGCCGCGTGGCGGGCGTTGTATCTGGAGACAAGCATGAGCATCAAGCGCAGGATCTGGGCATTGCCCATCATTTCCGCCATCATCTTCGGCCTGGGGGCCGGCATCAGCGCGACCATCGCAAACGGCGCCCTGAAGTCGATCACCACCACCGAGTCGGTGGACTATCCGCTGATGGACGCGGTCAAGGTCCTGTCGCTCGACATCGGGGCCGTCACCGTCATGCTGACCGATGCCGTCACCGAGAATGACAAGGCGCTCGTCGACCAGGCCAATAACCAGGCCGCCAAGGTGCGCACCGCACTGGGCGAGCTCGCCAAGATCCCCGGCCAGCAAGCCACGAGCGCACGTTTGAACACCGAATTCAACGCGTACTACACGCCGGCACTGTCGTCGGCCCGCATCATGCTCGAACTGGAGCAAGGCGACCCGCAAGCCACCGTCGGCGCCATGCAGAAAGCGCTGGCTGCGCTCAATGCCGACCTGGCCAAGACGGCCGACCTGGCCCAGCGCCAGTTCGCCGCCGGCATCGAGGCCAGCCAGAACAGCGTGCGCCAGACCGTGATCGCGATGGTGCTGTCGGCCCTGATCGTGATCGCGGTGCTGGTGGCGATTTCGTGGTTCATGGTTCGCACGATCTGGCAGCAGCTCGGCGGCGAGCCGGCCTACGCGCGCACGATCGCGCAGGCGGTGGCCGCCGGCGACCTGTCGATGGAGATCCACACCGACGCGGGCGACAACAGCAGCCTGCTGGCCGCGCTGAAGGAAATGCGCACGCGCCTGTCGACGCTGGTGGGCGACATCAAGGCGTCGGCCGACGCCATCGCCAGTGCCAGCAGCGAGATTGCCAGCGGCAATGCCGACCTGGCCAGCCGCACCGAGTCGCAGGCATCGAACGTCGACCGCACCACACGCGCAATGGCCGAGCTGACAGGCGAAGTGCGCCAGAACGCCGCCAACGCCAGCGAAGCCAGTGCGCTGGTGGTCACGGCCAACGAGATCGCCTCGCGCGGCGGCGACGTCGTCGGCGGCGTGGTGACGACAATGGGCGACATCAGCGCCTCGTCGAAAAAGATCGTCGACATCATCGCCACCATTGACGGCATCGCGTTCCAGACCAATATCCTGGCCCTGAACGCGGCCGTCGAAGCAGCCCGCGCCGGCGAGCAGGGCCGCGGCTTTGCCGTGGTGGCCAGCGAAGTGCGCACGCTGGCGCATCGCTCGGCATCAGCTGCCAAGGAGATCAAGGAATTGATCGGCGACTCGGTCGCCAAGGTCGGCGCCGGCAGCGCGCTGGTGGACCAGGCCGGCGTGACGATGGCGCAGATCGTCGAGGCCGTGGGTAAAGTGCAAACCATCATGCTCGAAATCCGCGACGCCGGTACACGCCAGAACGCGGGCATCGAAGACATTGGCCTGGCCATCGGCAGCATCGACGCGATGACCCAGCAAAATGCGGCGCTGGTCGAGGAAGCGGCAGCTGCGGCCGAATCGCTGACAGGTCAGACCGGCCACCTGACCGATGCGCTGGCCGTGTTCAAGCTCGCGCATGCGCCTGGCGTGACGGGCTCGGCCGCCGCCAAGCGCCTGGCGCTCGCACACTAGAACGCATGCAGTATTGACGGGCTGAAGTGTTGCGAAAACCCAGCTTTGCAAGGCGACCACAACCGTAATGGCTTTACCAAGAGTGTTTCATCGCCGCCAAGGCGGCTCACTCTGTAGCGCGGCCGATGCGCGCAGCGCCATGTGGACGATCCGGCATCCATGCCAGATTGTCCACATGCCCGTCTTGCTGCACGTCACACCAAATCCTTTACAAAATTAGTGCCCATAGGCATCATCCCTTGATCCGCCGGTGACTCTGGCGTCCTGGTCACTTTCCTGAGGTACCCACACCCGGCTCATATGGCAGCAGTCCTCCCTCATCCGACCACCGGCACACCGTTGTCGGGCCTTGCGCGCGCGCTCGTCCAGGCCAACCGCCTGAGCGCCGTGCAGGCGGACATGCTGCACAAGAAGGCCGCGCAGGAAAAGATCGCGTTCATCGATGCGCTATTGGCCAGTGGCGCGATCGAGGCGCGTACGCTGGCCGCCTTTTGCGCCGAGACGTTCGGCTATCCGCTGCTCGACCTGTCGGCCTTTTCGGTGGGCGTGCTGCCCGCCAGCGCCATCGACGCCAAGCTGATGCAGGCCCAGCGCGTGATCGCGCTGGCCAAGCGCGGCAACAAGCTGTCGGTCGCGCTGTCCGACCCCACCAACAGCCAGGCGCTGGACCAGATCAAGTTTCAGAGCGAGGCCACGGTCGAACCGGTGATCGTGCCGCACGACGCCCTGCTGGCGCTGCTGGCAGCCATCGCCAAGGGCGCCGAGCAGGACCTGAGCGACCTGGCCGGCGAAGAAGCGGCGATCGAGTTCGCCGACGACGACAAGGAAGCCGCGCCGCCCGAGGCGGCCAACGATGTCGAGGACGCGCCAATCGTGCGCTTCCTGAACAAGATCCTGATCGACGCGGTGACGATGGGCGCATCGGACATCCACTTCGAGCCCTTTGAAAAGTTTTACCGCATTCGCCTGCGCGTGGACGGCGTGCTGCGCGACCACGCCTCGCCGCCACTGGCGATCCGCGAAAAGCTGGTCTCGCGCATCAAGGTGCTGGCGCGCCTGGACATCGCCGAAAAGCGCGTGCCGCAGGACGGCCGCATGCGCCTGATCATGTCGGCCACGCGCACGATCGATTTTCGTGTCAGTACGCTGCCCACGCTGTTCGGTGAAAAGACCGTCATGCGTATCCTGGACGCGACCCAGGCCCAGATGGGCATCGACGCGCTCGGCTACGATCCCGACCAGAAGGCGCTGCTGCTCGACGCCATCGCCCGCCCCTACGGCATGGTGCTCGTGACCGGTCCGACCGGCTCCGGCAAGACCGTTTCGTTGTACAGCTGCCTGAACCTGCTCAACAAGCCGGGCATCAATATCTCGACCGCGGAGGACCCGGCCGAGATCAACCTGCCCGGCGTGAACCAGGTCAACGTCAACGAAAAGGCCGGCCTGACTTTCCCCGTTGCTTTGAAGTCCTTCTTGCGCCAGGATCCCGACATCATCATGGTCGGCGAGATCCGCGACCTGGAAACAGCCGACATTGCGATCAAGGCTGCGCAGACGGGCCACATGGTGTTTTCGACGCTGCACACGAACGATGCGCCGTCGACACTGACGCGCCTGATGAACATGGGCGTGGCGCCGTTCAACATCGCCTCGTCCGTCATCCTGATCACGGCCCAGCGCCTCGCGCGCCGCCTGTGCACCTGCAAGCAACCGCTGGCGACGAGCCACGAAGCGCTGCTTGCCGCCGGCTACCGTGAGACCGACATCGACGACTCGTGGCAGCCGTACGGCCCGGTCGGCTGCGACCGCTGCCTGGGCTCGGGCTACAAGGGCCGGGTCGGCATCTACCAGATCATGCCGATCTCGCCCGCGATCGAAGCACTGATCCTCGCCAATGGCAATGCGATGGAAATCGCGGCCCAGGCCGAGAAGGAAGGCGTGAATTCGCTGCGCCGCTCGGGCCTGATGAAAGTCAAGCAAGGCCTGACCAGCGTCGAAGAAGTCCTCGGCTGCACCAACGAATAAGACCCTGAACAGGAACCCCCATGGCAACTTCCCTATCCCCCAAGAGCCGCGGCGCACAGGTCAAGGAGAACGTGTACGCGTGGGAAGGCAAGGACAAGACCGGGCGGACCGTGCGCGGCGAAGTGCGCGCCGGCGGCGAAGCGATCGTCAACGTGACGCTGCGCCGCCAGGGCATCATGGTCACCAAGGTCAAGAAGAAGGTCTACCGCAGCGGCAAGAAGATCACCGACAAGGACCTGACCATGTTCACGCGCCAGCTCGCGACGATGATGAAGGCCGGCGTACCGCTGCTGCAATCGTTCGACATCGTCGGCAAGGGCCACGGCAACCCGTCGATGGCCAAGCTGATCCAGGATCTGCGCAACGACGTCGAGACCGGCACGAGCCTGAACCGCGCATTCCGCAAGTTTCCGCTGTACTTCGATCCGCTGTTCTGCAATCTGGTCGGGGCCGGCGAACAGGCCGGTATCCTGGAAGACCTGCTCACGCGCCTGGCAATCTACAAAGAGAAAACGCTCGCGCTCAAGGGAAAGATCAAGTCGGCGCTGACCTACCCGATCGCCATCCTGGCCATCGCCTTCATCGTCACCGCCGTGATCATGATCTGGGTGGTGCCGGCCTTCAAGCAGGTGTTCGAAAGCTTTGGCGCCGATCTGCCCACGCCCACGCTGGTGGTGATGGCGATCTCGGACTTCTTCGTCACCTGGTGGTACCTGATCTTCGGCTCGATGTTCGCCACCGGCTACTTCTTCTTCCAGGCCTGGCGCCGCTCGCTGAAGATGCAGCAGGCGATGGACCGCCTGCTGCTGCGCCTGCCCATCTTCGGCCCCGTGATCCGCAAGGCCACCATCGCGCGCTGGACGCGCACGCTGGCCACCATGTTTGCTGCCGGCGTGCCGCTGGTGGAGGCGCTCGATTCGGTCGGTGGCGCGTCCGGCAATGCCGTCTACCTGGAAGCGACACGCAAGATCCAGAACGAGGTCAGCACCGGCACGAGCCTGACGGCGTCGATGCAGAATGTCGACGTGTTCCCGAACCTGGTGATCCAGATGGTGCAGATCGGCGAAGAATCCGGCTCGCTCGACGCCATGCTGGGCAAGGTCGCGGACTTCTTCGAGGAAGAAGTCGACGAGGCTGTCGCGGCGCTGTCGTCGCTGATGGAGCCGTTGATCATGGTGATTCTGGGCGTGCTGATCGGCGGGCTGGTGGTGGCGATGTATTTGCCGATCTTCAAGCTGGGTTCGGTGGTGTAAGCGAGGTCTGCAGGTTTTTGGATAACTTCGCGGTAAACGCGGCGTGGATCTCAACTAGGCCGCAGCAGCTCTACCTCTGTCCCGGGTAAAGCTACAGCCTGAGTCCGTCCGCCTTTCCTTGCTTGTGAAAATGTGCGCATCTTCACCGCTTTGAGTGTGCCAAACTTTTGATCCTCCCCTCATCTGGAAGCGGATCTCATATGCATCGAGCATTTGGCATCGCAGTCCTGGCCGCCATGTTTTTCACGCCCGCCGTCGGTGCTGAAGCGCCTGCCCAAACCATATCTGTTTCGTTGGCACGTGAAGTCGCCGGCAAGACGGTCGCGCTTGTCGAAAGCCGTGGCCTGTACCCACGCCAGCAGGCGGAATACGACCGGGCCAGGATGGCACTGCTGGCCATACTCGAAGATCAGCCGTCGGACATCGAGCGAACAGAGCTGTACACACGCATCACCGGTCTTCTGGCGACCCTCGACACGAACGGGCATAGTTTCCTGATCCCTGCACGCCATGAGTTGACCACACTGCGCACGCAATCAACGTCAACCGATCTTCCACCAGCGACTTTCCAGGTGCTGCAAACAAGCAAAGGCAAAGTACTGCGCTGGACACCGCCGCCTGTCGTCAATAGCACCATGACGGCCCTTGGCCCCTACCTGACACGCTTTCATGACGAGGCGGAGACAACGCCCGACATCGCCGACGCCTGCGCCCTGGTGGTCGACCTGAGCGAGCAGACTGGTGGTAATGCCTGGCCGCCCTTGGTGGCAATGTCGCCGTTGTTCAGCGATGCCAACAACGCGATGTGGGTCGACCGGGACGGCAAGCGTACGGCGCTGATGAATCGTGCCGGCCTGGAAGACATGCGGCAGAGGACGGGTGAAGGCCGTGCCAATCCGCTAAGCCGCTTCGACCAGGGACCGCTGGCGGTCGTTACCGACAAACGCACGTCGAGCGCGGGGGAAATGTTGTTGATTGCCCTGCTGGGCGAGGCCAGAGTGCAGACTTTCGGCAGCACCTCGTCTGGGATGACGACTGCCAACGCGACCTATCCTTTGCCGGATGGCTCGACCCTGGTGTTGACGCAATCCCGGTATGCGATTGGAGACGGGCCGGTGATTCGTGGAGGGGTCGAACCGATGCGCCAGATTCACCCGGGAGAGAGCTCAGTTGATCGGGTTGCCAGCGCTGCTGATTGGGTAGCGGCAAACTCCGCAAGTTGCCGTCCCACCGAGCACAAATAACAGCTATCGAACAAAGCCGTAGGCAGTGCCGTCCGCAGCGCCGGGCCGTCTTAATTCGATTCGTACATCTGCTGCATCTGCTGTAGTTGGGTCTCCATCGGCGGCAAACCCATGGTACGGCGGCGCTCGTCCAGCCGGGCAGGGTCCGCAACCAGGTAGAGCTTAAGAGGCGCGACCGACTCATACTGAGTACCGTACAACTGTGCTTTACCATCACTCTTCAGCACACGGTCTTCCAGCATCGCGAGATCGGATGCTGGCATCTCACCGCGCGAGACTGCCTTGCGCAACAATGGCAGGTAAGTACGCTGGCTCGCTGAGTCAGCGTGCTGCAGGACCATGAAAGCATTCTTCGCATAGGCAGCGCCGGCGAAGCGCATGCCTGGCCAACCATAGCGCTTTATGATGGATGCCAGGCGGTTCATGTTGGCCTTGTCGATTGCTTCTTGGCGCGCCCAGGCGTCCTTGTCCAAGTGCGCCGGGTTGGCGCGAATCGACTGGTCCGACGCTCCCATCGCCCTCAGGTCCTCCAGCGCGTGCGCCTCTTCAGCGTCAAGCTCCTCCGAACGTAGGATGAGATCGTCGCCATATAAAGTGATCGGGGTAGCATTCTCCATAATCATGGTCAGCTGCACGTGACCACTGGCATGGAAACCCTCAGCCGTCCAATCCTGCTTGATCGCATCGACGTTGATCTGGCGCTGCCCCTGGCCAGGCAGCAGAACCAAGCCAGCGATCTCCTTGCCGTCGGCGAGCAACGAGATAATGGTGCGACGAGGCTTGGTTGTCTCAGCAGCGAAACCAGGGTCAGGAAGGCAGAGAAGGATTAGCAGCGCCGTACAGCAGGTAAAACTTTTCATTCATTCGACTCCTTTTCCAGCTGAGTCTACCAAATCACAATGGCAACTAATCTCACTGAATCTCTCCGCCATAGTAGCCAGGGTCAGGTCTGACATTTGGACACGGACTCTTCCTTAATCCGGTGACAGGGCTCTCATAAATAGACTTTTGTTAAGCTCGTGTGTGAATGCCAGACCTTATCCTCTCCGTGCGTTGAACTCGTGTCCGAATGCCAGACCTGACCCTGTTCGTGTGTGACCCTGTTCGTGCAAGCAATGAGTGCCAAGACCATGTTCGTGTATGTCCATTGTCGACCTTGAACTCAACCGGTCGGTGCGCGCTCCAGACGTGCCCGCACGTCAAGTTCGTTTTTCAGTTTGGGAACATATGGACGGCTTAAGCATGCTCAGCCCGCCTCGCTGCGGTCGCGGCCGGCCGCCTTGGCGCGGTAGAGAGCGGCGTCAGCGCGCGCCATCAGGGCTTCCAGGCTCTCGTCCGGTGCCTGCTGGCTGGCGATGCCGATGCTGACCGTGTAGTCTGGCACGTCGCCGCCGCGCGCTGCGAACAGCGACGCATGGAGCCGTTGCGCCATCGCTTTCGCCCGCTCGGCTGTGGTTCTCGATAGCAGCACGATGAATTCCTCACCGCCAAAGCGCGCCACGTGATCGATCTCACGCAGGGCCGAGATGGTAGTGCGCGCCGCATGCACCAGTACTTGATCGCCGACTGCATGGCCGTGCTGGTCGTTGATGGCCTTGAAGTAGTCGAGGTCGATGCTGAGCAGGGAGATGGGCGCGCCGTGGCGTTTCATGAGCGCCACCTCGCGGCGGTAAGCGGCGGCGAAACCGCGTCGGTTCAGCACCCCGGTCAGCGGGTCCGTGCAGGAGCGGTGCTCCATTACAACCTGCAGGCGCCGGGTAGCGATGATCATAAAACCCACCGACATCATCAGCGTCATGAAGTTGGCGGTTAACAGGAAAATGCCCTGTACCGTGCTGTTGCTGGCGTTGCTGGTGCCAACCGCGCCATTGAGTGCCGCGACGAACCGCAACAGCAGTACCATGGACTGCACCAGCAACAGCGAGCCGAAAAACAAGCTGGAGAAGTGGCGTTCACCATGACGCACCAGCAGCACCAGTTGCGCCACGTAAAACGATAGCGTCAACAATGAAAACACTGCTACCCGCAACGCGTAGTCCTGGGTGATCACATACCAGCCGACCAGACAGCCCATGCCGGCCACCCATGCCAGCGCCAACCACCACCAGCTCGGCTTACGGCCATAGAATAACTGGGTGCCGATCAGCATCAGCCCGGCAGCGCCCAGCATGGTGCTATTGGCCACGAACAGCAACAGCCCTTCCGGAATCAATGGCCCCGCGCAGAATAGCAAGCCGCTCACCGTCAGCGACAACATGCCGAGCGCCTGATGGCCCAACCCTCGCACTTCGACAGGAAAGCTACGGTACGCGGAAAACAACACAATGGTCATCGCCGCCGCCATCATGGTCGACGTAAGAACGATGGTTGCAGGATCAAGCAATGTCACGGTGGAAAATCGGGAGGGGTCGTAATCCGCGAGGATACCAGCAACCTCTACCATGCCGTAAGGCTGGTCGGCTTCCCGGTCGTTTCTGCACCACACTATTATTTTGGCCCCGAGTAACGAGAACAACCTGACGTCCAATTATCGCTGTTTTCGTCTGTAGACAGACCAGGGCTACATCGCAAACACGCATCTCTATAGCCATTGGCCGCTTATAACAACGTCCGCCCTCTCCCGCCTCTCAAAAATCGTAGCGCAGCCCCACCGCCAGCGCACGACCGCCACGCACGCCCGCATCCACGTCCGCCAGGCCGCCACGGCGCGTCGTCAACGCCGCCGTTTCGGCTTCCCGATACAGCTCGGCAAACAGCCTGGCGTCACGCGACAGTGCGTAGTCGATGCCAAGGTGGATGATCTCGTCGCCGTAGTTGTCCACCTTCGCAAGCATCAGCTTGATCGTGCTCTTGCCCAGCGCATAGTGGCCATACAGATTGATGGCGCGGTTGCCATCGGTCGAGAAGCCGCCTGGCTGGCGGTTGCCCGTCTCGAATGCCTCGTACTTCACTGCGAGATACAGGGCATCGGCCTGGTGGCTCAGCGTGACCCCATAGATGCGGTTCTTGCCATAGCCCGCGTCGCCCCGGTCATCGACCCCTGCCGCCAGACGGGTGTCGCCGCGGACATATGTCGCCACTGCCTGCCAGCGCCGGTCATCGATGCGCGAGGTCGAGCGGCGGTTGCCGCTGCTGGGCGCATAGCCTGCGCCAAACGACAGGCCGTTGTAGTCCGGGGTCGTGTACGCCAGCGTCTTGGCTACCCGGAACACGGTGTAGGTCGCATAGCCGCTGTAGTACGTACTGAACATGTCCACCGGCGCCGCCACGGCGTTGTAGTAAGGCATCCACTGCTGGCCGTAGGTGAGCGCGCCGAGCGTGCCCTTCACGCCGACGCTGGCGATGCGGATGTTTTCATCCTGGTCGTAGGGGTCGCGCAGTCTGGCATTGGCGACGTCGACCGGCAGCTCGACCTGACCGACGAGCGCCAGACCCGCATTGATCGGGTATTGGCCGCTGACGCCCACGCGCGAATACGCGTCGCGCAGGCCAGTGTAAGAATCAGCACGGTCGGGGTGGACCGATTCGACTTGGGTGCGCAGCGAGCCGTAGAAGTCGAGCTCCGGCGTGTCCTGCGCGAACGCGGCGCTGCAGCAGAGAGAGCCCGATAATGCAAACGCCATGCGGGCAGGTGTGGTGGTAAGGAAGGTCATCGATGGTCTCCAAAGGTCAGGACCATAAGGTCATAGTAAAGCGGCAAGATGGGTGGCCACCGGCATCAGCCCGAGCACCAGTTCACGCACCCCGTCCCAGACGATCTGCACGCCCAGACACAACAGGATGAACGCGGTCAGGCGCAGGAAAACAGCGGTCCCGGCTTCGCCGATCAGGCGCAGGAAATGTTCGCCATAGCGGAACGCCAGGTACAGCAGCACGCCAATCAGGCCCAGGGCGAGCAAGGCGCCGCCCATGCGCGCCAGTGAAAACACGACCTTGACATCATGCAGGGCAACACCGACCGTGATGGCGACGGCGATCGAGGCCGGCCCGCAGCTGATCGGAAAGGTCAGCGGATAAAAGGCTTGCCGCTGGGCGTGTTCCGGCGTGAAGGTTTCGGCCAGGGAGGCGCGGCTGTCAGGCGTGGCAGGCGTCGCCCCGAGCAGGCGCCAGGCGACGGACGCCAGGATCAGGCCACCGCCAATGCGCACGATGGGCAGCGAGATGCCGAAAAAATCGAGGACATACGAGCCGATCAGCATCGAACCGGCCATCAGCCAGAACATGTTGCGGGCGATACGGCGTGCCAGCAGCGTCCGGATCGGCGGCGATGCGCCTTCGGTCAGGCTCAGGAAAATCGGCGCAGTGGCGGCCGGATTAAGGATTGGCAACATCGTTACCAATACAAACAGGAAGCTCCTGGCTGCCACCAGAATAAGTTCGATCGTCATGGATAGTCCGGCAGCCCCGTCAGGCTGCACCTCGGTTGCCAGCGCATAGGGCCGCTGGCGTGGTGATTGTTGACGTGCACACCTTCAAGCGAAACACGACGCGTGCCGATGTGGAACCTGCCGTCGTCGCGGGGGCTCTTAGTCTCACAGCATAAACTGTACAGGAAGGTCGGGTGGGATGGACACACGCCTGACGTCGCTCGGTGATGTGCGAAGGTGCGTTGAACGCGTGGGCGCGAAACCCGCCCACCCTACCCGTGAAAAAAAGCGGCGCCGCCAGCACCCGACCATTCAATGACCGTGTACCGACGGCGCCGCCGTCACGCTACCCTCACACGTTTAGTGCTTGGTATCGCCCTTGTCCATCTCGTGGATCTCGTGGTCCTTCAGTGCCTTGCGCACCTTGGCCACATCGGCTGCACCGACTGGCGCGGCCTTGTTACCCCAGGCATTGCGCACGAAGGTGGTCAGGTGCGCCGTCTCTTCGTCCGACAGACGCCATGCGAAGCCCGGCATTCCCAGTTCCGATGGCGCCGTTTTGGTCGATGGCAGGCGTGCGCCGGCCAGGATCACGCGGATCAGCGAGCTCGGGTCCTGCTGCAGCACGGTCGGGTTGCCCGGCAGCGCCGGGAACACATTGCCCGAGGCCTTGCCGTCGACACGGTGACAGGCCGAGCAATTGTCCAGGTACAGCTGGACACCGCGCTGGCTGTCGTCGCCGCTCATGATGGTGTCGACCGTCGCCGTGCTGGCCGTGAAGCTGGCTTTCTTGTTGCCCGTGGCCGGCAACGTCTTGAGGTAGCCGGCCATGGCGCTCAGGTCGTCATCCGTCATGTTCTGCGTGCTGTGCAGGACGACGTCCTGCATCGGCTCGCCGAGCACGCCGGAATGGCTGTTGCGACCGGTCTTGAGGGTATCGACGATATCCTTCTCGCTCCAGTTGCCCATGCCGTCGACCTTGTCACCACGCAGGTTCACCGCGAGCCAGCCGTCGATCAGCGGACCGCCAGCCAGGTACTCGGGACCGGACTCGTCCAGCGCCAGCTCGTTGAGCGTGGCGGCGCGTGGGGTGTGGCAGGTGCCGCAGTGACCCAGGCTCTGCACCAGGTAGGCGCCACGCGCGATGCGCTGGTCAGCGTACTTCGACAGGTCCATCGGGCCCTGCACCGGCACGAAGGTCTTGCGCCAGATGCCAAGCGGCCAGCGGATAGACAGCGGCCAGCGGATGTCGGCCGCGCGGTTCGCGGCGCTTGCCGGCGCCACACCATGCATGAAGTAGGCGTACAGCGCGCGCAGGTCGTCGTCGCTCATGCGGGCATACGACGGGAACGGCATCGCCGGATACAGCGTGCCGCCGGCCGGCATGATGCCGTGGCGGATCGCGCGATCGAAATCGTCCAGCGTGTAGTTGCCGATACCGGTCGTCTTGTCGGGCGTGATGTTCGTCGAGTACATATTGCCGATCGGCGACTGGATCACGCGGCCGCCCGCGAAGGCTTTGCCGGCTGGCGCCGTGTGGCAGGCGATACAGTCCGAGGCGGTAGCGACATAGCGCCCCTTCTCGATCAGGCTGGCATCAGGCTTGGCGCCCGCTGCAAGCTGCGGGCCGGGTTCGATCTTGCGCGTCTCGGTCGGCGCGACGGCATAGCCGTACATGCCGGCAACCACCAGCGCGCCAACGATACCAAGGGTCAGGAGGACTTTTTTCACAGGTTTTTTCGTCGTCATCTGTTCGTCCTCTTATGCCTGGACCAGTGGGCCTGGGTTCTTGATGTACTGCTCACGGATCGCCTTGGCACACCAGTAGGCCAGCGCGCCGACCATGCCGGTCGGGTTGTAGCCATTGTTCTGCGGGAACGCATTGGCGCCCGGCGCGAACACGTTCGGCACATCCCACGATTGCAGATACTTGTTCAGGGCCGACGTCTTCGGGTTGTCGCCCATGATGGCGCCGCCGACCGTGTGCGTGCTCTGGTACTGGTTGATGTTGTAGTGGCTGCCCGCCTTTTTCGCATCGCCCTTGATGGCCAATGGATTGAGCACCTGGCACATGTCCTGCGCCTTGCCGACCAGATATTGCGACGCGATGATTTCGTTCTCGTGCCAGTCGAACGTCATGCGCAGCAGCGGGCGGCCGAAACCATCCTTGTAATTCGGATCGAGGTCGAGATAGGCATCGTCGTACGACATGCACGAGCCCTGCACTTCGAAGTAGAACGAATGGCGCATCGCGTCCTTGGCGCCCTTCTTCCAGTCGCTGCCCCAGCCCGGCACGCCCGGTGCGGTCGCGATGCCGCGCACCGGACCGCCGCCCGGCTGGCGCGCCCAGATGATGCCGCCGCCGATGAAGCCGGTCTTGGTCGGATCGTTGCGGTTGCCGTTCAGGTCATCGAACGTGGCGCCGCCGCCGCCAATGCCCATGAACTGGTTGGCGTGCACGCTCTCGTCGAAGAACAGCGAGACGCGGTTCAGGTTCTGGTACGAGTAGTTCTTGCCGACGGTACCGGTCTTGGTGACGGGATCGTAAGCCGGGCCAATGCCCGAGAGCAGCATCAAGTGCACGTTGTAGAGCGAGAACGCGGCCAGGATGACAATGTCTGCCGGCTGCTCGGTCTCGCGGCCCTGGGCGTCGAGGTAGTTCACGCCGGTGGCCATCTTGCCGTCCGGCGTCAGATTGACCTTCATCACTTGCGCCATCGTGCGCAGATCGAACCCCTTGCGGCCACGCAGCACCGGCAGGATGTTCGCGTTCGGGCTCGCCTTTGAGTAGTTCAGGCAGCCATAGTCGGAGCAGAAACCGCAGAAGTTGCACGGTCCCATCTGGCAACCGTACGGGTTGACGTAAGTGCCCGACGCGTTCGAGGCCGGAATCGGGTATGGGTGGTAACCCATCGCGTTGGCGGCCTTGTAGAAGTATTCGGCGCCCAGGTAGTCCGGGTTCGGCCCCAGCGGGAATTCGCGCGAGCGCGAACCTTCGTACGGGTTACCGCCGGCAACTTGCGCGCCATTGATGATGCCGCCCTTGCCCGAGGTGCCGCACACGTATTCGAAGTGATCGAAGTGCGGTTCCAGATCTTCATACGTGATCGGGAAATCCTGGATCGACATGCCGGCCGGCAGGATCTTCTTGCCGTACTTCTGCTCCATGATGCTGCGGATCTTGAAGTCCTCTGGCAGCGCGCGGAAGTGGCAGCCCGACCAGTGCGAACCGGCGCCACCGACGCCCGTACCCGGCTTGAACGAGCCCATGCGGCGCATCGGCACGGCCGACGTGGTGCCGTTGTGGCGGATGGCGATGGTTTCCTGCGCCAGCGACTGCAGGTACTTGCGGTGCACCGAGCCTTCGAGCTCGTCGATTACGCGCGGATAGGCGAAGTCGGGCTGCGTGTCGCGGTCAGGACCGCGCTCGAGCACGACGACGTTCATGCCGGCGTCCGTCAATTCCTTGGCAATGATGGCGCCAACCCAGCCCATGCCAACGATCACTGCATCTGTTTTTGGTTTTACGATTGCCATGCTTTATCCCCTCCGTCCCGCCAGATCGACCGGTCCGAGCGGATACGGTTTGTCGCGAATCTTGACCCACTCGAGATAATCGCCCCGCATGCCGGGGTAGCCGATCATCTTCCATGCGCCCATGTTCTTGTTGCCGCCGTGGCTCGGGTCGGCAAAGTAGCCGGCGCGCACTTCGGCGAGGAAGTCAGCGAAGAACAGCTTGGACGAAATGTCGGCCAGCTTGATCTTGCCTTCTTCGAGATCCTTCAGCACCGCCTCCTGCATGCGCAGGTCGAGGTCGGCAAACGCCTTGCCCGAGAAGCTGCTGGCGCAATGCGCGTCGACAGCCTTGATGCCCACGCGGATGATGTCCTTGAGCGCCAGCTTGCCCTGGTAGCCGAATTCGGACGTCGCTTCGAGGAATGGCCCCTGCATGTACCAGATCGCGCCGGCGGCGTATGGTGTCTGCATATGGCGGTCGAGGAATTCCGGCACGCCCAGTTCGACGGCGCCAGGGCCGTGCTGGTCATGCGGGATCAGCCGATCGACGGCAGCGATGACGAATTTCCATTCGGTCGCGGTGAAGAATTTGGGGGTGTAGGCGTCAGGCTTGCCTTCGGCCGGCGCTGCGGCCGTCGCGTTGGGCAAGTTCTGCTGGATCGCCGCTGCCGCGCCCGCACCCATCGGCACGAAGACCAGGGTCTTGATGAGCGTGCGGCGCCGGGAAGGAGATTGCTGGTCATCGGACATAATGTCTTTGCTCCATATTGACGTTGGATATATATGCATCAGGCATCTCGCATGATAACAACGCTGACCTTGATATGCTATTGGAAATCCCGGAGCGGGAATTGGTGTTATTCATTTGGCGTCGTTAATTGACACTGTTTCAGTGTGATCCTTTCGCGTTCATTTCCGCATGGGGAAATCATCCACAGCATCACTAATATATTTACAAATGAAACATTCGAATATTCAGAAATTTCAAGAGTTTCAATTCGATGGATGGATTACGCACTTGTGCGGATACCGTGATGCATGACGTGATTGCCGCACAGATACACCGGAATGGTCGTCAATACGAATGTGTCTCGATGGGCAGAGTTCGGGGATAACCCGCGGAAACGTGTGGGCGTAGAAGGCGTCGCGATCAGCACGCGAGGAAGACAAATGCTACTTTGGCAACGCCTGCCGGCACGCCGACATGCGTTCAGGGTGTGACAACAAAAAACTTCACACGTTGCATAAATGAAACACTGTAACAGTCGTTTTTAATACAGGCAAACACCCTCTCATGCCGCTCTGCCTGACCACGTCCGACGAAAAGAATTGATAATAATATCAAGCCAATAATGTTTTCATATTTCTGCCCAGTGGTATATGGCCGAGATGTAATGACAAGCCCATGCACATTTTTAATACTCCCATCACTGAATATGATGAGATGGAAATAAATCACCGGTATGGCATCACGCCACCATCGAATTCGAATAGTCATTGGCTGGGAGCAGCAAATCCCGGCACTGCATTTACGACAATTGTGTACGTATTGCACGCCATGCCCAGATTAATGTTTCACGCAGCAACGCGGCGCCCATTACCCATGGTCGTTGCTGTTCCAGCACACGCTGGCATACACGCTGGGGCAAGAAGAAACGCCTGAACATCGACACGCCTTGCGCACGCATGCTCTGGAAACAACCGCCGGCAACGGTCGCGTCGAACCCATCCCCGGCGCGCAGCAGGTACAGCGCCGTCCCCGAACACATTGCGATATCGGCCCGGGCATCGCGCGCCAGTGAGCTCAGCCCATGCCGGTACGACAGCACGATCGTCCGGTGCAGGTCGGGCAATTCGAGATGCAGCGGGCGCAGTATGCCGAGCCATTCCAGCAGCCTGGCCAGGCCGTGCAACTGCACGCCGACGCGGTCGCGATAGCCAGCGAACGCCTCTTTCAGCTCGGCCAGCGTGGCCTGGCCCGGACGGGGCAATGGCGCAGGTTGCTGGCGCCAGCGCGCCATCCAGTACGTCAGCGCTTCGTCGTGCTGCGCGCACAAGGCGGCCGGTGTTGCAGCTGGCAGATCGAAATGCGCGCCGGGCTGCATGAACCGGATGACGCCACGCAGCGCAGCCAGCCCTGGCGCCTCGAGCACGTCCAGCGGCGTGGGACGGCCGTGATTACGCCACGCATTGTCGATGCGGCTGAAGTGCGCGAATGAGGCAACCGGCACGACCAGCCGTGGCCGGAATGCGTCGATCTGGCACGCCATGCGCCCGATGCCGCGCCCGGCCGCTGCTTCGTCCTGCGTCGCATGGGCGGCAAAGCTGGTCAGCAGTACATCGACACGCACGTGACGCGCGCGCAGTTGCGCGGCGGCGCAGCGGCACGCAGAAGCGGTGGCCAGCGCCCGTTCGCCCAGGTGCAGCAGCGTGTGGTGCCCGCATGTGATCAGGCAATAGGACTCGTCCTCGTCGGTGGCACGGGCCGTCAGGCGCAGGCCGGGGGCCAGCGCGCGCGGCGCGCCGACGGGGCATGTCGCAATGGCCAGGCAGTGACGCCGCAATCTGTCGGCCAGGCGTGAGTCGCCCTCGCGGCACAGAAAGGTGGCGATGCCGCGAAATTCGGCGCGAAATCGCTGCACGAAGGAGTGCGACAGGTGCTCGGGCCGGCTACTCGAGCACCAGACAAACACCGGCAAACTGCTTGCGTTGAGTGCATCGATCACGTGCGCGTCGCGGGTAGTGTCGTCAATCAGGCGACAGGCATTGTTGTGCACGGTGCCTTCGAGCCACGGGTCGACCAGCAACAGCGCATGGTCGGTGCGCAGCAACCAGCTGGCGTGGTTCAGGAATGTGAAGGTCGGAGTTGGCATGGGTGTGATGGCACGGGACGTCAATACGATCGAGTCTGGTGCGTGGCCACGCACGACGCGTGAGGCGTCGCAATCGTGCGCGGGAACCGGCAAAGCACTTCGCCAAACGGGGGAAACGCCCTACAATAAGGTTGTTCTACAGAATCTACCGTGCAGCTTGCCAGTACTGCACGCCACCCGACCCGAAACGACCGACATGCCCCTGGAATTCCTTCTGTTTGCGCTCCCTGCGCAGCTCGCACCCACGCTGGTGGCGGCCCTGCTGGGCCTGTTGGTCGGCAGCTTCCTGAACGTCGTCATCTACCGCATCCCGAAGATGATGCAGCGCGAGTCCGACAACTATGTTGCGCAAGAAAGCGGCCAGCCGCCACCGCACACGGACCGCTTCAACCTGACCGTGCCCCGCTCCGCCTGCCCGTGCTGCGGGCACCGGATCACGGCGATGGAAAACATCCCGGTCATCAGCTACCTGGTCCTTGGTGGCAAGTGCCGCAAGTGCAAGACGCCGATCTCACCGCGCTATCCGGCTGTCGAACTGTTCACCGCCATCGTCTCGGGCTTGCTGGTCTGGACCTTCGGCAGCGGCGCGATGGGCATGGCCAGTCTGCTGTTTGCGTGGCTGCTGATCGCCATGACCTTCATCGACTACGACACGCAGTTGCTGCCGGACGACCTGACCTACCCGCTGCTGTGGGCGGGCCTGCTCATCAACCTGAACGGCACCTTCGTGCCGCTGCAGGACGCCGTCATCGGCGCCGCCGCCGGTTACCTCGTGCTGTGGTCCGTGTACTGGCTGTTCAAGCTTGCCACCGGCAAGGAAGGCATGGGCTACGGCGACTTCAAGCTGCTCGCCGGCCTGGGCGCGTGGCTGGGCTGGACCGCGCTGCCGACGATCATCCTGCTGTCGTCGGTCGTTGGCGCGATCGTCGGCATCAGCCTGATCGTGTTCGCCAAGCGCGCACGCGACAAGGCTATCCCGTTCGGCCCTTACCTGGCGGCGGCGGGCCTGCTGACGATGCTGTATGGCGCGCAGCTGGGCGGCTTCACGGCGGGCCTGTTCGGATGAGCACAACATTTTCGGTAGGACTCACCGGCGGCATCGGCTGCGGCAAGAGCACGGTCGCAGACCTGTTTGCCGCGCTCGGCGCAACGATCGTCGACACCGACGTCATCGCCCATGCGCTGACCGCGCCGCAGGGCGCGGCGATGCCGGCCATCGTGGCCGAGTTCGGGCCCGACTTCGCGCAGCCGGACGGCGCGCTCGACCGCGCCCGCATGCGCACCCTCGTGTTTTCGGATGCCACCGCGCGCGCGCGGCTGGAAGCCATCCTGCACCCACGCATCCGCGCCGCAACCGAGGCCGCCGGCCAGGCGGCCACGGGCACCTACGTCATCTATGTCGTGCCACTCCTGATCGAATCGGGCAGCTGGCGCGAACGCGTCACGCGCGTGCTGGCCATCGACTGCAGCGAGGATACGCAGGTGGCGCGCGTCATGCAGCGCAGCCATCTGTCCGCTGACGAGGTGCGCGCGATCATGGCAACCCAGGTCACGCGCGCCCGGCGCCTGGCCGAAGCCGACGACGTCGTCGACAACGACGCCGGTCTGGAGGCCCTGCGGGCGCAGGTGCAGGCATTGCATGAACGGTATCTCGCGTTAAGTCTGTAACAATAGTGATGCAGGGTTTGTAATTTCGGGCCGCATGGTTCAGAATCACGCAGTTGCCTTCCAGCCTACATTCAGAGGAATGTCATTTTGATCGTCTACGAATACCCTTTCAACGAGCGGATTCGCACGTTGTTGCGGCTGGAAGACCTGTACGAGAAATTCAAGTTCTTCGTGCATCAGGAACACCCGATGCAGCACCATGTCGCGCTCGCGACGATCTTCGACATGCTGGAAGTGGCCGGCCGCGCCGATCTGAAATCCGATCTGCTGCAGGAGCTCGAGCGCCAGAAGCAATCGCTGCTGGCCTACCGCAGCAATCCGGCCGTCGTGGCCGAAACCCTCGACGCCGTGCTCGCCGAACTCGATGCGGCCAGCAGCGCGCTGGTCGCGAGCCAAGGCAAGACCGGGCAGAACGTGCGCGAGAACGAGTGGCTCATGAGCATTCGGGGCCGCACGATCATCCCGGGCGGCGCCTGCGAGTTCGACCTCCCGTCGTACTTCGCCTGGCAGAAGCGCCCGTTCGACAAGCGTTTTGACGACATCATGGGCTGGTTCGGCCCGCTCTCGCCGCTGCTCGAGGCGCTGTCGCTGGTCCTGCGCCTGCTGCGCAACTCCGGCGCGTCGGTCAAGATGTTCGCGGCCGCTGGCAGCTACCAGCAGATGTTGCAGGGTAAAATCTACCAGATGCTGCGCCTGACGCTCGACGAAACCACCGGCGCGATCCCCGAGATTTCTGCCAACAAGTACATGCTGTGGGTGCGCTTCACCAGCCAGGACGGCGACTGCAAGCCCAAGCCACTCGAAGCCGATGTGCCGTTCGACCTGACGCTCTGTAATTTTTAACTGATTGACCGTACGATGACCGTTGTCTCCTGCCCTACCTGCAGCAAGAAAGTCGAATGGACCGAGGCGAACAAGTATCGCCCGTTCTGCTCCGAGCGTTGCAAGCAAATCGACCTGGGCGCCTGGGCCGAAGAAAAATTCGTCATTCCCGGCGCCGTGCCGGCCGATCCGCTCGATCCGTTCGACGAACCGCCACCGCCACAGCCACCACAGCGCTGACCGCCGGATGCGCGGCTAGGTCACGCTGCGGATCCCCTGCGGCACCACCACCGGCTTGTTGCGCCGCCCGTAGCGGTCCATGAACAGGCCTTCCAGGCCAATCTCCGGCTGCCTTCCCGACAGCATGTCGGCCAGCACGCGTCCCGAACCACATGCCATCGTCCAGCCCAGCGTGCCGTGGCCCGTGTTGAGGAACAGGTTGCGATACGGTGTCGGCCCGATCACCGGCGTGCCGTCCGGCGTCATTGGCCGCAGGCCGCACCAGAAAGATGCCTTGCCCACGTCGCCGCCATCCGGGAACAGATCGGTGACCGAGTGTTCGAGCGTGTCGCGGCGCGCCTGGTGCAGGCGCAAATCGTAGCCTGCAATCTCGGCCGTGCCGCCCACGCGGATGCGGTCACCCAGGCGCGTGATTGCCACCTTGTAGGTCTCGTCCATCACCGTCGATTCGGGCGCGCCCGAGGCATCCGTGATCGGCACCGTGATCGAGTAGCCCTTGACCGGATAGACGGGGACGTGGATACCGATCTGGCGCAGCAACTGCGGCGAGTAGCTTCCCAGCGCCATGACGAAGGCATCCGAGGTCAATGTGCCCTGATCGGTCACGACGCCGGTGACACGGTCGCCTTCCGTCGTCAGGCGTTCAATCTTGAGGCCATAGCGAAACTTGACGCCCAGGCCCTCTGCCAGTCTGGCCAGGCCCTGCGTGAACTTGAAGCAGTCGCCCGTCTCGTCATTCGGCAGCAGCAGGCCGCCGACATACTTGCCGGGCACCCGTGCCAGCGCCGGCTCGTAGCGCGTGCAGCCAGCCGGGTCGAGCAATTCGTACGCCACGCCCGACTGGCGCAGCACCTCGGTGTCCGTGTGCGCGCCGTCGAGCTGCTTCTGGGTGCGAAACAGCTGCAGCGTGCCCTGGCTGCGTTCATCGTAGGCAATGCCGGTGTCACGCCGCAGCTGCACCAGCACGTCGCGGCTGTATTCGGCCAGGCGCACCATGCGCGTCTTGTTGATCTGGTAGCTGTGTGTATTGCAGTTGGCAAGCATCTGCAGGATCCAGCGCCACTGGTGCACATCGAGCTTGGGCCGGATCACCAGGGGGCTGTGCTGCATCGTCAACCACTTGAGCGCCTTGGCCGGCACGCCCGGCCCGGCCCACGGCGTTGCATAGCCGGGCGAGATTTCGCCGGCGTTGCCGAAGCTCGTTTCCAGCCCCGAACCGGGCTGGCGATCGATGACGGTCACATCATGCCCGGCCTGGGCCAGGAAATACGCCGATGCGGTTCCGATGACGCCACTGCCGAGAATGATGATCTTCATGCGATGAACTTTACGTTATAGAGTCCGGATAGCGGACGCGGTCGAGCCATTGGAGCAACGGGATCGTTGCCGGCAGCAGCGGGCTGACGCCGTACGCGCCCTGCCAGGCAAACGCCTGCCCTTCCAGGCTTTGCGGCTCGCCAGTCCACTCGCGGCAGATGTAGAAATACAGGCGCACATGGGCGTGCTCGTAGACGTGTTCGACGCAGCACCAGGCCTCGCCGCTCACGACCTGGACCCCGAGTTCTTCCATGAACTCGCGCTGCAGCGCCGCGAAAATGTCTTCGCCGGCTTCGACTTTCCCGCCCGGGAATTCCCAGTAGCCGGCGTAGGGCTTGCCGTCCGGGCGCTGGCCGAGCAGTACGTCGCCATTCGGGCGCATCAGCACGCCGACGGCGACATCGACGGGTTTGGCTTTCACATTACTCATGCGTCTTGATCCGGCAACTTGCCCGCATAGTCCTTCGCGAACTGCCACGCTACGCGGCCCGAGCGCGAGCCGCGCTGCAAGGCCCACTGCAGCGCTTCGGGCCGCGCCGCCGTGATCTGCCCCGGCGTGCAGCCGAAGCTGGCGAGCCAGTGGCCGACGATGCCCAGGTAATCATCCTGGCGGAAGGGGTAGAACGACAGCCACAAACCAAACCGCTCGGACAGCGAGATTTTCTCTTCGACCGTCTCGCCCGGATGCAGGTCACCATCGGCGCCATGCTGGTAGCCGGCGTTGTCCGACATTTTCTCGGGCATCAGGTGACGCCGGTTGGACGTCGCGTAGATCAGCACATTGTCGGACTGCGCCGAGATGCTGCCATCGAGCGCCACCTTCAGCGCCTTGTAGCCGGCCTCGCCCTCTTCGAACGACAGGTCGTCGCAAAAGATCACGAAGCGCTCGGGCCGGCCCGCCACCAGGTCGACGATATCGGGCAAGTCGGCCAGGTCGGCCTTGTCGACTTCGATCAGGCGCAGGCCCTGGTCGGCGTAGCCATTCAGGCACGCTTTAATGAGCGACGATTTGCCGGTGCCACGCGCGCCGGTCAGCAGCACGTTGTTGGCCGGGCGGCGCGCGACGAACTGGCGCGTGTTCTGCTCGATCTGGCGCTTTTGCGCGGCGACATGGTGCAGGTCGTCCAGGTTGATGGTCGACGCGTGCAGCACCGGCTGCAGGTAATTGCCGGCGCCGCCAGCGCGCCGGCGCCAGCGGAAGGCCGTGCTGCGCTTCCAGTCCGGCTCGCGGGCATGCGCGGTCGGCAGCACGGCCTCGAGGCGCTCCAGCAGCCCTTCGGCCCGGCGCAGGAACTGGTCCAGTGGCGACGTCACGATCAGGACCGGTAGTCGGCGTTGATCGTGACGTAGTCGTGCGACAGGTCGCAGGTCCAGACCGTGGCCGTGGCATCGCCGCGCGCGAGCTTGACGCGTACCGTGATCTCGGACTGCTTCATGATGCGCTGGCCGTCTTCTTCCCTGTAGTCGGGATTGCGACCGCCCGCCTTGGCGACCCAGACGTCGTCCAGGTACAGGTCGAGCTTCGTCACATCCAGATCGTCCACACCGGCGTAACCGACGGCCGCCAGGATGCGGCCCAGGTTCGGGTCGGATGCGAAGAATGCGGTCTTCACCAGCGGCGAATGCGCGATCGCGTAGGCGATCTTGCGGCACTCGGCCACGTCGGCGCCTTCGTCGACGGTGATGGTCATGAACTTGGTCGCGCCTTCGCCGTCGCGGATGATCTGCTGCGCCAGGTTGCGCGAAATGTCGGTGACGGCGTCTTTCAACGCTTCGTAATCCGCACCTTCGGCCTTGTCGATCACGAGCGAACCGGCGCCGGTGGCGACAATGATGAACGAGTCGTTGGTCGACGTGTCGCCATCGATCGTGATCGCATTGAACGAATGGTCGGCCGCATGCTTGACCAGTTCATCGAGCACCGGCTGCGCAACCTTGGCATCGAACGCCAGGTAGCCCAGCATCGTGGCCATGTTCGGCTTGATCATGCCGGCGCCCTTGCTGATGCCGCTCATCGTGACGGTGTGCCCGCCGATGGTGACAGTGCGCGACGCGGCCTTCGGCTGCGTGTCGGTGGTCATGATCGCCTCGGCGGCGTTGTACCAGTTGTCGGCTTTCAGGTTCGACACCGCGGCAGGCAGGCCGGCGACGACCTTCTGCAGCGGCAGCTGTTCCAGGATCACGCCGGTCGAAAACGGCAGCACCTGGCCCGGCTCGATATCGAGCAGCTTGGCCAGCTCGGCGCAGGTGGCCTGCGCATTGGCCAGGCCTTCTTCGCCCGTGCCCGCATTGGCATTGCCGGTATTGACCACCAGCGCGCGAATCGGCGCGCCGCCATTCTTGACGGCGGCCAGATTGGCTTTGCTGACCTGGACCGGCGCGGCGCAGAAGCGATTGAGCGTGAACACGCCGGCGACCGTGGCGCCTTCGGCCACGCGCATGACGAGGATGTCCTTGCGGTTGGGCTTCTTGATGCCGGCTTCGGCGAAACCGATCTCGATGCCGTTGACGGGTTTCAGGTCGGCTGCGACTGGCAGGGGGGAATTGACGGCCATGGTGATCTCGTTGGAAAAATTGCGAATCTCTTATTGTAACGGCACGATCCTCCGGTACGAAATTGCGGGTCAAAATAAACCGGCCGCGCTTCCCACGTTTCCCGATGCTACGTAGGGTGGACGGGTCTTCCCGTCCACGCGGTGATGGTTGGCCGCCCGGTCATCCGGCAATAAAACGAAGGGCCGTTCGTGGTAGCAACCGATAACGATCACCGCGTGGACGGCATAGCCGTCCACCCTACGCCAGCCAGACCGCCGGAATATCAGCGCCGCCAATGAAAAACGGCCGGGTTTCCCCGGCCGCCTTTACATGCTACTTGCAATCTGCGCTTACGCCAGCTTGCCGTGGCACTGCTTGAACTTCTTGCCGCTGCCGCAAGGGCATGGATCGTTACGACCGACCTTCACGCCCATGTAGCTGCTGTGGTCTTCGGCCGAGACCGCGTCGCCTTCGCCACCCTTGTTCGGGTTCGGATTGAACAGTTCTTCCGGCGCGGCCGACGGGTTGTAGTCGGCGTGCTGGTAGTTGACGTTCTCGAGCTGGGCCGCCTGCGCCGCCATTGCCGCTTCGGCTGCTTCGACTTCTTCACGCGACTGGATGTGCACTGTCATAACGGTGCGGATCACTTCGTTCTTGATCAGGTCCAGCATGTTCGAGAACAGCTCGAACGCTTCGCGCTTGTATTCCTGCTTCGGGTTCTTCTGTGCGTAGCCGCGCAGGTGGATACCCTGGCGCAGGTGATCCAGCGCTGCGAGGTGTTCACGCCAGTGGGTGTCGACGCTTTGCAGCATGACGTTGCGCTCGAAACCACCGAACGATTCGCGGCCCACGATGCCGACCTTGCTGTTGTACGACGTTTCCGCCGCCGTCAGCACGCGCTCGAGCAGGTCGTCGTCGTTCAGGTTCGGCTCGTCCTGCAACATCTGCTGCAGCGGCACGTTCAGGCTCCACTCGCCCGCCAGCGTCGTTTCCAGCGTCTTGACGTCCCACTGTTCTTCGACCGATTCGGCCGGTACATGGAGGCGCACCTGGTCGGTGAACACGCCCACGCGCAGCGAATTGATCATCTCGCTGATGTCGGTCGCTTCGAGCAGTTCGTTACGCTGGGTGTAGATCACCTTGCGCTGGTCGTTGGCGACGTCGTCGTACTCCAGCAATTGCTTGCGCACGTCAAAGTTGCGGGCCTCGACCTTGCGCTGGGCCGACTCGATCGAGCGCGAGACGATGCCCGCTTCGATCGGTTCGCCTTCCGGCATCTTCAGGCGGTCCATGATCGCGCGCACGCGATCGCCCGCGAAGATGCGCAGCAGCGCGTCGTCCAGGCACAGGTAGAAGCGGGACGAACCTGGATCGCCCTGACGGCCCGAACGGCCGCGCAGCTGGTTGTCGACGCGGCGCGATTCGTGGCGCTCGGTGCCGATGATGTGCAGGCCGCCGGCATTGACCACGTGGTCATGCAGCGATTGCCACTCGTCGCGCAGCGTCTGCGACTGGGCGGCTTTTTGCTCAGGGGTCAGGTTGCTATCGGCTTCGATGAGCTGGATCTGCTTGCCCATATTACCGCCCAGGACGATGTCGGTACCACGGCCGGCCATATTGGTGGCGATGGTGATCATCTTGGGACGGCCCGCCTGCGCGACGATTTCCGCTTCGCGTGCGTGCTGCTTCGCGTTCAGGACGTTGTGCGGCAGGTTAGCCTTGGTCAGGATGCCTGACAGCAGTTCGGAGTTCTCGATCGAGGTGGTGCCCACCAGGACCGGCTGGCCGCGCTCGTAGCAATCGCGGATGTCCATGACCATCGCGTTGTACTTCTCGTCGGACGTCTTGTAGACCTGATCCTGGCGGTCCTTGCGCTGCGACAGCCGGTTCGGCGGGACGACGACGGTTTCGAGCCCGTAGATTTCCTGGAATTCGAACGCTTCGGTATCGGCGGTACCGGTCATGCCGGCCAGCTTGCCGTACATGCGGAAATAGTTCTGGAACGTGATCGAGGCCAGCGTCTGGTTCTCGTTCTGGATGCGCACGCCCTCTTTCGCTTCGACGGCCTGGTGCAGGCCATCCGACCAGCGGCGGCCCGTCATCAGGCGGCCGGTGAATTCGTCGACGATCACGACTTCATTGTTCTGCACCACGTAGTGCTGGTCCTTGTGGTACAGGACGTGGGCGCGCAACGCCGCGTACAGGTGGTGGATCAGCGTGATGTTGCCGGCGTCGTACAGCGACGCGCCTTCAGGCAGCAGGCCCATCTCGGTCAGGATCGCTTCGGCGTGCTCGTGGCCCGATTCGGTCAGCAGCACGGTGTGCGCTTTTTCGTCCTTCAGGTAGTCGCCCGGGACTTCGATCTTGCCCTTGCCGTCCGGGGTTTCTTCGCCGATCTGCTGGACCAGCTGCGGCGGCACCGCGTTCAGGCGGATGTACAGGTCGGTGTGGTTCTCGGCCTGGCCCGAGATGATGAGCGGCGTACGCGCTTCATCGATCAGGATCGAGTCGACTTCATCGACCACCGAGAAATTCAGGCCGCGCTGGACGCGCTCGCGCAGGTCGTAGACCATGTTGTCGCGCAGGTAGTCGAAGCCGAATTCGTTGTTGGTGCCGTACGTGATGTCCGAGCTGTAGGCTTTCTGCTTGCTGTCGTGGTCGAGCTGCGACAGGTTGACACCGGTCGTCAGGCCCAGCCAGCCGTACAGTTCGCCCATCTGGTCGGCATCGCGCTGCGCCAGGTAATCGTTGACGGTAATGACGTGCACGCCCTTGCCCGACAAGCCGTTCAGGTAGACCGGCAGCGTGGCCATCAGGGTCTTGCCCTCGCCCGTGCCCATCTCCGCGATCTTGCCTTGGTGCAGGACCATGCCGCCGATCAGCTGCACGTCGAAGTGGCGCATCTTCATCACGCGCTTGGCCGCTTCACGGCAGACGGCGAATGCTTCCGGCAGGATCTCGTCGAGGGTCGTGCCCTTGGCCAGCCGGTCCTTGAATTCAGGCGTCTTGGCTTGCAGTTCCGCGTCCGAGAGCTGCTCCATCTGTGGCTCGAGCGCGTTGATGACACGCACGGTCTTTTGATATTGCTTGAGCAGTCGCTGGTTGCGACTGCCGAAAATCTGGGTCAGGAATGACATGCTTGGTTTCTAGTATTAAATACGCCGCAATAGACGCCAATGAGGGAGCCAAGATGATATCAAACAGATTTCACCAAAGACCGCGTTAGGCAAATAACCACTGATTTTATCATGCGATTCGGCCACACTTGGGGATCGTGGGCAGGATAACAAGTCCCGCAGGGACAGAAACGTTATCAGACTGCCTCGTATGGCGTGCAAAATCCCACCCTGCATTGCCCGGAAGCCGACGCTGCGCCGGGGTTTCCCCATCTGCCGCGCGCTGTGGTATGTTCCGAGCATGCAGCAACCTCCCCCAAAGCGCCCGGTCCATATCTTCGGCACCAAGAACCGGCAGACCTCGCACGCCGCCACCGACTTCCTGCGCTCGAACGACCGCCTGGCCAGCCTGATGCCGGCCATCACGCGCATGGCGCGCCTGCAGGCCGACTGCGCCGCGGCGCTGCCGGCCGTGTTTCACAACTGCGATGTGCTGTCGTTCCAGGAAGGGGTATTGATTCTGGCCGTGCCCAGCTCGGCGCTGGCGGCGCGGCTCAAGCAGATGCTCCCCAAGCTGCAGAGCACACTCATCGGGCGCGGCTGGCAGGTAGAATCGACCCGCATCAAGGTGCAGGTCACGCGCGCGCTGCCCGACAAACCCGAGATGCGCACGCTGGAGCTGCCGCCGACAGCGGTGCGCGCGTTCGAGGAACTGGCTGCGTCACTGCCGGACGACAAGCACAATCACGACCTGGTGGCAGCGCTCAGGGCGCTGGCGGCAAAAAGAAGATAGACGGCAGCGCCGGGATCAGCTCTGCGCCCACTCCCGCGTCATCTGCTTGACGTACGACGGCGGCGCTGTATCGAGCGCATCGAAGCTGACGATCTCGTACGAATCCGGCTGCGCCAGCAAGGCGCGCAGCAGGTCGTTGTTGAGTGCGTGGCCCGACTTGTGGGCCGTGTAGCTGGCCAACAGCGGATGGCCCACCAAATACAAGTCGCCAATCGCGTCGAGGATCTTGTGGCGCACGAATTCATCTTCGTAGCGCAGGCCGTCGGCATTCAGGATGCGGTATTCATCCATCACGATCGCGTTCTCGAACGAGCCGCCGCGCGCCAGGCCCATGCCGCGCAGGCTCTCCACGTCCTGCATGAAGCCGAACGTGCGCGCACGCGCCACGTCGCGCACATAGGTGATGTCGCCGAAGTCCACGCTCGCGCGCTGCATCGTGCCATCGACCGCCGGATGATTGAATTCGATGAAGAAGTCGAGCTTGTAGCCATTGTGCGGCGACAGGCGCGCCCACTTTTCGTTCGCGCCGCTGCCCTGGCGCACTTCGACGTCCTTCAGCACGCGGATGAACTTGCGGGCCGACGACTGCTCTTGCACGCCGGCCTGCTGCAGCAGGAACACGAACGACGATGCCGAACCGTCCATGATCGGGATTTCCTCGGCCGTCACGTCGATGACGAGATTATCGATGCCCAGGCCGGCGCAGGCCGACATCACGTGTTCGACAGTCGAGACGCGCGCATCGTCCTTGATCAGGACCGACGCCATGCGCGTGTCGCCCACGACGTGCGCGGAGCTGGGAATGGACACGATCGGGTCGAGATCGACCCGGCGAAACACGATGCCCGTGTCCGGACCGGCCGGGCGCAGCGTGAGTTCGACCTTGCGGCCCGAGTGCAGTCCGACGCCCGTGGCGCGGACCAGTTCCTTGATGGTTCGTTGTTTCAGCATGGATCGATTATAGCCCAGCGTCTCCGGCGCTGCTGCGCCCCTCCCCTGCTCCTCAGGGATGCTCGGCTTCGACGTGCTCTTTCTCATGGCGGATCAGATACAGGCCGCTGCCGATGATGATCGCTGCGCCCAGCAACGTGTAGCTGTCGGGCAGCGCGCGCCACAGCAGCCAGTCCAGGCCCACGCCCCAGGCCAGGGCTGAATATTCGAATGGCGCCACGCTCGACGCTTCACCGCGCGAAAACGCTTCGGTGATCGCCAGCTGGCCGATGAAACCCGACACCGCCAGGCCGCACAGGATCGGGATTTCACGGGCCGACAGCGGCACCCAGTCGGGCGCCGCCAGGGCGCCGGCGCCAATGGCGATCAGCACCATCAGCCAGAACACCGTGTGTTCGCTGCGGTCGGTCCGTGACAGCACCCGCACCGTGATCGCCGAGACGGCGTAGCAGGCGGCCGACCCCAGCACCGCCAGGCCGCCCACCGTCAGGAAGCCCGCGCCGCTGGGGCGCAGCACGACCAGTACGCCAATCAGCCCCACGCCAATGGCGACCCAGCGCGCCAGGTCGACGCGCTCGCGCAGCAGCAGGACCGACAAGGCCGTGATCAGGGCCGGTGCGATGAAGAAGATCGAATAGGCTTCGGCCAGCGACAGCTTCTGCAGGCCGAAGGCGAACAGCGCCAGCATCAGGATGCCCAGCCCGGCGCGCAGCAGGTGCATCGGCCAGCGCACCCGGAAGATGCCGGCAAACGCCCCGCGCCAGGCCACGTACAGGGCAATCAGGGGCAGCGAACAGATAGCGCGCAATGCGGCCACCTGCAGCGCCGGATAGCGCGCCGACAGCAGCTTCATGGCCGTGTCCATCAGCGCGAACATGAAGACGGCGAGCAGCATCGCGTAGATGCTGTACAGGTTTCCGGATGGGCGCTTCACGGTGCGGCGTTCCTTGTTGGCAGTGATAAAAAAACGGCGCCGCGGCGCCGTTTGTCATGGGGGGGCGTAGGGTGGACGGGTTTTCCCGCCCACGCATCCAACGAACCTCAACGCGCCACAAAATCAGCTTGATCTGAACGCGTGGATGGCACAGCCATCCACCCTACGGCCAGCTGGATGCCGCGCCGGTCGTTGCAACAAAAATCAGCCCAGCTTTTCCAGCATCGCTTCGGCGCTCGACGCTTCGACGCCCTTGGCGTCGAGGTCCAGCGTCTTGACCACGCCGTCGTCGACCAGCATCGCGTAGCGCTTCGAGCGCACGCCCATGCCGTGGGCCGAGTAGTCGTTGTCCAGGCCCAGCGCCTTGGTGAACGTGGCGTTACCGTCGGCCATCATGCGCACGATGCCGGTGGCTTTCTGGTCGCGGCCCCAGGCGCCCATCACGAACGCGTCGTTGACCGAGATGCACCAGATTTCATCGACGCCCTTGGCTTTCAGCGCGTCAGCATGCTTGACATAGCCCGGCACGTGCTGCACCGAGCAACCCGGCGTGAACGCGCCTGGCAGGCCGAAGATGACGATCTTCTTGCCCTTGACCAGATCGGCGACCTGGAACGTGTTCGGGCCCAGGCTGCAGCCTGCGGTTTCGTTCTCGATGAATTCGGCCAGCGTGCCGTCGGGCAGGCGTTCGCCAATCTGGATGCTCATGTTCGCTCCTGTGAAGGTTGTGTGAATCCGGCCATTATCGCCGATCCCGGCCCCGAACGTAAAAAGGGCCAGCTCACGCCGGCCCTTTCAACGGCGGCTGGCTCGCGCCAGCCGTCATGCCAAAACTCAGTCCGCCTGCTTGCGCAGGAACGCCGGAATGTCGTAGGTCTCGACGCCATTGCGCTGCATTGCCTGCACCTGCTCGGATGCCTGCTCGCGGCGCCACACGGCCGGCTGCTTCATGCCGCCCAGCGCGTCGGCGCTGGCCTTGCCGGCGGTCAGGCCACCGGCCACCGCTGCGGCGCCCTGCATCACTGGCGCGTCGTAGGTACCGGTGCGCATCACTTGCTGCGGCTGGACCAGCTGGATCGACTTCTTGTTCTTGCCCAGGCCCGTTGCGACCACGGTCACGCGGATCTCGTCGCCCATCGAGTCGTCGTAAGCGATACCCTGTGCGATCGACGCATCCGGCGCGGCGAAGGCGCGCACGGCGGCCATGACTTCCTTGATCTCTTTACCTTTCAGGCCACGGCTTGCGGTCACGTTGACCAGCACGCCCTTGGCGCCCGACAGGTCGATACCGTCGAGCAGCGGCGAAGCGACAGCCTGCTCGGCGGCGATGCGTGCGCGGTCGACGCCGGCGGCGGTCGCGGTGCCCATCATGGCCTTGCCCTGCTCGCCCATGATCGTCTTGACGTCGTTGAAGTCGACGTTAATATGGCCCGGCACGTTGATGATCTCGGCGATACCGGCCACCGCGTTGTTGAGCACATCGTCGGCGTGCTGCATCCAGTCAAGCATGCTTTCGTCTTCGTAGATGTCTTCGAGCTTTTCGTTCAGGATGACGATCAGGGAGTCGACGTGCTTGGTCAGTTCTTCGAGGCCCGCTTCGGCCACGTCCATGCACTTCTGGCCTTCGTACGAGAACGGCTTGGAGACGACAGCGACGGTCAGGGCGCCCATCGACTTGGCCACTTCGGCCACGATCGGTGCGGCGCCGGTACCGGTGCCACCGCCCATGCCGGCTGCGATGAAGACCATGTGCGCGCCGCGCAGTGCGTCTTCGATGCGCGAGCGCGATTGTTCGGCGAGCTGGCGACCGACTTCAGGACGCATCCCTGCGCCCAGGCCCGAATCACCGATCTGGATGATGTTGCCGGCGCTCGATACGGCCAGCGCTTGCGCATCCGTGTTCGCGGCGATGAACTCGACACCGGATACACCTTTATTGATCATGTGCTGAACCGCGTTGCCGCCGGCGCCACCGACGCCCACGACCTTGATCACGGTCCCCAGTGCTGCGTTATCGACCATATCGAACTCCATGATGTGCTCCCTAATTTTCAAAGTGCAGTTACGGGAACGAGGCCTGTGCGTATCTGGTTCGCCGCCTCAAACCGGTATCTGCGATTGTATGTAAAAAACTGTAATTCGTGATGAAATTTCGCTACCTAATTTGTTACCAAGTGCTAGTGCGATTGCATGTGCGTCAGAAGTTCCCCGCGATCCACTCCTTCATGCGCTGCCAGACTGCCTTCACCGAACCATCCTGGCGCGTGACGATGTGTCCGCGCAGGTACTGTTTCTTTGCTTCGAGCAGCAAGCCAAGCACGGTGGCGTAGCGGGGGCTGCGCACCACATCGGCCAATTGCCCGCGGTAGTCCGGCGTGCCGAGGCGTGCCGGTTTGAGGAAGATGTCTTCCGCCATTTCGATCATGCCGGGCATGATTGCGCTGCCGCCAGTCAGGACGATGCCGGACGACAGCACGCCTTCGTAGCCCGATTCGCGCACGGCCTGGTGCACCATCGCGAACAGCTCCTCCACCCGGGGCTCGATCACGGCCGCCAAAGCCTGGCGCGACAGGGCGCGCGGGCCGCGGTCACCGAGACCTGGCACTTCGAGTGTCTCGCCCGGGTCGGCCAGCACCTGCTTGGCCACGCCGTAGCGGATCTTGATATCTTCGGCTTCGCCGGTCGGCGTGCGCAAGGCCATCGCGATGTCGCTGGTGATCTGGTCACCCGCGATCGGGATCACGGCCGTGTGGCGGATCGCGCCATCCGAGAACACCGCGATGTCGGTGGTGCCGCCGCCGATGTCGATCAGCACCACGCCCAGTTCTTTCTCGTCGACCGTCAGCACCGCGTCGGCGGACGCCATCGGCTGCAGGATCAGGTCCGAGACCTCGAGACCGCAGCGGCGCACGCACTTTACAATGTTTTGTACCGCAGAGACCGCACCGGTGACAATGTGCACCCGCACTTCGAGGCGGATGCCGCTCATGCCGATCGGCTCGCGCACGTCTTCCTGGTTGTCGACGATGAATTCCTGCGGCACCGTGTGCAGCAATTGCTGGTCGGTCGGGATGTTCACTGCCTTGGCCGTCTCGATCACGCGCGCCACGTCGGTCGCCGTGACTTCTTTCTCCTTGATCGCCACCATCCCGCTCGAATTGAACGAACGGATATGGCTGCCGGCGATGCCGGCGTAGACGTTGCGGATCTTGCAATCCGCCATCAGCTCGGCCTCTTCCAGCGCGCGCTGGATCGATTCGACGGTGGCCTCGATGTTGACGACCACGCCTTTCTTCAATCCCCTGGACTCGTGCTGACCCAGCCCGATCACCTCGTGGCGTCCGTCGGACATCACTTCGGCGACCACGGCCACCACCTTGGAGGTGCCGATGTCGAGACCGACGATCAGGTTTTTCGCGTCTTTTGTCATTGCTGTAGCCTGCTCAGATTTGCTTGGTTGTTGTATTGGTTTTTGTATTCGGTGCGGCTTTGGGTTTCTTGGCTGCCTTGACCGGCTTCGTCGCATCCAGCGGCACGTTCAGCGCCGCCGACGACAAGGCCAGTCCGTTCGGATAGCGCATATCGATCGTATCGATACGGCCCTCCTGCAGCCGGGCCACCAGCTGCGGGTACACGCCGACCAGACGCGCGACGCGCTTGTTCAACGTGTTGCGATCCTGTTCGCGTCCCAGTTCGACGCTCATGCCATTATCCAGCTTCACGGTCCATGCATAGCGATTCGATAGCGACAACGCGTGCGGCACCAGCGCCACCTTGGCAAACGCCGTGCGCAGTTCATTGAAGCGCGCCAGCACATCCTTCTCGCTGCCCACCGGTCCATCGAACTCCGGGAGCGTCTGTTCATCGTCGGCTTCGGCAATATTGGCCGTAAACACGTCGCCCTTGACCGACAGCAGGCGGCCTTCGTCGCCCCAGGTGCCGAGCGCCTCGTGCTCTTCGACTTCGACCACCAGCGCATTGGGCCATTCGCGGCGCACCGTGGCGCGGCGTACCCAGGGCACGGTCTCGAACGTCGCGCGCACCTGTTCCAGGTCGGCGGTAAAGAAGTTGCCGCGAATTTTACCGACCACGCCGTTGCGCACGGTCAGTTCGTTCACGTGTTTCAGGTCGATCCCGTACATGCTCTCCACCGTCACCGAGCCCAGTGCGAACATCGGGCGCTGCGACAGCCACCAGACGCCGGTCACCAGCGCGGCGAGCACCGTCAGCGCCGTCAGGAAGCTGGCGGTTGCATTGAGGGAGCGGACGTCATGCCACATTGCGCTCAGTCCTTCACGTCGGGTTTCGCACCCCGGTTGCCCATCTTGAGCCGGGCCGAACGCAGGATCTCGACGCACAGGTCTTCGTAGCCGATGCCCACCGCGCGCGCCGCCATCGGCACCAGCGAGTGCGTCGTCATGCCCGGGGACGTGTTCACCTCGAGCAGGAACGGCCGCATGTCGCTCTCGCGCACCAGCACGTCAACGCGGCCCCAGCCTTCGCAACCGATCGCGCGGTAGGCGTTCACCGCATGACGCTGGATCTCCTGCGTCAGTTCGTCGGGCAGCGGCGCCGGGCAGTGGTATTGCGTGTCGTCGGTGAAGTACTTGTTCTGGTAGTCGTACTTGCCTTCGGGCGCGACGATCTCGACGATCGGCAGCGCGCGGGCGGCGGCGCCCTGCCCCAGCACGGCGACCGTGAATTCACGGCCGGTCACGAACTGCTCGGCCAGCACCGCGTCGTCCATGCTGGCCACGAGCGCGATCGCGTCGGCCAGCTGGTCACGCTCAAGGACCTTGGTGATGCCGATGCTCGAGCCTTCGAGCGGCGGCTTGACAATCAGCGGCAGGCCCAGTTCGGCGACCAGCGCATCCAGGTCGGTATCGGCGTCGACCGTCGCGTATTTTGGCGTTGGCACGCCTTCCATCAGCCACAGCTTCTTGGTGGTGATCTTGTCCATGCCGACGCTCGAGGCCATCACGCCGCTGCCGGTGTACGGAATGCCCAGCTGCTCGAGGGCGCCCTGCAGGCTGCCGTCTTCGCCATAGCGGCCGTGCAGCGCGATGAACACGCGATCAAAACCCTGCGCAGCCAGGTCGGCCAGGCTGTGCGTGCCCGGATCGAACGGGTGCGCATCGATGCCGCGGCTTTTCAGGGCCTGCAGCACGCCGCTGCCTGAAATAAGCGAGATTTCGCGCTCGGCCGAGCGGCCGCCGAACAGGACGCCGACCTTGCCGAAGACGGTGGCATCGAGAAGTTGAATGGTCGTCGTCATGCTCAGCCTTTCGCGTTGGTCAGTTGTTGCGGAATGCCGCTGATCGAGCCGGCGCCCATCGTCAGCACGACGTCGCCGTCGCGCGCCACGTTCAGGATGGCGTCGCGCATGTCGGCGATCGACTCGACGAAGATCGGTTCGATCTTGCTGGACGTGCGCAGTGCACGCGCCAGCGCGCGGCCGTCAGCGGCCACGATCGGCGCTTCGCCGGCCGGATACACGTCGGCCAGCAGCAGCACGTCCGGCGTGGCCAGCACCTTGACGAAGTCTTCGAACAGGTCGCGCGTGCGGCTGTAGCGGTGCGGCTGGAAGGCCAGCACGAGGCGCCGGCCCGGGTAGGCGGCGCGCGCCGCGGCCAGCGTGACTTCGGTTTCCACCGGGTGGTGGCCGAAGTCGTCGACCAGCGTGAAGCTGCCGCCGGACGCCAGCGCCACGTCGCCGTAGCGCGTGAAGCGGCGGCCCACGCCGCGGAACTCCAGCAGGCCCTGGGCGGTGGCAGCATCGTCGATGCCGATTTCGCGCGCGATGGCAATCGCCGAGCAGGCATTGAGCACGTTGTGCATGCCGGGCTGGTTCAGCACGAACTTGGTGTCGGCATAGCCTTCCTGGCGCACGGTGAAGTGCATGTGCGTACCATCGGCGTACGCATCCAGCGCGCGCACTTCGGCTTCTTCCGAAAAGCCGTAGGTGGTAACCGGCTTGGTCACCTGCGGCAGGATCTCGCGCACGTGCTTGTCGTCGATGCACAGCATCACGCGGCCGTAGAACGGCAGGCGGTGCGTGAAATTGACAAACGCGCTCTTGAGTTTCTCGAAGTCGTGCTCGTAGGTTTCCATGTGATCGGCGTCGATGTTCGTGATCACTTCGATCATCGGCGACAGGTTCAGGAACGACGCATCCGATTCATCGGCTTCGGCCACGATGTAGTCACCGCTGCCCAGCGCCGCATTGGCGCCGGCGGCAGTCAGGCGGCCACCGATGACGAAGGTCGGATCGAGCCCGCCCTGCGCCAGCACCGATGCGACCAGGCTGGTGGTCGTCGTCTTGCCGTGCGTGCCCGCAATCGCGATGCCGCGCTTCAGGCGCATCAATTCGCCCAGCATGATCGCACGCGGCACCACCGGCACTTTATTTGCGCGCGCCGCAACCACTTCCGGGTTGGCTTCGTTCACGGCGGTCGAGGTCACGACGACGTCCGCGCCCGCCACATTGTCTTCGTGGTGGCCCAGGTGCACGGTCGCGCCCAGGTCGGCCAGGCGCTGGCTGGCGGTATTGCTGCCCAGGTCCGAGCCCGACACCTGGTAGCCGAGATTGAGCAGCACTTCGGCGATGCCGCTCATGCCGCTGCCGCCGATGCCCACGAAGTGGATGTTCTTGATCTTGTGTTTCATGCTGCTTTTACCCTTGCTGCCAGTTGTTCGAGTTCGCGCGCGATCGCCTCATTGGCGTCGCGCTGGCCGACGCGCGCTGCCGCCTGCGCCATGACCAGGCACTGCTCGCGCGTCGTTTGCAGCAGACTTTTCAGTCGCTGCGGATTCAGTTCACCTTGCGGCAGGTGCACGGCCGCGCCTTGCCCGTCCATCCAGATCGCGTTGTCGCGCTGGTGGCTGGTGGTGCTGGCCACGAACGGCACCAGCACGCTGGCCACGCCGGCCGCCGTCAGTTCGGACACCGTGATCGCGCCGGCGCGGCAGATCACCAGATCGGCGTCGGCGTACGCCGCCGCCATATTGTCGATGAAGTCGACCACATTGGCCTGCACGCCAGCCTGTGCATACGCGGCGCGCAGCGCATCGATATTCTTCTTGCCCGACTGGTGCGTGACGATCGGCCGTGCCGCCGGGTCGATCAGGCTCAGGGCCGCCGGCACGCCATCGTTGAGCACCTTGGCGCCCAGGCTGCCGCCAACGACCAGCACGCGCAGCACGCCGGTGCGGCCGGCGAAGCGTTCGGCGGGCGCTGGCAGATCGAGGATCTGCTGGCGCACCGGATTGCCCGTGACGACGGCCTTGCCGGCCGCCTTGCCGAAATCGGCCGGGAAGCCGAACAGCACGCGCTGCGCCAGCGGCGTGAGCGTCTTGTTCGACAGCAGCAGCGCGGCGTCGGCATTGATCAGGGCCAGCGGAACGCCGGCGGCGCGCGCCATCATGCCGCCCGGCACCGTCACGTAACCGCCCATGCCCAGCACGACGTCCGGCCGACGCGCAGCCAGGTAGCGCCGGCAGGTCGCAAACGCGGCCGCCATCTTGAACGCGCCCTTGATGGTGTGCGCCAGGCCCTTGCCGCGCAGGCCGGCGAAGTCGATCGTGTCCATCGCGATGCCGGCTTTCGGCACCAGATCGGTTTCCATGCCGTGAGCGGTGCCCAGCCAGCTCACGTCCCAGCCGCGCGCGCGCATTGTCTGCGCGATTGCGATACCGGGGAAGATGTGGCCACCGGTGCCGGCGGCCATGATCATCAGCTTCTTGGTCATGTGCGGCCTCCGCGCATGCGCACGCGATTTTCGTAATCGATGCGCAGCAGGATCGCCAGGCCGACGCAGTTGAACAGCACGCCCGAACCGCCAAAGCTCATCAGCGGCAAGGTCAGGCCCTTGGTTGGCAACAGGCCCAGGTTCACGCCCATATTGATGAAGGTCTGCACGCCGATCCAGATACCGATGCCTTTCGCGGCCAGGCCGGCGAATACCTGTTCGAGCGCGATCGCCTGGCGGCCGATGTCGAAGGCGCGCTTGACGAGCCAGTAGAACATCGCCACCACGACCAGCACGCCGACCAGGCCCAGTTCTTCCCCGATGACCGCCATGATGAAGTCGGTATGCGCTTCGGGCAGGTAGAACAGCTTTTCGACCGAGCCGCCCAGGCCCACGCCAAAGAATTCGCCGCGACCGAACGCGATCAGCGAGTGCGTCAGCTGATACGCCTTATCCAGCGCATTGCCCTCTTCCCACGGGTTCAGGTAAGCGAACATGCGCGCACGGCGAAATGGCGAGAGCGCGATGATCGCGCTGAAGATCACGACCAGCAGCGCGCCGATGCCGCCGAACCAGATGATGTTGATCCCGCCCAGGAACAGGATGCCCATTGCGATGCAGACGATCACGCCGAAGGCGCCCAGATCCGGCTCCATCAGCAGCAGGCCCCCCACCAGGCCAATGGCCACGACCATCGGCACGAAGCCCTTGGTCAGCTTGTGCATGTACTCTTGCTTCCTCACCGTGAAGTCGGCCGCGTACAGCACCACGGCGATCTTCATGATTTCGGACGGCTGCACCATGAATACCTTCAGCGACAGCCAGCGGCGCGCGCCGTTGACCGACACGCCCAGGCCCGGAATCAGGACCAGCACCAGCAGCACCAGCGTGCCGATGAAGATCATCGGCGCATGGCGCTGCCAGACCGCGATCGGCACGCGGAACACGACGGCCGCCGCCACCATCGAGACGAGGATGTAGACCGCCTGGCGGTACAGGAAGTATTCGTTGCGGTCCTGCAGATAGCGGAATTTCGGCGAATCGGGCAGCGCGATCGACGCCGAGTACACCATCACCATCCCGAACAGCATCAGGAGCAGCGTGACCCAGACCAGCGGCTGGTCGTAATCCATCATTTTCGACGGCCGGCTGCGCCCGTCGACAGTGGCGTCGACGGCGTTGCCGGAAAACTTGAAGGGCAGCTGGAAGGCCATCAGATCTCCTGCCCTTTATCGAGTGCGATGTCGCGCACGGTGTCGACGAACACCTGTGCGCGGTGCGCGTAATTGGTGAACATGTCCAGGCTGGCGCACGCTGGGGACAGGAGCACTGCGTCCCCGGAACGCGCCAAACCGGCCGCGCGGCGCACGGCCTGCGGCAAGTCGTCGAGGTCGAACGCCGGCACGCCGGTCGCATCGATCGCGGCGCGCACGGCGGGCGCATCGCGGCCGATCAGCAGCACGGCGCGGGCATATGCCGCCACGGGCTGGGCCAGCGGCGAAAAGTCCTGCCCCTTGCCGTCGCCACCGGCGATCAGCAGGATCTGCTGGTCGGCGCCAGCAAAGGCCTTGCCCAGGCCCTGCAGCGCAGCGACGGTGGCGCCGACATTGGTGCCCTTGCTGTCGTCGTAATAGTCGACGCCGTCGATGGTGGCCACCAGCTCGACGCGGTGCGGCTCGCCCGCATACTCGCGCAGGCCGTGCAGCAGCGGCGCCAGCGGCAGGCCGCAGGCGCGGCACAGGGCCAGCGCGGCCAGTGCATTGGCGGCATTGTGCAGGCCGCGAATCTTCAGCGCATCGGCCGGCATCAGGCGGCCCACGATGGCGTCGACCTGTTCGCGGATTTCACCGCGTTTGAGTTTCTTGTCACTTGCCTCGCCCGCAACCGCATTGGCCAGCCACAGCACGCCGCGCTCGTCGATCAGGCCGAAGCTGTCGGCGTCCTTCGGTTCATCGGTGCCGAAGGTGAACAGCGGCGCATCGACCGCCATGCGCATCACGCGCGCATCGTCGCGATTCAGGACGCGCACGGTATCAGGCCCGAAGATGCGCGCCTTGTCGGCTGCATAGGCATCCATCGTGCCGTGCCAGTCGAGGTGATCCTGCGTCAGGTTCAGCACCGTCGCAGCGTCGGCATTGAGACTGAATGTTGTATGCAGCTGGAAGCTGGACAACTCCAGCACCCAGGCTTGCGGCAATTCGTTCGCATCGATCGACTCGCGCAGCACGTCCAGCGCGGCCGGGCTGATATTGCCAGCCACGCGCGTGGTCAACCCCGCGCGGCGGCACAGCAGGCCCGTTAGGCTCGTCACCGTCGTCTTGCCGTTGGTGCCCGTGATCGCGATGACTTTCGGTGCATAGCCGCTCTTCTCGCGCAGCTGCGCCAGCGCCTGGGCGAACAGTTCGATTTCGCCCCAGACGGGAATGTCGCGGGTAGCAGCGGCAGGCATGATGGCGGCCAGTTCGCGATCCGGGGCCAGGCCCGGGCTGACGGCGACGAAGTCGACGCCATCGAGCAGGTCGGCGCCAAATTCGCCGGCGACGAATTGGGCATCCGGCGCGGCCGCGCGCAGCGCCGGCAGACGTTGTGGTTCCGCACGCGTATCGGCCACGCGCACGCGTGCGCCACCCCGCGCCAGCCAGTGCGCCATCGCGAGCCCGGATTCACCGAGGCCAAGTACCAGTGCGAGTTTGCCGTCGTAGTTCATTAACGCAGTTTCAGTGTAGAGAGACCGACCAGGATCAGCACGATGGTCACGATCCAGAAGCGGACCACGACCTTGGTTTCGTTCCAGCCCTTTTGTTCAAAGTGGTGATGCAGCGGCGCCATCAGAAACACGCGGCGGCCGGTGCCATAGCGCTTCTTCGTATACTTGAACCAGGTCACCTGGATGATCACGGACAGCGTTTCGGCCACGAACACGCCGCCCATGATGAACAGGACGATTTCCTGGCGCACGATGACGGCGATCGTGCCCAGCGCGCCGCCAAGGGCCAGCGCGCCGACGTCGCCCATGAACATCTGGGCCGGGTGCGCGTTGAACCACAGGAAGGCCAGGCCCGCGCCGGCCATCGCGCCGCAGAAGATCAGCAGTTCGCCGGCGCCCGGGATGTACGGGATCAACAGGTATTTCGAGAACGTCACGCTGCCGGTGAGATACGCGAACAGGCCCAGGGCCGCGCCGACCATCACGGTCGGCATGATCGCCAGGCCATCGAGGCCGTCGGTGAAGTTCACGGCGTTGGACGCACCGACGATCACGCAATAGGTCAGCGCGATGAAGCCCCAGACGCCCAGCGGATAGCTGATGGTCTTGAAGAACGGGACGATCAGGTCGGCCTTTGGCGGCAGGCTCATCGAGAAGCCCGACTGCACCCAGGCGTAGAACAGTTGCGCGACTTCCCATGGATTGGCGGCCGAGACCGAGAATGCCAGGTACAGGGCCGAAGCGATGCCGATCAGCGACATCCAGAAGTATTTTTCGCGCGAGCGCATGCCTTCCGGGTCCTTGTAGACCACCTTGCGGTAATCGTCGACCCAGCCGACGGCGCCAAAGCCCATCGTCACGACCAGCACTGGCCAGATCAGGCGGTTCGACAGGTCGCACCACAGCAGCGTCGAGATGCCGATCGCGATCAGGACCAGCACGCCGCCCATCGTCGGGGTGCCGTGCTTGGTCAGGTGGCTTTGCGGGCCGTAGGTACGCACGGCCTGCCCGACTTTCAGTTCGGTCAGTTTGCGGATGACGATCGGGCCGGCCACGAGGCCGATGGTGATGGCCGTGATGGTGGCGAACACCGCGCGGAACGTGAGGTAATTAAACACGCGCAGCGGACCGAGATAGTCCTGAAAGTATTGTGCGAGCCAGAGAAGCATATTAGTGGGCGTCCTTGCCAAGGGGGGTTGATCCGGTCAGGTGCAGGACCACGCGTTCCATTTTCATGAAACGCGAGCCCTTCACCAGCACAGTCGCGTCCGTATTGCTGCCCAGTTTTTTATCCAGTGCTGCCAATAACTCGTCGAACTGCTCGTAATGCTGTGCTCCCGACGCGGCCAGATGGCGCGCCAGCTCGCCTGTCGCGAGCACGGTGTCGATGCCACGCGTGTGTGCGTAAGCCCCGATTTCTTCGTGAAATTCTTTGCCCTGCGCGCCGACCTCGCCCATGTCGCCCACCACCAGGATGCGCGGCGCAGGATACGCGGCCAGCACGTCGATGGCAGCGCGCATTGAATCGGGATTGGCGTTGTAGGTATCGTCGATGACGGTCGCGCCGCCGGCGGCCTGCTTGCGCTGCAGGCGCCCGCCGACCGGTGCAAAGGCTTCGAGGCCGCGCACGATGGCGTCCGGTTTGACACCGGCGCCGAGAGCACAGGCAATCGCGGCCAGCGCATTGCGCACATTGTGTTCGCCGGCCGCGGCCAGCTTGATGGCGAACTGCGCGCCGCGTGCGCTCACCTGCAGGTCGCTGCCGAAACCATTGCTCGTGTAGTCGGCGCGCACGTCGCAGGCGTCAGTCAGGCCAAACGTGATGACGTCGCAGGCAGCCAGGCCGCGCCACAGGTCGGTGTACACGTCGTCGCCCGGGAACACGGCCACGCCGTTTGGCGCGAGGGCTTGCAGCACCGCGCCATTTTCGCGCGCCACCGCTTCCACGGTGTGCATGAATTCCTGGTGCTCGCGCTGCGCATTGTTCACCAGCGCGACCGTCGGCGCGGCGATGGCCGCCAGGCGGGCGATCTCGCCCGGATGGTTCATGCCCAGCTCCACCACCGCGGCGCGATGGGAGGCCGTCAGGCGGAACAGCGTGAGGGGCACGCCGATCTCGTTGTTCAGATTACCCTGCGTGGCCAGGCGCGCTTCTTCGCCCACTGCCGCCGCCAGGATCGATGCGATCATTTCCTTGACCGTCGTCTTGCCGTTGCTGCCGGTGACGCCGATGACGGGCAGATCGAACCCCGTGCGCCAGGCATGCGCGATGCGGCCCAGCGCAACCAGCGTGTCGGGCACGACGATCGCCGGCAGCGTCCAGCCTTCCGGCAGCGCCGACACGACCACCGCCGCGACGTCGCGCGCGGCGACCTGGTCGAGGAAATCGTGGGCGTCGAACGACTCGCCGCGCAGCGCGACGAACAGCGCGCCGGCGTCGACCTTGCGGCTGTCCGTCGACACGCCACCAAAGGCGACATCCGCGCCGACGAGGCGCGCGCCGGGAATGGCCGCCACGAGTTGTGCCAGGGTACCGCGCATCAATGCGTCCTCAACATGGTAAGCCGCGCCGTCAATGCGAGCGAAGCGTGGTCCGTATCCGAAAACGGCATCTTGCGTCCCTTGATTTCCTGGTAAGGCTCATGGCCCTTCCCGGCCAGCAGGATCACGTCCTGCCTGGCGGCCTGTTTCACGGCCAGCAGAATGGCCGACGCGCGGTCTTCCACCGTCTGCAGGCGCGAGCCTGGTGCGTTGGCGTCCATCCCCGCCACGATCTGGGCGATGATGGCCGCCGGCTCTTCGCTGCGCGGGTTGTCGCTGGTGACGAGCACCTGGTCGGCGGCCTGCGCGATGCGGCCCATTTGCGGGCGCTTGCCCGGATCCCGGTCGCCCCCGCAGCCAAACACGCACCACAGCTGCCCGCCGCGGTCAGCCGCCACCTGGCGCAGCGCATCCAGGGTTTTTTCCAGCGCGTCCGGCGTGTGCGCGTAGTCGATCACGACCATCGGCGCATCCTGCCCGCCCATCTGCTGCATGCGGCCCGGCGCCGGGACCAGCGATTCGATCGCCTCGACCGCGCTTTTGAGCGCCACGCCCCGCGCCAGCAAGGCGCCCAGCACCGCCAGTGTATTGCTCACGTTGTAGTTGCCTACCAGGCGGCTGCGGATGGTCGCGCTGCCCGCGGGCGTCTCGACCTGGCATTCGGTGCCGGCGTTCTTGCTGCGCATGCCGCTGGCGCGCAGGACGGCCACGCCATCCGGCACAGCAGCAGTGGCGTCCAGCGTATAGCCCGTGACGGCCAGCGCCGGGAAGTTCGCGCGCAGATGCGCCACCAGGCGCTGCCCGGCTGCGTCATCCAGGTTCACGATCGCGTGCTTCAGGCCCGGCCACTCGAACAGCGTGACCTTGGCCGCCTCGTAGCTCGCCATGTCGCCATGGAAGTCGAGGTGGTCGCGCGTCAGGTTCGTGAAGATCGCCACGTCGACATGCATGCCGGCCGTGCGCTGCTGCACCAGGCCGATGGACGAGGCTTCGATTGCCAGCGCCGTGGCGCCCTTGCCATTCAGCTCCGCCAGCGTCTGCGCCAGCAGCACGGCATCCGGCGTCGTGTAGCCGGTGACGTCGAACTGCGCTTCAGTCTTTGCCTTGGGCGCGATGACGCCCACGCCCAGCGTGCCGATCACACCCGCGGTCTCGCCCAGGCGCGCCAGCGCTTGCGCGGTCCACAGCGCGCACGAGGTCTTGCCGTTGGTGCCAGTGACGGCGACGGTAAACATCGCGCTGTCCGGCTGGTCCAGCACCGCATGCGCGATCGGCCCGGCCAGCTGTTTGAGGCCGGCCACGGCCAGGTGCGGCGTCGTGACGGTGTCAGGCCAGGTGAAGTCCTGGTCGTCATACACGATGGCGGCGGCGCCCGCGTCGGCAGCCGCGCCGATGAAGCGGCGGCCATCCTGCGCATCGCCCGGATAGGCAAAGAACACGTCGCCCGGCTGCACGCGGCGCGAGTCGGAAACGAGACGGCCGCCCGGTGCGGCGGCAGCGATCCAGTTGCGGATGTCGTTCAGGCTTGGGCTCATCACATGCTCTCCTCTAATGGGACTTCAGGAATGATGATGTCCGTGATGGAGGAATCGGGCGGCACGTTGGCTGCGCGCAGCGCGCTGGCAAACAGGTCGGCAGCCGTCGGTGCGGCGACGCTGCCGCCGGTGCGCAGGGCGCCGCTCGGATCGTCGACCATCACGGCGATGATGAAGCGCGGCTTGGACATCGGCCCGATGCCGGCGAAATAGCCGATATTGTTGGTGCGCGAGTAGCGGCCGTTGACGAGCTTTTCGGCCGTACCGGTCTTTCCGCCGATGCGGTAGCCGGCGACCTGCGCTTTGGACGCCGTGCCCTGCGGGCCAACCACCGATTCGAGCATCGTGCGCACCTGCGCTGCGGTCTTGGGCGAAATCACCTGCTGGCCGACCGGCTCTTCGTTGACCTTCACGAACGACAGCGGAATGATGTCGCCGTTGCGCGCGAAGATCATGTACGAGCGCGCCATCTGCAGCAGCGAGACCGACAGGCCGTGGCCGAAGGCCATGTTCGCGTACTCGATCGGGCGCCACGATTTCCATGGCCGCACGCGGCCGGCGGTCGCGCCCGGGAAGCCGAAGCGCGGCGCCTGGCCGTAGCCGACCTTGGTGTACATCTCCCACATTTCCTGCGGCGGGATGCGCTGCGACACCTTGACGGCGCCGATATTCGACGACTTCTGGATGATGCCGCTGACCGTCTGCACGCCATAGTTGTGCGTGTCGCGAATGCGCTTGCCGGTGATCGTCATCCAGCCCGGGTTATTGTCGAACACCGTGTCGGGCGTGATGCGGCCCGTGTCCAGGCCCAGGCCGATGGTGATCGGCTTGATCGTCGAACCCGGCTCGAACGTGTCGGTGATGACGCGGTTGCGCAGCTGCTCGCCGGTCAGCTTGGAGCGGTCGTTCGGGTTGTAGGTCGGGTAGTTCGCCAGCGCCAGCACTTCGCCGGTGTGCACGTCGAGCACCACGGCGGCGCCGGCCTTTGCATTGAACTTCTCGACGGCGTTCTTGATACTGGTAAACGCAATGTATTGCAGCTTGCTGTCGACCGACAGCGTCAGGTCGCGCCCCTGGTGCGGTTCACGGAACATGCCCAGATCTTCGGCGATGTGGCCCAGGCGGTCCTTGATCACGCGGCGGCTGCCAGGCACGCCCATCAGCGTTTTCTGGTGTTGCAGCTCCATGCCTTCCTGGCCCTTGTCTTCCACATTGGTGAAACCGACCAGGTGGGTGACGACTTCGCCCTGCGGGTAGAAGCGCTTGTATTCCTTGCGCGTGTCGAGGCCATTGATCTTGAGCTTCTCGATTTCGGCGATCACCGGCATTTCGACCTGGCGTTTCAGGTAGACGAAGGTGCGGTCCGAGTCGAGCTTCTTGCGGATGTCGGCTTCGGGCATGCCCAGCAGCTTGGCCAGTGCAGTGATTTTTTCCGGTGGCGAGGCCAGCACGTCTTCGGGGATCGCCCACACGGCGCGCACCGGCAGCGACGTGGCCAGCACGGCGCCGTTGCGGTCAAGGATGCGGCCACGGGTAGCCGGCAGTTCAAGTGTGCGCTCGTAGCGGCTCTTGCCCTGGCTTTGCAGGAACTGGTTCGACACGCCCTGCAGCCAGACGGCGCGCACGGCCAGCGCGGCAAACGACGCGAACAGGACGAACAGCACCATGCGCGAGCGCCAGTCGGGCAGGCGCACCGCGAGCACCGGGCTCTTGGTGAATGCAACGCCCTTCGAGGCAGCAACGCGTGCGCCGGATTTGGAAGCACCGCGCGTCATGGGGCGCCTTCGGTCAGGTATTGGGTACGGGCGGGCGTGAGCGGCGCCATATTCAGTTCGGAACGGGCAATCTGCTCGATGCGATCGTTCTTGGCCAGGCGCGACTGGTCGAGCTGGAGCTGGTCCCAGTCGACGTCGAGCTGGCGCGCGTGCTGCTGCAGGCGTTCGAGTTCGATCAGCAAATGGCGCGCCTGGTAGCGGGCGTTGACGACCGACAGCGCGCAGCCGACCAGCAGCGTGGTAAGAAACACGTTGACCTTCACGCTCATGTCGGCGTTCCCAGGCGTTCGGCGACGCGCAGCACGGCGGAGCGCGAGCGCGGGTTGTCCGACACTTCGGCATCCGATGGCTTGATCTTCGTGATCAGCTTCATCAACGGCTGCGGCAGATCGACGGCGCGGATCGGCAGGCGGCGGTCGGGCTGTTCGACATTGGCTTTGGATGCGAAGAATTGCTTGACCATGCGGTCTTCCAGCGAGTGAAAACTGATCACCGACATGCGGGCGCCAGGCGCGAGCATGCTGTAGGCAGCGGTCAACCCCGCTTCGAGGTCTTCAAGCTCTTGATTGATGAAAATCCGGATAGCCTGAAAGGTCCTGGTTGCCGGATCCTTGCCTTTCTCCCTGCTTTTGACCGTGCTTGCCACGATTGCGGCAAGCTGTCGTGTGCTTGAAATTGGTTCGACTGCGCGGCGAGCAACAATCGCCTTTGCAATCTGAAAAGCAAACCGCTCTTCTCCATAATTGCGTATCACCTTTTCCAAATGGTTTTGCTCTGCCGTCGCGACCCATTCGGCCGCCGACATGCCGCGCGTGGTGTCCATGCGCATGTCGAGGGGGCCGTCCTGGCGGAAGCTGAAGCCGCGGCTGGCGTCGTCGACCTGGGGCGAGGAAATGCCCAGGTCAAGCAGGATGCCGTCGACCTGATGAATGCCGCGCGCGGCAAGCGCGTCGGCCATCGTGGCAAAGCTGTCGTGAACAATGCTGAAACGCGGATCGTCGATCTGCTCCGCGGTTGCAATGGCTTGCGGGTCCTTGTCGAACGCGATCAGGCGCCCCTCGGGGGCCAGGCGCGACAGCAGCAGGCGGCTGTGACCGCCGCGACCGAAGGTCCCGTCTATATACGTACCGGAAGCACGTGCGCCGCTCAGCTCGAGCGCATCGACTGCTTCGTCAAGTAGCACCGTGCGATGCTGATAATCAGGCACCGTCAAAGAATCCGTCATCGGCGCCTCAGAAAGAAAAATTGGAAAGTACATCCGGCATGCCGCCAGCCACAGCTGCGGCCTCGTCCTCGGCCAGTTTGGCGGCGTTCCAGATTTCGAAGTGGCTGCCCATACCGAGCATCATCACTTCCTTCTCGAGCCCGACTGCAGCGCGCAGCTCGGGGGAGATCAGGATCCGTCCGGCGCTGTCGAGCTCGACATCGACGGCATTGCCAAGGAAAATACGCTGCCACGAACGGGCCGACATCGGCCAGGCAGCGATCTGCTTGCGATGCTCTTCCCACACCGGGCGCGGAAAGAACAACAGGCAGCCCTGTGGGTGCTTGGTCAGCGTGACGCGACCTTCGCACTGAAGTATCAGGGCGTCACGATGCTTGGCTGGAATGGACATCCGCCCTTTTGCATCGAGGTTGATCGCTGACGCGCCCTGGAACACGTAAATGCCTAGCTTGGAGAATTCGGTTGGTCGTTGTTGTCTGGCGCCGGGATCTGGATTTCTTCCCACAAATCGACACTTTTTCACACTGTTTCCCACTTTAGTGGAAGCAATGTTGACGGTCAAGCGAAATCCCAACCGTGCTTTCCTAATTTTGCCAATGAAACCAATGACTTAGGTGTATGTTTGGGGTACTCGACAATTCAAAATATTCCTTTAAATTAGGGACTTAGCCGTTACAGTGAAGGTCGGGCCTCATTCTGCAACCACATATTTACGTTTGTGCAAGCGCAAGGCAAAGAATAAAATTGACGTAAAGTAACAACCGGCGTGCGTTTGAAACCACTGTACGGGCATCCAGCACTCTGATGTAACCCAAGAACTTGCCAATGCGCTATGCTCCGCTTTGCAGCACCGGATAACGACTTTTGGTTTAATGAATCATTCATTTTTCCGGTTAACTATTTTGACTTTGGGAAACTTAAAACGTAACATCAGTAAATATGAAAAATTCACCCGACCTGCAGCCGGCCGCACCGTACAACGCCGCCGACTATTGCTCAACCAAGGAGGCGGCAGCGGTCCTTGGCGTGTCGCACCGCACGGTGCAACTGTGGGTCGAGAGCGGCACGCTGCAGGCGTGGCGCACGGCTGGCGGCCATCGCCGCATCACGCTGGAATCGGTCAACCGCCTGGTCGAAGGGCGTCGTATTGCCATTGCCGCGCACGCGCCGCCACCGGCCGCGCCGGTCGCCTCGGCGTCATCGACGCGCCGCGTACTCGTGGTGGACGATGATCCCCTGATGCTGCGCCTGTACGAACTCGAGATGGCCGGCTGGGGCATGGACCTGAACGTCGTCAAGGCCAACAACGGCTTCGAGGCCCTGATCCGCATCGGCGAAGAGCGGCCCGACCTGCTGGTGAGCGACCTGAACATGCCGGGCATGGACGGGTTCCGCATGATCCGCACGCTGCGCGAAGACAGCGGCAGCGCTGGCATGAGCATGATCGTGGTGAGCGGCCTGGACCGTGCAACGATCAAGGCCATGGGCTTGCCGGCCGATATCCCGGTGTTCCCGAAGCCGGTGCCGTTTGGCGAACTGCGCGCCGCTGTCGAACACGGTCTGGCGCGCGCTTGATCAGCAACTGAACTGCTATGCTCGGCGCACCGACGCGCCTTCGATGCCAGCCCATCCATGACCGCCACCCTGGCCTTCCTGCCGATCCTGCCCCTCCCGTCGACACTGCGGTTCGACCCGGCCGGCGTCATCGGCCCCTACCCACGGCAGGAGCACGGCGATGCCCGCTAATACCATTCTTGTCGTCGATGACCAGGACGAACTGCGCCTGCTGATTTCACTGAGCCTGCAGGCTCTGGGCCGCATCGTCGAAGCGGCCAACGCCGAGCAGGCGCTCGCGAGGTTTGCAGCGGAGCGGCCCGACGTCGTCATGCTCGATATCTGGCTCGGCCCCGGCGAGAGCGGCCTGGACGTCTGCGCGCGCCTGCGGCAGGATCCCGCCAATGCCGGCGTCAAGATCGTGCTGCTGTCGGCCTGCGGCCAGCAAAGCGACGTCGCAGCCGGCATGGCGGCTGGCGCCGATCTGTACATCGTCAAGCCGTTCAGCCCGATCGAACTGGTCGACGCGGTATCGGGATTGCTGGCGAATTTGCCTGAAAACACGCTCTAATATTTCTTTACTGAAACTAATGTTTCTTTTAGAGACTATTCTCTAATTCGCTGTAAAACCGCAAAATCGACAACTGTGTTTACCTTTATCGCAATTTTCAGGCGTCCAGTGCGCGACTTGCGCGACACATCCGGTCGAACCGGCAAATAAATACCGCCAAACCCGAAATACCGCTACATTCCCTGCTTGCACTGTCCCGCACTGCGTTCGCGCACGCCACTGCCAAAGTGGCTATGATGGTCTTCATCGATCATCTACCGGCTATTTGCCCCGAACACAAAGCATGTCGCGCTCCCTCCGTTTCCTTGCTGCTCTGCTGGCCACCGCCACCCTGACCTTGCCGGTCGGTGCGGATGCACGCGTGGTGTCGGCAAGCTTCGAAGCGCGCCTGACGATCGTGGCCACCTGTTCGATCAATGCCGGCGCCGCCGTGCAGGTGCAGTGTGCCAGCCCGGCCACACCGTATCTTCTGGACGTCCCGGCGGCGCCATCGCTGCGCAGCGCCGGCCCGGACGCCGCCCGCGTCACCGTCTACTTCTGATGCACTGACAATCGAGCAAGGTCAGAGCCAGGTCATTGCCAAGTCATTGCCTGGCCTGCCCTGTCGGCCTGCGCGCCTCTCCGGTATCATGCAGGGATGAATTCCATTCCTTTTATGCCGTTCGTCATCGGGGTCGCCGGTGGCAGCGGCAGTGGCAAGTCCACGGTCTCCCAGCAGGTACTGGCGTCGTTCGGTGCCGACATGGTCTCGATCGTGATGCAGGACGATTACTACCGCGACCAGTCCGACCTGCCCCCTGAAGTGCGCCGCAAGCAGAACTACGATCATCCGCACGCGTTCGACTGGCCGTTGCTGATCCAGCACGTCCAGGCGCTGCGCAATGGCGAGGCGATCGCAATGCCCGAGTACGATTTCACGATCGACAACCGCTCGGACAAGACCATTCCCGTCAAGCCGGCACCCGTGATCGTCGTCGAAGGGCTGTTCGCGCTGTACGACGCCGATCTGCGCGACATGATGTCGCTGAAGATCTTTGTCGATACGGCGTCCGACGTGCGCTTCATCCGCCGCATGCAGCGCGATATTGCCGAACGCGGCCGTTCATTGGAGAGCATCGTCAGCCAGTACCTGGACACGGTGCGGCCGATGCACAAGCAGTTCATCGAACCCACCAAGCGCAATGCCGACGTGATCCTGCCCCATGGCGCAAACGGCCCGGCGGTCGACATGATCACCACCAAGGTCGCGAGCATCATCGGCCGGTCGAAGCGGCCCTGAATACCGCACGGCGCGCGGCGCGCACGGGCAATTCAGGCGCGCATGTGCTTTTCAACGGCGGCCTGCAGCGCGGATCTGAACCCGGCCAGGTCGCCCGACTTGTGGACATAATCGACGGCGCCAAGCGTGCGGGCACGCTCGCGGTCGGCGTCGAGATCCGAGTTGGTCAGGATGATCAACGGCACCTCGTGCTGTAACTGGTAGCCCCGCATCAGGATCATCGTTTCGAACCCATCCATCCGGGGCATCTTCAGGTCCATCAGGATGAGGTCGAAATGACGTTGCTTCATCAGGACCAGCGCATCCCAACCGTCGCGCGCGACATCGACATCGAATCTGCCTTCGAATTTTTCCAGCGCCTGCAATGTAAATTCAGCGTCAAACGGAAGGTCTTCGACCACCAGGATGACTTTTTTGGCAGCATTGTCTGTCTTGGTCATTGCACAGTCTGGCTTCCGGTAAATCGCTTTGGAGGGGTCCTGCTGGTTGTTGGCATCATCAATACAGTATAGACGAGCAACCAGCGTGGCGTTGCGGCATGTCCGGCCGATGTCCCGACAATGTGAGGCAATCGTTCAGCCCCACGCTGCCGGCCGCTGCTACGGACCGGCGACCAGGCGATTGCGCCCGCCCATCTTCGCCTGGTACAACAGGCGGTCAGCGGCTTCGATGGCGGCCAGCGGCCCCGCGCACGTGCCATCGGCCTGGTTGCAGGTATGGACCCCGAGACTGATGGAAACGTGGCCGTAGGCACTCCCCTCGTGCGCCAGGCCGAGCGCCTGCACGGCGCAGCGGATGTTCTCGGCCACCGCGCGGGCGCCGTCGTTGTCGGTATCCGGCAGGATGATCGCGAACTCTTCGCCGCCATAGCGCGCCGTCAGGTCGGTCGGGCGCCGCGGCCCTGACGCGATCGCCTCGGCAACCCGGCGCAGGCACGCGTCGCCGGCGACGTGGCCATAGCGGTCATTGAATTTCTTGAAATGGTCGACATCGAGCAGGATCAGCGAAAACGGCAGCCCGCTGCGCCGCCCGCGCTCGTATTCCAGGGCCAGCACTTCATCGAAGCGGCGCCGGTTGGCCAGCCCGGTCAGGGCGTCGACGTCGGCCAGGTGGCGCAGCGATACATTGTGCAGTTCGAGCGCACTGCGCGCCGCGCGCAATTCGGACTCCAGCGCCTCGCGCAGGCGCAACTGGCTGATCATGCGGTGCCCGCCCCAGCCGAGCATGCACACGGCGAACACGACGACGCAGCTCATCTTGATCACCGCCATCCACCAGCCGTCCAGGATTTCGTCCTTCGCCTGGGCGGTCGCCACCAGCAGCGGAAAGCCGTCCAGGTGGCGGTAGCTGTACAGGCGCTCGACGCCATCGATTCTGGACCTCATCATCCCGGTGCCGACCGGCCCCGATTTGGCATAGGTCTGGAACACGGGGCCGTTGCTGATGCTCGTCCCCACCATCGCGGCATTGAACGGGCGGCGGTACAGCAAGGTGCCGTCGTCGATGGCCAGGATGATCGTACCGGTGCGGCCGACATCGAAACTGTCGTAGAACTTGCCGAAGAAATCGAGATTGAGCGAGGCCATCGCGACGCCGCCGAAACTGCCATCAGGGCGATTGATCCGGCGCGACACGGGAATGGTCTGGATGCCCGTGGAACGGCTGAAGATCGGCTTGCCGATGCGCGTGCCCAGGTCAGTATGGGTCATGTGATACCGAAAATACTCGCGGTCCAGGATGTTGCCCGGCAATACCGATGGCAGCGAGGTCGCCAGGCGCTTGCCCTCGGCGTCGTAGATGAACACCTCCCGCACCTCTTCGCTGGTGCGGGTGATGCGCGCCATCCGCGCATGCAGGCGCGCGAGGTCGAGCGGCGTGGTCGCTGACAGCTCGACCCGTTCGACCATCTCCGCCAGGACCGAGTCGGCGACCGTCAGCGAGCGCTCGGCGTGGGACGCCAGGGCACGCGCCATGTTCTCGGTACTGATCGCCGTCTGGTCCAGTTCGCCCTGGCGCGATGCCCACAAGCTCCACGCATGCAGGCCGATCAGCAACAGGCAAAAGCCTGCCATCAAAATGATCGAGCGCACGACCAGCGGTCTGCGCCGCTCGTCGAGGCGTTGCAGGCGAAGCACATCTGGATTGGCGGTGGGTGGCATGGGCAGGTGCAGTACGGCAAGTGAGATTATTTCCCGACAGCTTAATAGTTATCGGGAGGAATGTATTGCCGAGAAGAACGTAAACTCGTGCTCTGTTCATGGCTTAAGACGCATGCAATAACGACGAGCATGGGCTTGACAGCGCTGGTCGCAAATGCGCAACACGATGGAAACAAGCGCCGTGTGCCACCCGAAAGTCAGGATACAAAGTGATAGAATGTTTCTCAGATGAAATTAAAATGACAATCGTTGGATTATTGGATAGCCTGGATGCCCCATAGAATCAATCAGGACCTGCTGAGGTGGCGCGTACGCGCGTTCGCCACGCTGATGTCGGCCGTGCTGGTACTGGCACTGGTCGTTGCCGTGCCAAACGCGCTGGTCGCCGCCTATCAGGGTTACCCGCAGGTCGCCTTGATGGACACCCTCGCACTGGTATGGATCCTGGCGATCTGGCGTCTCGACCGCCTGCCGCACACGACCAGGGTGATCAGCTTCCTTGCCATGATGTTTTTCGTCGGCGTCGGTTCGATCGTGATGGTCGGCGCGGTCGGCCTTTGCTACCTTCTTGCCACACCCGTCATCGCCGTGATTCTGCTGGGCCAGCGCGCTGCGTATGTGACGATCGCGGCCGGCGCGCTCTCGATGGTGGGACTTGGCATGGCCGGCCACAGCGAACTCACCATCGGCAACTTCGCGCGTGACTCGGCCGTGGGCATGCTGATTTTCACCCTGAACTATGTGTGCGTCGGCACGCTGGGGACGCTGACCGCAGGCAGCGTGCTCAAAGGCTTGTCACGCTCGCTGAACAAGGCTGACGCCGTGTCCGAATCGCTCGAGCAGGAACGCATCGCACTGCGCCGTGTAAACCAGGAATGGCGCCTGACCTCGGCGGCACTCGCGGGCCTGCACGACATGGTGCTGATCGTCCAGGCGATTCCCGGGACAACCTCGCATCAACCGATCATCTTCGCGAACGCCGCGTTCGAGCGCCACAGCGGATATCGCATCGACGAAATCATGGGGCAAAGCCTGCATGCCCTGCACGGACCGGAAACCTGCACCGACACCGTCGCCGCCCTGTCGGATGCAATGGCGCGCTACGAACCGGCGTCGGCGCAACTGATCAATTACACGAAAGCAGGCGAACCCCGCTGGGTGGAAGTCGATATCGTGCCGTTCGCCGGCGAAGGCGGACCGATCACGCACTGGGTGGCCGTCGGCCGCGACATCACCGAAAAGCGCCAGTCCGCCGAATCGATCCGCAAGCTGGCGTTCTACGACGTGCTGACCGAATTGCCGAACCGGCGACTGCTGATGGAGCGCCTCAGTACCCTGGTCGACAAGGCGCAGCGTGGCGACGGCATCGGGGCCGTGCTGTACCTCGACCTCGACAACTTCAAAAGCGTCAACGATGCCCGCGGCCATGCGACCGGGGACGCCCTGCTGAAACACGTGGCCGGCATCCTGCGCGAGACCGTCCACCGGCGCGATACCGTGGCGCGCCTCGGCGGCGACGAATTCGTCGTGCTGGCCGAGCACCTGGGCGACGACGCCGCCGCTGCCACCGCTGCTGCAGTCGCGTTGGCCGAGCGCGTCGGCACCGCCCTGCGCCGGCCCATCGAGATCGATGGCCAGGTTTACCAGTCGTCAGGGAGCGTGGGCATTTCGCTGCCCACCCGGCCCGAGCAGACCGCCCAGGACCTGCTGCGCGAAGCCGATACGGCGATGTACCATGCCAAGGCTGCGGGGCGCAATGGCGCCGCCCTGTTCGAGACGACCATGCTGGCCGCCGCCGAAAATACGCTGATGCTCGAACGCGACCTGGGCAATGCCCTCGACAACGACGAGTTCGCGCTGCACCTGCAGTTGCAGGTCAGCCCCGATGGCCAACCGATCGGTGCGGAATCGCTGTTGCGCTGGCGCCGTGCCGACGGCGTACTGGTGCCACCCGACATATTCATTCCGATCGCCGAAAAAACCGGCTTGATCGTACCGCTGGGAACCTGGGTGCTGCGGCAGGCATGCCTGTCCTGGCTGCACCTGTCCCGCGCCGGCCACGCGCTGCCGCTGTCGATCAACGTCAGCCCGCGCCAGTTCCAGCAAGCCGACTTCGTCGACGTGGTGCGCTCGATTCTTGCCGAAACGGGCGTGCCCGCCACCCAGCTGATCTTCGAACTGACGGAGGGCCTGCTGGTCGAGAACATGGAGGCAACCGTCGCCCGGATGCATGTGCTGGCCGGGCTGGGCATCCGGTTCTCGATCGACGACTTCGGCACTGGCTACTCGAGCCTGGCCTACCTGCAGAAAATGCCGTTGTACGAACTGAAGATCGACAAGGGCTTCATGCGCGACATGCCGCACGACGTGAATGGCACGGCACTGGTCAAGTCCATCCTCGCCATGGCCGGCCAGCTTGGCCTGCGCGTCGTCGCCGAAGGCATCGAAACCCGCGAGCAGGCGCAGTTTCTCGCATCGCACGGCAAACCCTGCATGCAGGGCTTCCTGTTCTCCCGCCCGATGCCGCTGGGCGAACTGATCAGCCAACTCGAAGCCGCCCTCCCGTCACACCATCAGAACATCAGCAACACCGTCACCGTGTCGCGGTAGTCGCCCGGCGTCGGGGCGCGCTGGCTTGGCACGATCCCGTGCATCATGACGTTCTGCGCGCTGCCGGTGCCGGTGCCGCTGTAGACCGTGGTGCCGGCCTGCCCGTCGCCCCAGGCCTGGCCGTCGGGCGTGGCCGAGATGCGGTAGGTCAGCGTTTCCCCGGTCACGCTGTTCTTCATGGTGCGCGCACCCGGATTGTTCGACACGCCGCCGTTCAGCGCGATCTGGTACGTGCTGTTGGCCGTGCAGGCCACGCTCAGCGGCGCGCTGATGCGCTGGTCGGTGATCGGGCTGCCGCTGGCAAAGGCCAGGTTGCTGGTGCTGATCAGGCAATTATTGACTGCCGTGGCGCGCGCCTGGAACGAGAATGCCGCGCTGGCCCCGCCCGTGCACGGCACGCTGCCAAAGCCGTACTGCACGGTGCCGTGGCCAGCGAAGCTGGCGCCATAGAGCGTATCGGCATTGCCGACCGTGGCCACGCCCACCAGGCTCGCCGCAGCAATCTTGCCGTACACGGTGAAGCTTTGCGTCACCCCGCCCAGGCCCAGCAAACCCACCAGCGTTCCGTTGATCGGCCTGGCGCCAATGGTGCTGGCGGTACTGCCCCAGATCTTGGCCGCCGTGTACGAGCTGTCGGTGTAGAGGTTGAAGGCCAGGCGGTTGCTGCCGTTGAGCAGGTAGCGCGGGGCGCCGGTGCTGCCGCCCGGGCCCACGCCCAGGTTGACGCACACGTTCGCCGCCGGCAGCAGCAGCGGATTGGTCCCGATGGTCCAGTAGCAGGTGACGGTCAGCGTGCCGCTGGCCGTGACGTCGCTGCCCGCAATGGGGCTGACGACACCGAAGTCGACATCGGTCATCGTGGCCACGCAGTTGTCGGCGCGCGCCGCGGTGGCGGCCAGCAACCACAGCGTGACGGTCATCAGGATCAGGCGGCAGATTGCGGTCATTTGGTCATTCTCCTTGCAGGGGCTGGCAAACCAGCGGTCCGATCACGGGCAGTTCGCCCGCCACCGGCTTGTAGTCGAAACGCACTTCGCACACCGCCTTGCCGCTGCCGACGCGCACGCGGTTCTGCGCGCGCAGCCCTTCGATGAACAGCACGCCATCGTACCCGACCATCGCCGTCAGTTCGCTGCCATCCAGGCGCGCAAGCGTGCCGACGTCGGGCACCGTGCCATCGGCGCGCACCAGCGTGAGCGTTGCGGCCGCATAGCGTTCGATCGCAAAGCGCGCCACCACGCCGGCATTCTGACGCGGCACGATCTCGAGCACCGTGTGCGGGATGCGGGTATCGGATGGCAGCGACGACGGGTCGATCGCGATCCGGCTGGCGGCGTATGGTTGCAGGTCGGGCACCAGGAGGCGCCCGTTGCGGTCGGTGCGGCCGATCGGACGATTGTCCTGCAGCACCGGCAGATCGGGCGCGCCGCTCGAGACGAGCGCGAAACCGCGCCCGACATTGCGCGCCGTGATCAGGGCGCCATCCATCGCGACGATGGCGCCGCTGACATCCAGGCTCGTGTTGCGGCTCTCGCCCACGCGCTGCGTCGATACGATCGCGCGGCCGTGCGCGCCCAGGTATTGCACCTGGGCCTGGTCGTAGCGCTGCGCCCCGGTCTTGCCTGCCTGGACGGCCCAGCCGAGGCCACCGTCGAAGTCCGGCGCGCGCCCCATCGACACCGACGCCACCTGCTCACCGCGCTGGCGCCCCGCATTGGCATTGACCGCCACGCGCGAATCGAAGGCCATGCTGAAGGTAGCCGTGATGCCCCGTTCGGCACGCCGCTCGAGATCCTGGAACGCGCCCAGGCTGAAGTAGCCGCGCAGGCCGACGCTGCGCGACCAAGCCAGCGACACGGTGCGCGTTACCAGGGCCGGGCTCGCGGACAAGGCTGGGACCGGCGCGGCCAGCCTGTTCAGCGGGTTGCCGAACGGATCGAGCACCGGCGCGACGCCCGCCACCAGTGGCGTGCGCAGCTGAATCAGGTTCATGCTGAAGCTGTTGCCGCCGAACGCGGTGCTGATGCTGGCCCGGTCGAGCGCGCGCGGCACCGGCGTGCCTTCGAGCGTGCCCAGGTCGCCGAAGCCGGCGCTCGCGCGGATCGATTGCAGGTCGAGCGCGAAGCGTGGCGACACATACTGGTACCCAAGCGTGGCTTGCCAGCCCCGGTAACGGCCGGCACTGGCCGCCAGTGCGCCACTGGCCACGCCGGCGCCCGGCACGCGCGCGAGCACGCCGCCGCCCAGCAGCACTTGGCCACTGCCCGCTTCGGCATGTCCTTCCAGCGTCAGGCGGTCGGTCCAGCCATGGCGTATCGAACCCACCGCCGCCGGACCGCCGTAACGGAACGATGCCACGCCATAATCGCGCCGCAGCGCGCCAAGGGAGACGGCAAAATCGGTCAGGCCGCGCGCCAGCAGGCGCGTGTCGACGTACAGCGGCAGCGTGGTGGCCACTTCGCGTCCCAGCGCATCGCGCGTGATGACGGTGGCCTGGCCGGCGCCGTTCAGGCCCGCCACCTGGTCGACCACGAACGGGCCGGTGGGCACGCTGGTGCTGAACTGGCGCACGTTGTTCACGAACAGGTCCACGCTCGTGGGGACGACTGCCGAACCGGCAATCGAGGCCACCGGATAGGTCACCAGGTCCGGGCGCAGCTCGAAGTTGCGGCGCCACTCGATGCCGCCCAGGCGCAGCGCGCGCGACCAGCTCAGCGCCGGGGTGACGGTGTCGCCCAGTTGCACGGTGGTCAAGCGGTCCTGGTTGGCGTAAGTCCAGGTGGTGTCGTAACGCGTGTAGCCGCGTTCTTCGCCGCGCAGGATGGCCGCGCCGGTGCTGGTCAAGCTGCCGTGCGGGTCGAAATAACGCAGGTCGAGATTGCTGGCCACCGAGCCGCCGCTGCTCTGGGCGAACACGTTGTAGTTCAGCAGCATGCCGCGGCTGGCCTGGCCGGCGCCGCTGGCGCGCACCGTGCGCGCGCTGATCACGCGCGCGACGCGCAGGCGATCCGACAGGGTCAGCGCCAGCGTCTGGGCGGCGCCGTCGTAGCGCCAGGTCATGCCGTCGATCTCGTCGAGCAGAAAATCCGTGCGGTCGGCCACGCCGAAGCGCGCCGGGTCCAGGCCCAGTTCGCGCAGGCTCTCGACCGTCATGCGCAGGCTGGCGTCCTGCTGGATCACGGAGACGAGCAGACCCGTGGGCTGACCATCGATCGAGACGTCCAGATACAGTTCGGTGGGTTGGGCGGCAACCAGGCCGGCCTGCGCCTCGAGCGCGGCCAGCGACGCCGACGCCGGCGCAGCGGCAACCATGGCGGCCGCTGCCGCGATGGGGGTGACGCTCAAGGCCAGCAGGCAGGTGGACAGGGACGACGACCTCAGGGCCCGCCACGCCCGGTGGCGCGTGTGCATGGCGGCCCCGGTCGTCAGTCGCGCGCGACGGCCGCCTTGGCGGACTGCGGCTTGGCGTTGACGTTGGTGTCGATGGCGAGCGGCGCCGGCAGTGCAGCGGCGACGTCGGCAGGCAAGGCCCATTCGCGCGTGCGGCCCGGCAGCGCGTAGCCCAGCAAGCCTTTGCTGAGCACGACGTCGCGGCTGCCGACCGTCACGCTGGTGGCGCCGATCTGCGCATGCAGCGCGCCGGTATTGCGGGCGCGCAGGTGCCAGGCGCCGGCGCGCTGGAAGGTGCTCCATTCGAGCTGCGGGGCAGCTTGCGTGTCGCTCGGCAGCACGAAGGCCGGGACCGAGTACTGCAGGCGGATCGCGACATTGCCCTGCTGGGGGTCGCCACGCGGCAGTTCATCGATCAGGATGCGGTAGGTCTGTTCTGCACTGCCAGGAGTTGCCGGGGTGCCGGCGCGGCGCACGAGGCGGATTGTCTGGGAACTCTTGCCTGCAATCTCGATGATCGGCGGGCTGGCCACGAGCTGCGTGGTCGGGGTCAAGGCGTCGATGCCGTCACGCTGGTCCCAGGCATACACCCGGACCTGGCCATACAGCGGCGTGTCGCCATTGTTCTGCAACTGGATGCCGGCCGCATTCTGGCCCGGCTGGAAGCTGATCGACACCGGTGAAATCTGCAGGTTGGCGCCATGTGCCGCCGTACCGGAACACAGTGCCGCCGCCAGCGCAATGGAGAAGAAACCCCGCATGCACGACTCCTATCAGAAGTAGATGGTCGCGGTGATCGTCGATTTGTAGTTGTCCGGCGTCGGTGCCTTCTGGACCGGGATTTCACCGTACACGGTCAGCGTCTGCGCAGTGCCGGTACCGGTGCCGGCCAGCGTGTCGGTGCCCTGGGTATTGCCCCACAGGCTCGAGCCCGCAGTGCGGTACAGGTTGACGGCGACGGTATCGGCGTTCGCGCCGGTACCGCTCAAAAAGCGCGTGGTGCCGTTCGAACCGGCGCCGGTGCCGGCGTCCAGGCCCACATTGTAGGGAGTGGTATTGGTGCAGGTGACATTGATGTTCGACGAACCCGTGATCGCCGAGGTGATCACGCCGGTCTGGCCGAAGTCGATGCCGTTGGCAGCGATGGTGCAGTCGGCCACGACGCGCATCGTGACGTCAAAGGTGCTGGTCTTGCTCTTGGAATACACCGCGGCGCCCGTTGTGAAAGGCATGACAGCAGCCAGGACAGCAGCCATGACACGGATACGTTTCGAAGTGCTCATCATCATATTCTCCAGATTCAAGGGCGCTGTCACCGCGACGCGCATCGTCTTGCTCAACTCAGAAAATATGATACATGTGTTTCCGGGTGGAATCAAAGTGCTTTTTTCAATTCTGCCGAATCTGCGCACTTTGCTGGTTTTTTGCAACACTCGTTGCATCGTTGTCATCCAGCGGATGACTTAATCCATCGGTTCGGTCCAGGACCGTGCATGTGCAACGGCCCGTGCCCAGCGCGCCATCAGTGCCGCACGGCGCTCGTCCTCCATGCGGGGCTCGAAACAGGTATCGACCTGCCACTGGTGTTCGAGTGCGGCGTGCGACTCCCAGACGCCGCACGCCAGGCCGGCAAGCCAGGCGGCGCCCAGCGCCGTCGTTTCGGTCACACGCGGGCGCACCACGGGGATGCCGAGGAGGTCGGCCTGGAATTGCATCAGCAGGTCGTTGCGCGCCGCCCCGCCATCGGCGCGCAGTTCGGTAACGGCGCAGGCGGCGTCCTTCTGCATCGCGGTAAGCAGTTCGGCGCTCTGGTAGGCAATCGCCTCGAGCGCGGCGCGCGCGATGTGGGCAGCGGTCGTGCCGCGCGTCATGCCGAGGATGGTGGCGCGGGCATACGGATCCCAGTGCGGCGCGCCCAGGCCGGTGAACGCCGGCACCAGCATCACGCCGCCGCTGTCGGGCACGCTCGTCGACAGCGCCTCGACGTCGCGCGACTGGCGGATGATGCCCAGGCCATCGCGCAACCACTGCACCGTCGCCCCACCCATGAAGACGCTGCCTTCGAGCAGGTAGTCGGTGCGCCCGCCAATCGTCCAGCCAACGGTCGAGAGCAGCCGGTGATGCGATACCGGAGGCGCGGCGCCGGCATGCATCAGCATGAAGCAGCCGGTGCCATAGGTATTCTTGGCCATCCCCTTGCGATGGCACGCCTGGCCGAAGGTGGCTGCCTGCTGGTCGCCGGCGATGCCGGCAATCGGGATGGCGTGCCCGAACCATTCAGCGGCGGCATACCCCACCAGGCCGCTGCTGGGCACGATCTCGGGCAGCACCGCGCGCGGGATGTCGAACAGCGCCAGCAAAGCGTCATCCCAGGCCAGCGTGTGGATGTTGAACAGCATCGTGCGCGCGGCATTGCTGGTATCGGTCACGTGACGCCCGCACAGGCGGTACACCAGATAGCTGTCGACGGTGCCAAACGCCAGCTCGCCCCGCTCGGCCCGCTTGCGGGCTCCCGGGACATGGTCGAGCAACCATTGCAGTTTGGTGGCGGAAAAATACGCGTCCAGTTCCAGGCCCGTCAGTTCGGCGATCACGGCCGCCCTGCCCGCCTCGCGCAGCCGGTCGCAGGCGCCGGCCGTGCGCCGGTCTTGCCAGACGATGGCGTTGGCCACGGGTTCGCCCGTAGCGCGGTCCCACAGGAGCGTCGTCTCACGCTGGTTCGCGATGCCGATCGCGGCGATGCGCGCAGGGTCGACGCCGCTGTCGGTCAGCGCAGCGCGCGCACAGGCAAGCTGGCTGGCCCAGATGTCCGCCGGATCGTGCTCGACCCAGCCGGGCTGCGGGAAATGCTGGGGAAATTCGCGCTGGCAGCTGGCCACGGCCGTACCGGCGTCGTCGAACACGATCGCCCGCGAACTGGTGGTGCCCTGGTCGAGGGCGAGGATGTAGTGGGTCAATGCGGTCTCCGGAACGACCGGGGAAAACGCGCACCGAGCGGTGCGCGTCATGAATTATGTGTAAAGCAGGCCGATAGGCCGGATTCTGTGTAATGCCACCTTGCGGCGACACTTGGACAATCATTCCTCTAGGCGCTGAATTACTCCAGCGCTCAAGCTTCCTACCCGCACGCTCCGCGAGCAACATCAACGCGTGCCTATTTGGAATTGCTCCGAGTGGAGGTTACCGCGTTTCACCGTAACTAAATACGCTCGTCTCTGTGGCCCTATTCCTCGCCTTGTACCACTGGCTTGCGCCAGCGGATTTCGGCGGACGGCCGTTAACCGTCACCCTGCTCTATGGAGTCCGGACCTTCCTCCCGTCCACGACCTTGCGGCGTGGACCAGCGACTGCCTGGCCTGCTTCACGGGGCGTATTGTACCCGTTTGAAGAAGTGATCAGGGAATCGTCGTCGCATGGCAGACCTGCTGCGCGAATCCCTGATGGAGAACTGCTAATTGAGCGCAATCGATTCGGCGCCAAGGCCAAATAATTCTTCAATCAACTTGGCAATATTCGCGCGTACCGCACCTTCATTGGCGACCCGAAGACGCTCGACACCAGAAAATGCCTCGCCGAATGATGCTGTGTACGGCACCGAGATGTGACGATTCAGGCGCTCCTTGCCGGTCGCACGCTCGACCAGGGAATACATCACGCCAACAGTCACGGTCATATCCAAGCCGATCATCGGCTGGTCGACACGCTCCAGGTGCGCCACCAGCATGTACTTGCCCATTTGCTTGCCGTTAGCCAGCAGGCCAACTTCTCTCAGCGACCCTTCCAGAGCCTGTTCGAATTCGCTGTTACCAACATTGGACACCCACATGGGGTTCGTTTCTTTTCCCCCTGTGACATCGCGGACAGCAATATTGGTGCGCAGTGGCGTCGGTGCGATCCGTTGTTGTGGCGAGGAATGGGCAATCATCTGATCAATACGCGCTGGCGCAGCGCAGCCAGACAGGATAAGCGTCAGAGCAAGCGCTGCCGCAGTCAGAGTCATTTTCGACATCGATATCCTCTCAGAACGCTGCGGCAGTGGCGTTGGCCGGGGCAACGCGCGCTGGCCCGATCAGACTGGCGGATGTGCCAACCGCTCCCGGGCATTTCTTCAGGATGGCCGCCTGATGGGTTGCTTCATACTCGCCCCGAAGACGGGCATAGTCCGCTTCCTGTTGCTTTGTACCGCCCAGTGCAAACAGCGCAGGCCAGAACAGAATGATGCCGACACCGGCGATGGCCTTGTCGTTCGATGCTGCTTCATCCAGACGACTTCCCAACTGCCCCACACGCGACTGGATACGCTGGATTTCACTGCCCAGCTGATCGCAGTCGTAAGACTGATATTGCATCGGTGACGTGTAGGCGATTGGCACATCTTTCGATGCAGTCGCACAGCCAGCCAGAGCAATCGACGCGGCTACTATGGATGTCATGGTCTTTTTCATTCCGTGTTCCCTATTGGCGTTATATTTTTTAGCAACAATCGTCGCACCGCAAATGTAGGTTTCACAGTATGTACACGTCAATCTGAAAAGAAATATTTCCTCTATGCCATTCTTCACGCATAAAGCCGTTGTTTATCAACAACTCCGCATGTCGCGACGAATCTGAAATTTAGTGTCGTTATTTCAAAAGCCGTGTTCTAAACGCTCACATAGAATGCCTTGCAAGCGAACCCCATAAGGACGACCCTCCCATGACGCACCCTTCCCGCACCGGCGGCCAGATTCTGGTCGATGCCCTCTCCATTCACGGCGTCGATACCGCCTTCGGTGTCCCGGGTGAAAGCTACCTAGACGTGCTCGACGCGCTGCACGATTCGAACATCCGGTTCGTGATCAACCGTCAGGAGGGGGGCGCGGCGTTCATGGCCGAGGCCTATGGCAAACTCACCGGCAAGCCGGGCATCTGCTTTGTCACGCGTGGGCCGGGCGCCACCAATGCGTCGATCGGCGTGCACACGGCGTACCAGGATTCCACGCCGATGATCCTGTTCATCGGCCAGGTGGGCAACGACTTCGTCGACCGCGAGGCGTTCCAGGAAATCGACTACCGCCGCATGTACGGCCAGATGGCCAAGTGGGTGGCCCAGATCGACCGCGCCGACCGCATCCCCGAATACCTGGCGCGCGCGTTCCAGGTCGCCACCAGCGGCCGCCCGGGCCCGGTGGTGCTGGCGCTGCCCGAAGACATGCTGGTGTCGCTGGCGGAGGTCGCCGACACGCGCGCCTATGCGCCAGCGCACGGGGCGCCATCCGCCGAGCAGATCGCGCAACTGCGCACGATGCTGGCCGAGGCCAAGCGTCCGGTCGTGCTGCTGGGCGGCGGCACCTGGACCGCGCAGGCCTGCGCCGACCTGGCGCAGTTCGCCGAGCGCAATCACCTGCCGGTGGGCTGCACGTTCCGCTTCCAGGACCTGCTCGACAACGCGCACCCGAACTACATTGGCGACGTGGGCATCGGCATCAATCCGAAGCTGGCCGCACGCGTGAAAGAGGCTGACCTGGTCATCGCAATCGGCCCGCGCCTGGGTGAAATGACGACCGGCGGCTACACCTTGCTTTCTGCACCCGTGCCGGCCCAGCGCCTGGTGCACATCCACCCCGATCCCGAAGAACTGGGTAGCGTGTACCAGGGCGAACTGATGATCGCGGCCGGCATGCCGCAGGCGTGCGCCATGCTCGCCGCGATGGACCCGGTTGACGCAAGCTGGCAGGCCAATGTGACGCAGGCCAGGGGCGATCTGGCTGCGTGGCAGGCGCAGCCTGCCCTGCTGCGCGAAGGCGTCCCGCTCGACCTGTGGCAAGTGGTGCAGGATCTGCAGGATGCGCTGCCACCAGACGCGATCATCACCAACGGGGCCGGCAACTACGCCTCGTGGGCGCACCGCTTCTACCGGTATGGCGGCATGCGCACGCAGCTGGCCCCGACCAATGGCGCGATGGGGTATGCGGTGCCAAGCGGCGTCGCGGCCAAGATCGTGCATCCCGAGCGCGCCGTGGTGACCTTTGCCGGCGACGGTGAATTCATGATGACGGGCCAGGAACTGGCCACCGCCGTGCAGTACGGCGCCGGCGTCGTGATCCTGGTCTTCAACAACAATATGTTCGGCACGATCCGCATGCACCAGGAGCGCACCTATCCGGGCCGGGTGTCGGGCACCAACCTGCACAATCCGGATTTCGCGGCGCTGGCGCGCGCCTATGGCGGCCATGGTGAAGTGGTCGACCAGACCGCCGACTTTGCACCGGCGCTGGCGCGCGCGCTGGCCTACACGGCACAGGAACAGCTGCCCGCCGTGATCGAGCTGCGCTACGACGGCAATCTGATCACGCCGAACGCCACGCTCGAGATGATGCGTGCGCAGGCCGAGGCCGCAAAAGGAGCACGCTAACGCGCAAAGCGGGAACGTATTGCTGCTCTGGTAAAATATTCGCACGTTTTTTCATCGCCGGCCCCGCCGGCGTTCGCACGAAGTCCCCCACCAGACACTATGTTCAGCTTCTTCAAAAGAAAGAAAGCGCCCGATACCCCGGCGCCGGAACCTGTTGTACCTGCTGCACCCGCGGCGCCTGTCACCAGGCCGGCGCCACCTGCGCCAGCCGTGGCCAAGCCCGACATCAAGAAGGACGCCAAGCCCGAGGTCAAGACCGAGGTCAGCGTGCTGCACGAAGGCGGCAACCTGTTCCCGGAAACCGCCGAGCGCCCCACCACCGAGCTGGAAAAGAAGCAATCGTGGATGGCGCGGCTGAAGGCCGGCCTGTCCAAGACCTCGAGCAACCTGTCGCTGCTATTCGTCGGTGCGCGCATCGACGAAGACCTGTACGACGAGCTCGAAGCGGCGCTGTTGATGTCCGACGCCGGCATCGGCGCCACCGAACACCTGCTCACCGAACTGCGCCGCAAGGTCAAGGAAGACAAACTGCTCGACGCACCCGCTGTCAAGACGGCGCTCAAGAGCCTGATGATCGAGATGCTTCTGCCATTGCAAAAGCCGCTCGAACTGGGCCGCCACGACCCGTTGGTGATGATGATCGCGGGCGTCAATGGCGCCGGCAAGACCACCACCATCGGCAAGCTGGCCAAGCACATGCAAAGCTTCGACCAGTCGGTGCTGCTGGCTGCGGGCGACACGTTCCGCGCCGCCGCGCGCGAGCAATTGATGGTGTGGGGCCAGCGCAATAACGTCACCGTGATTTCGCAGCAGTCGGGCGATCCGGCCGCCGTCGCGTTCGATGCGGTCCAGTCGGGCAAGGCGCGTGGTACCGACGTCGTCATGATCGACACGGCCGGCCGCCTGCCAACCCAGCTGCACCTGATGGAAGAGCTGAAGAAGATCAAGCGCGTGATCGGCAAGGGCATGGCGGGTGCACCCCATGAAATCCTGCTCGTCATCGACGGCAACACGGGCCAGAACGCGCTGGCGCAGGTCAAGGCGTTCGACGATGCGCTGGGCCTGACGGGCCTGGTCGTTACCAAGCTCGACGGCACCGCCAAGGGTGGCGTGCTGGCCGCGATCGCCCAGAACCGCCCGATTCCCGTGTACTTCATCGGCGTGGGCGAAAAGCTGGAAGACCTGCAGCCATTCAATGCCGAAGAATTCGTCGACGCGCTGCTCGGCTGAGCGGCTGATCGAACAAGGACACCATGATTGCATTCCAGTCAGTATCGAAGCAGTACACGCACGGCGACGCGCAGGGCAGCTACGCGCTGCACGACGTCACGCTCGCCATCGGCAAGGGCGAGCTGGTCTATCTGGCCGGCCCGTCGGGCGCGGGCAAGTCGACCCTGATGAAAATGGTCGCCGGCGTCGAGCGGCCCACCAGCGGCAAGGTGATCGTCAGCGGGCATGACGTCGGGCGCATCAAGCCAGCCGGGATCCCGTTCCTGCGTCGGAATATCGGCATCATCTTTCAGCAGCAGCGCCTGCTCAACGACCGTAATATCCTCGCCAATACGATGCTGCCAATGCTGGTGACTGGTGCGCGCACGGCCGAAGCCGAGCAGCGCGCCCGCGCCGCGCTCGACAAGGTCGGCCTGCTCGACCGCGCCCGCGCGATGCCGCTGGAACTGTCCGGCGGCGAACAGCAGCGCGTGGCCGTGGCCCGCGCGATCGTCAACCGGCCGCAGATCATCCTGGCCGACGAACCGACCGCCAACCTCGACCGCGTCGCGGCCGACAAGGTGCTCGATGCGCTGCGCTCGTTCCATGCGGTGGGCGTCACGTGCGTCATCTCGACCCACGACGATTACGTGCTGGAGCGCGCCGAGCGCGTCATCCGCCTGGAAAATGGCCAACTGGTCGGAGGTGCAGCATGAGCCCGTGGTTGCGCCAGCACCGTTTCGCCCTGGTGGCCGCGCTGTCGACCGTGCGCAAGTCGCCCGGCAGCTTCCTGTTCAACGTGCTCGTCGTCGCGCTGGCGCTCACGCTGCCGTTCGCGGGCCTGACCCTGCTCGACAATGTACGGCCGCTGTCCGAGCAATTGTCGGTCGACCCCGAAATCAGCCTGTTCATGCGCGAGGATGTCAGCCGGCCCGATGCACAGGCCTTGCTGCCGCAGATTCGCCAGATCGTCGCGCAGGGCAAGGGCGAAGTCATGTTCGTGCCGCGCGAGGAAGCCCTGGAATCGCTCAAGGCACGCAGCAGCCTGGGCGGGGTGCTGGAAACGCTGGGCGAGAACCCGCTGCCGGACAGTTACGTGATGAAGCTGGGCGGCTTTGCCAGTGCCGGCGCCGCCGCGCAGGTCGACGCCATCACCGAGCGCCTGCGCGCCCTTCCCGGCGTCGAGACGGTGCAGGTCGACTCGGCCTGGGTCAAGCGCCTGGCCGCGCTGCTCGGCATCCTGCGCCTGGCCCTCTTGCTGCTGGCCGGTACGCTCGGCATCGTCGTCATCGCTGTGGTATTCAACACCATCCGCTTGCAGGTGCTGACGCAGAAAGAAGAAATCTCTGTCTCGCAACTGCTCGGCGCGACCAATGACTTCATTCACCGCCCGTTCTTCTACACGGGCGCCCTGCTCGGCCTATGCGCCGGCGGCGTCGCCCTGGGCGTGGTGGCGCTGGCCTTGCACCCGCTGAATGGCGCCATCGCCGAATTTGCGCGGCTGTATGGCTCGCAATTCCAGCTGATGGCGCTGGGAGGGCTGGAAATTGCCGGCTTGCTGGCCGTCAGTGCCGGACTGGGCCTGATCGGCGCCATGCTGTCGGTACGGCGTCATCTGGCGCGCGGACGCTGACGGGCACAGGGGTGCCGGCAGCGGCACTCCTACAATATTGCTGAATAAAAAAGATTGATTCAGGGTGTTGAAAATGCCGGAAGTGTCACCACTTCCAGAGCAGGGCGAGGCGGCTGTTGTGCTGCCTCCCCAATTACCTGGCTGTCGGAATGCGCCGCAGTGCGCCCATACTCCTATGGTCACGTCGCACTTCCCTACGCTGTCTTGCGTAGAACTCCTACAGGCCTCCCCAGTCGTACGTGCGCCATTCAACAGAAAGCTTGCCTGTTGCGCCTTACTCTGAACCTGTACGCGATTTCCAGTGTTTATCGGCTCGGTTTTGAGCTGAATCAAACGAATATTCAAGTGCTGTTCTACAGTAAGTTTGCTTGTGGATTTAATTCCTATAGGCAATACTTTGGACAGTCTTAAGTTCTGGCCACGTTCTGGCACTCTCTCTGGGGGAGTGCTAATATATGGTCCAAGGCAATCAAATTTCAAGCAAAAGTATCCGCATGACGAAGCGATATTCGCTTCAGGATGGCGTCACCGGCATGAGGCCGAGGCCTGTCAGGATGCAGCAAGATTATTAAAAGGGAAATAAACATGTCCGCACAATCCGCATTGGTCCCGACCGGCAATCGTGCTCTGGGACTAGGTTTCACCGGCAATCTCGGCAATATCGATGCGTACATTTCGGCAGTGAATCGCCTGCCAATGCTGACGCACGAAGAAGAGATGTCGCTGGCAAAGCGGCTGCGCGACGATAACGATCTCGACGCAGCGCAAAAGATGGTGTTGTCGCACCTGCGCTTGGTGGTGTCGATCGCGCGTGGCTATCTGGGCTACGGCCTGCCACACGCCGACCTGATCCAGGAAGGCAATATCGGCTTGATGAAGGCAGTCAAGCGTTTCGACCCGAACCAGGGCGTGCGCCTGGTGTCATACGCGATGCACTGGATCAAGGCCGAGATGCATGAGTACATTCTCAAGAACTGGCGTCTGGTCAAAGTCGCAACGACGAAGGCGCAGCGCAAGCTGTTCTTCAACCTGCGCAGCAACAAGACCGGCCTGGATGCGATGTCGCCGGGTCAGGTTGATGATCTGGCCAAGCTGCTGGGCGTGAAGCGCGAAGAAGTGATCGAGATGGAAACCCGTCTGTCGGGCCGCGATATCGCGCTCGAGTCGCCAACCGACGATGAAGACGACAAGTTCTCGCCGATCGCCTACCTGTCGTCGGAGCAGCAGGAGCCGACCAAGGTCATCGAAGCGCAGCAGGTCACGCGCCTGCAGTCCGAAGGCCTGGAATCGGCGCTCGGCAAGCTGGACCCGCGTTCGCGCCGCATCATCGAAGCGCGCTGGCTGGCCAACGACGACGGTTCGGGCGCCACGCTGCACACGCTGGCGGAAGAATTCAGCGTGTCGGCCGAGCGTATTCGCCAGATCGAGTCGGCCGCACTCAAAAAGATGAAGGGTGCGCTGACGGCGTTTGTCTGAGTCGCCCTGCCATCTCCCAAACCCCGCTTCGGCGGGGTTTTTTCTTATGCGGTTTTGCTTTCTCCGACGTCGCCTCGGCAGATTTTTGTTGCGTTGAACGCGTGGGCGGCATAGCCGCCCACCCTACGGTATTTTTTCTGTAGGGTGGACGGGTTTCCCGTCCACGCGTTCAACAAAACGTGGCCGCCACAAAACCGGGGTAACTTGAACGCGTGTAGCCGCCGCCGACACGTTTGCCGCCCATTGGCTAGAATGGTTCTTCTGACACGTCAGCTCAAGGAAAAGCCATGCCTGATTCAACGCCGTATGTCCCACCAACTGTCTGGACCCCGCCCGCCACTCCGGGCGGCGCCTTTGCCAACATCAATCGCCCGGTCGCCGGACCGACGCACGACCAGGCGCTGCCGGTGGGCGAGCATCCGCTGCAACTGTATTCGCTGGCCACGCCCAATGGCGTGAAGGTCTCGATCATGCTCGAAGAACTGCTGGCCGCCGGCCATGCCGGTGCCGAGTACGATGCCTGGCTGATCCGCATTAACGAAGGCATGCAGTTCTCGAGCGGCTTTGTCGACGCCAACCCGAATTCGAAGATTCCTGCCCTGGTCGACCGCAGTGGCGCCGAGCCCGTGCGTGTGTTCGAATCGGGTGCGATCCTGGTGTACCTGGCCGAGAAGTTCGGCGCGTTCCTGCCGAAAGATGGCGTGGCGCGCACCGAAACGATGAACTGGCTGTTCTGGCAGATGGGTTCGGCGCCATTCATGGGCGGCGGCTTCGGCCACTTCTATGCGTATGCGCCGGAAAAGCTGCAATACCCGATTGACCGCTACGCGATGGAAACCAAGCGCCAGCTCGACGTGCTCGACCGCCATCTGGCCGACAACCGCTACATGGCCGGCGACGACTACACGATCGCCGACATGGCCATCTGGCCATGGTATGGCGGCATGGTGCTCGGTCAGTTGTACGACGCGGCCACATTCTTGGCGGTGCACGAATACAAGCACGTCAAACGCTGGGCCGATGCGATCGCGGCGCGGCCCGCCGTGGTGCGTGGACGCAAGGTCAACCGCTCGTTCGGACCGGCGGAAGACCAGGTGCTGGAACGCCACAGCGCTGCCGACCTCGACTGACCTCGACTGACATACCCGCCCTTCCCTGGGCATGCTCCGCTGCATGCCCATCCACCGTACCCGCCCTGCCTCATGATCTGGGCGTGCGCTTCTTGTCCTGACGCTTCGTCGCGCGCGCCTTGTGCTGCTCCCAGCGTGCAGCGGGCAGACGCGCATCTTGCAGCGCGCTGACGCGCGTGTCCTGGTAGTACGGCACATCGGCCCACGCCACTTCGACCACGACTTCACGGACATCAGAGAATTGCTGCGTCTCGAACGCCAGTTCGCCAGACCCAACAGCGCGCGACAGCTTGACGATCTTGTCGGGCACGCTCAGGTGGATCTCGGCCTGACTGCCCGGATCGACATGCCGGAACACGGGCAGTTTGCCCGCCAGGCCCGGGATGACTTCGCGGCCTTCGTCGGACAGGGCCAGTGTCAGGGTGCGCGTGGCCGGGTCGTAGCGCGTCGCGCGCACTTCGGCCACATAATGCAGCGCCCGTGCTGCCTTGTTTTGCAACCGCACGACGACCTGAAGATGCGTGTCCACCGGCACCACCGACTGGATGGCTGCGGTCAGGTCGTCGGGTTTGCTGTCGTCGCTCGCCATGTATCCCCCTCGTCCAATGCCTGCACTCGGCCCAGCACGCGAGCCACGGCCGTGATATCGGGAAAACGCTCGCCCAATCGTTGCCGGAAGCGGGTTTTGCTCTTTGTGGTCTGCAGCAGCGCCCGTTCGCAAAACCCCAGCTCGCGCCGCACCTGCGCGGCCGGCAACGCCGCCCACAAGGTGCTGATCGGTACCTCGGGCGCCCATGCGTCGAGCGCCTCGGTGAAGGCACGGCCGATCGCCGGGGCGTCGGCGCCGGCCAGATACCGGGTCAGCAGCGCGTGCATCAGCCTGACTGGCGCGACGAGCGCCCACTGCATGTAGGGGCTGGGCCAGGCACGGTCGCGCAGCAATGCCAGCAACGGTGCTGGCGCGTCGGTGGACTGCCCTGCCCCGCTGTCCCAATAGGCGCTGGTACGGAGCAAGGCGGCGTGGCGACCTTCGGCATGAAGACGATCGGGGTGCAGCGCGATAAAGGCGGCGCCCAGTTGCGTGCTGCTCATCACGCGACGGCCCCGCTCGACCATGACGTTCCAGAAGTCGAGCAAAGGGTCGACGAAGCCTTCGAGCAGCTGACGTCGCAGCGGCTGGTCGCCCGCCATGAGCGTGCAGGCTTGCGGTGAGAACGCATAATAGTCGTGAAAGAAATGCTCGAAGAACGCATGACCGACGTCGGTGCCGCGCACGAAATGGTCGCGCGCGCAGCGTAGCATCTGCACTTGCCGCGACCCGGGCGACCTGGACACGAGCGTGGCAATGATGCAGCAGCTTTCGCAGTCCGAATCAGTTTTGCCGCAATGGTTACCCGGGTCGCGCAGCGTTGCGCTGGCGCCCTGCCGGCTGGCCAGATCGGTGCGCAGATCGTTCTCGTCGATGATCGCGGCGCGTTCTTCCGGCGACGACGGGTCGCAGATGCCGGTCACGGCCAGCAGGCTGTTGGTAACGACGCGAAACGCATGGGAAAACTCGTGGTACAGCGCGACAGGCGGGGAGACCGGCAAATCGAGCGAGCCGCCCGAGCCGGCTCTAGCCACGCAAACGGTCAGCTTCGTATCGTAGATGATGAGGCATTGCTCGGTGGGATTGAGGCTGGCGCCGGGCAAGCCGCTCGACCTGGGGGCCAGGACGGTGGCATTGTTGGCCATCAACGAGCCATCGCCGAGCACCAGCGACTTGAGGCCGGCGACGACGATCGTGTCGACGTTGTTCGCACCGCTGCCGTAATTTGGCGAAAACGCCGTGTTGATCATGGCGTCGAGACGCAGCCGGGGCGGGCCGTTGCCGGTGCGGGTGTAGGTCATGCGCTGCTTGCCGGCGGCCGGATCGGCAATGCCCAGCCCCGTATCGTTGGCGATGATCGACATGTCGATGAAGCCTTGTGCCGGATCGAGGTCGTCCGACCCGATGCCGGTCGCATCCTGCAGGATGAACGTGGCCATGGCGGCTATCCGATCGGCCGTTGCGGCGGTGGCAAAGGCTTCCAGTCCTGGCCCGTCGGCTGGCGCTCGCGGTACACCGGTGGCGGGCATACGGCGGGACAAGGCTCTTGCGGCGGGGGATCGGGTGGGCAGCAGGCCTGCACCTGCCCGAGGAGTTCGCGATGGCGGTCGACATCACCGGCTTCGAGCGCATGGACGCGCTCGCTGATGCCTTCGATGCGTGCCAGTGATGCTTGCAATGCCTCGTCAATGCGTAGTTGCAGCGCCAGCTTGCGCAGGATGTTGCACAGCAGCGTATTGCTGTTGGCCAGCTCGCAGATGATGGTGTCGTTCTGCTTGCGGTTATGGTCGAGCAGGCCGGCGGCAATGATCTGCACCTGAATCAGCGCAAACACCCCCTGTGACAGGTTGGCGAAACCCGTCGTCAGCGTGGCGTCGATCTGCGCCAGGCGGCTGTTGGTCTGCACCAGTTCGTTGCGGACATCGGCCGTGTTGTCCGCCGTGGCCGAGGTGTTGGTCGAGATCTGGTCGAGTCGCGCATTGATCTGGTCGGCGACATCCTGAAGGTTCGGCATGGGATCCTTTCACACCGGGCATGTCCGGTGCAGCTACTCTAGGCCCCACCTTGCATCGCCGGACCAATGCCGCTCAATCGTCACCACGGAACTTCGCTGCCAGGCCCCTGCTCACGACGCCGACGCCGTGACCTCGAGCAGGTAGCGCTGCGTCATCAGCACCGCCATCTCGTGCGCCGGCATCGGGCGCGCGATGAAGTAACCCTGCACTTCATTGCATTCCAGGCCGCGCAGGATTGCCAGTTGTTCAGCGGTTTCCACGCCCTCGGCCACGACCGACATGCCCAGCGCGTGCGCCATCGAGACGATCGCCTGGAAGAAGACCTTGCCCTCTTTCGATCGGGCCAGCTCGTTCGTGAACGCGCGGTCGACCTTCAGCACATCCATCTTCAGGCGCTGCAACTGCGACAGCGACGAGTAGCCTGTGCCAAAGTCGTCCACGTGCAGCTTCACGCCCAGCGCACGCAGCGCCGCCAGTTCGGCCAGGATGTCGTCCTGGTCGCCCATCATCGCCGACTCGGTGATTTCCACCTCGATCAGGCTGGCCGGCACGCAGTGGCGCACCATCGCCGCGCGCAACTGCCGCTGCACGCCGCCGCGCAGGAACTGCTTGGGCGAGACATTGATCGACACGGGCACCAGCGCCACGCCGGCCTCGCGCCACGCGGCCAGTTGCGCGCACGCCTTGTCGATCACGACTTCGCCGATGCGCACGATCAGGCCGGTCGATTCGGCCAGCGGAATGAAGTCGCCCGGCGCCACGATGCCCAGCGTTGGATGGTGCCAGCGCACCAGCGCCTCCATGCTCAGCAACTCGCCGCTGCGGGCATCGACGCGCGGCTGGTAGTGCAGCACGAACTGGTCGCCCTCGAGCGCCTCGAGGATGTGCTGCTTGAGGCGCGCGCGCGAATTGAGCGTCGTCGACAGCGACGGATCGAAGAAGCGGTACTGGCCCTTGCCGTCGTTCTTGCCGACATACATGGCGATATCGCTGTGGCGCACCAGCGTCTCGGCATCGGCGCCGTCGCGCGGGTACATGCTGATGCCGATCGATGCGCCCACCGCGTGCAGTTCGTCACCCAGCAGGAACGGCACCCCGAACGCCTCGACGATGCGCGCCGCGACAGACGCTGCCTGGCGCTCGCCATCGCAGGGCGTGAGCAGGACAACAAATTCGTCACCGCCAAAGCGGGCCACCTGGTCTGACGGGCGCAGCAGCGACAGCAGGCGCTGGGCCGCACACTTGAGCACGCCGTCGCCGGTGGCGTGCCCGTGCGAATCGTTGATGTGCTTGAATTCGTCCAGGTCGATGAACAGCAGCGCCGCCCCCATGTCGGTGTTGTGCGCCTGCGCCAGCATCGCCGGCATGCGTTCCAAAAACGCATGCCGGGTGGCCAGGCCGGTCAGCGAGTCTACGTTGGCCAGGCGCTCGAGCTGCGACTCGTGGGCCTTGCGCTCGCTGATGTCCTGCAGCGTGACGGCCAGGCCGTGACCGACCCGCACCAGGCGACGCCGGCCCCAGCTGATGTTCAGGCGATTGTCGCTCGGCATTCTGCGGTCGTCTTCGTGGAAGCCCGCCTCCATCGCCTTGCGGTAGGTGGCCAGCAAGTCTTCGCCGAACAGGCCGGCGTCGATCTCGGTCAGGCTCGCACCGACCAGGTCGTCGCGGGTCATGCCGTAGAAGAAGGCGCCCCGTTCGTTGCAGTCGACGATGCGAAAGTCGACGATCTGCCCATCGCGCCCGCGCACGGCCGCCGCCATGTAGAAGCCATCGTTGCCGCTTTCGGTGGCGGTGCGGTAGGCGCGCCGCACATCGTCCTGTTCGGTGCCGCGCTGCAGCGCGCGCTGCGCCAGCACGGCGCCGACCGCACCGAGCAGCATCAGGCACAGCGTGACGGCGATGGCGCGGTCGCGGCTGTCGGTCCAGTAGGTATTGGTTGCGGCCAGCGTATCGGCGCGAGGCAGGCCGACCAGCGCGACCAGCGGATAGACCGGCGACTGGCGCCAGCCCAGCACGCGCGACTGGCCGTCGGCAAAGCCATTGGCCCCATCGAGCTCGCGCACGCCCTGTTCGCCCGACCAGGCAGCGCCGCGGCGCGGCAGCGTGGCCGTGTCGAAGAACGCGGCGCCGTCGCTGCGCTGTTCGACGCGCAGGCGTCCTTCGCTGCCGGCCAGCGCCACGATGCCGCCGGCGCCGAGCGTGGCCGGGCTGACGAACGACGTGAAGTAGCGCGCATCGACCGCCATCATGATCACGCCGTCGAACTCGTCTTCGCGGTCGTCGAGACGGCGCGTGAACAGCACCACGTCGTCGGCCGCGCCGAACTGCACCGGCGTGGTGCCCAGCCGCAGCGCCGTCGAATTGTTATCGCGGTGGCGGGAAAAATACGGACCGTCCGCCAGGTCGGTGCCAATCAGGCCGGGCCGCGTGCTGGAACGCACAATGCCACGGCGATCGAGCACGGCGACCACGTGGAAAGCGCTGTCCGTGAACATGCCGTCACGCCGCATGTCAGGCAAAAGTTCCGGCTTGCGCGAGTTCTCCCAGCTGAACTTGAGCTGCATCGTGATCTGGTCCATCTGCGCAACCGAGCGCGTGATGTACTGCTCGTAGGCTTCGGCGTAGGCGGCGGCGTCCTTGCGGATCTGGCCGGCAACGCGCCCCTGTTCGGCGTCCACCCGTACCAGGGTCGCGCCCCACAGCGCGATGCAGGCCAGCAGCGCAAGCAGCGGCCATGCCAGCACCAGGTAGCGCTTGCTGCGGTGAGGCGTAACGGAAGGGGCAATACGGGGGTGGTGGCTCATGCTGCCAGCGAACGCTGCATGTCAGGTCGGTGCCAGCATGTAACCGGCGCCACGCACGGTCTTGATCAGCGATTTGGCGCGGCCCAGCGCCTTGCGCAGGCGCAGCACGTGGACGTCGACGGTGCGCTGGTCGAGCGACTGGTGCGCGTCCCAGAGCTGTTCGAGTAATTGTGAGCGCGAGAAGACCTGGCCCGGATGGCACAGCAAAAAACGCAGCAGACGATATTCGGCGTGGCGTACTTCGACGCGGCTGTTGCCGACCTTGACGCTGCAGCTGAGCGGATCGAGCACCAGGCGACCCGAGCGCAGCACGCGCGATTCGGGCGACAGTTCGCGCGCCTCGCCGATCGGCGCCTGCGGGATGAATTCGGGATGCGCGACCGGTGCCGGCAATGCCAGCGGACGCTCGCCTTCGGCACATTCGGCCGCCAGCAGGATCACAGGTTGTTCGCGCAGGCGCCGGTCGCCGCGCAGGCGGGCCAGCAGGCGCATGCCGCCTTCGTTGCGCAGCATCGATTCCTGCAGCAGGAGTTCGGGCCGTTCGCGCCCGATGAAGTCCCAGGCTTGCGCCAGGCTCGGCACGTTGTGCCAGACCCACTCGTCCTCGTGCAGTGAAAATTTGAGCAGTTCGGCGATGGCCGGCTTGTCGTCAATCACCAGGACGATCGTGTTCGCCATTGTCATGGGATACCCAGTCTGTGAGATGCCGAGGTTGGATGTGCTGATAAAAAAATCCGGCAGTCGCGCTGCCGGATCGTTACTTCACCTGCCTGATTACATGATCGCTTTGCCGGAAGCGTCTTTCAGGTTGGCTTTCCAGGCATCCTGCACTTGCTTGACGACGCTTGCTGGCATCGGGACGTAGTCCAGTTCAGCCGCTGCTGGTGCACCGTTCTTGAAGGCCCAGTCGAAGAACTTGACGACTTCCTTGCCCTTTTCGGCGTCAGCCTGTGCCTTGTGCATCAGGATGTACGACACGCCGGTGATCGGCCAGCTCTGCTTGCCGGCGCCGTCGGTCAGGACCACGCCGAAGCCTGGGGTCTTGTTCCACTCGGCGTTCGCGGCAGCTGCCTTGAACACGTCGTCGCTTGGCTGCAGGTCGACGCCTTCTTTATTGCGCAGCTGGGTGTGCGACAGCTTGTTCTTTTTCGCGTAAGCCCACTCGACGTAGCCGATCGAACCCTTGATACGCTGCACGTTGGCGGCGACGCCTTCGTTGCCCTTGCCGCCCACGCCCACGGCCCACTTCACGGTGGTGCCCGAGCCGATGCTTTCTTTCCAGGCCGGGCTGGTTTTCGCCAGGAAGTCGGTCCACAGGAACGAGGTGCCCGAGCTGTCGGCGCGGTGCACGACGGTGATGTCGGTATCCGGCAGCTTGACGCCCGGGTTCAGCGCGGCGATCGGTGCAGCATTCCACTTGGTGATCTTGCCCATGTAGATGTCGGCCAGGACCGGACCGGTCATCTTCAGCTGGCCTGGGGTCACGCCCTCGACGTTGACCACGGCAACCACGCCGCCCATGATGGCCGGGAACTGCATCAGGCCTTCCTTGTCCAGCTCATCTGCCTTGAGTGGCATGTCCGACGCGCCGAAGTCGACGGTCTTGGCCTTGATCTGCTTGATACCGGCGCCCGAACCCACCGACTGGTAGTTCAGGCCATTGCCGGTCGCTGCCTTGTAACCCTCGGCCCACTTGGCGTAGATCGGGTACGGGAAGGTAGCGCCTGCACCGGTCATGTCGGCGGCAAACGAGGTCGTCATCACGAGTGCGGCAGCGGCGCCGGCGAGGATCTTTTTGAACATTGTTATTCCTTAGTTGAGGGATATGTTTTGCACTACGGGACAAAGAATAGCCTGCGAATATGACCTGTTTATGACTTCACAATCGCCGCGTTCATGACGCCCGGGCGCATCATGCCGCGCCGCTGCGCTTGCGCTTTTGCTATCATGGGTTTTCCCTGCCAAACACTGGATGACACCATGCGCCCCTCGATCTTCCGTCCGGCCCGCGTCTTCTGCACCGCTGCCGTCTGCCTCGGCGCTGGCCTGTTGTCCGGCTGCGCCGCGCCCGAGCGCCTGCCGGACGCGCAATACAATCTCAGCGAGAGCCAGAGCCTGCTGCTGGCGCCCGAGCAGCGCCTGAGCCTGACCTACGAAGGCGCCGACGACACGCGTTGCCCGGACAATGCCCGCTGCATTGTGGCCGGGCGTGTCGCCTACCGCTTCACGCTGCGCATCCAGAACGTGGCGCAGGCATTCTGGCTGGTGCCGGGCAAACCGGGCTTCACATCGCCGGCGCTGCGCGGCGCGCGTGTCGAACTCGACCGGTCGTTCGAGCCGCCGGCGCGCGGCATGATCGAGGCAAAGCCGGCGTCGTATCCGGTGGTGCTCAATATGTACGGTACGTAATCGTGCCGGCCCGCTCGCCGGTCACCGCCGCACTGGCCTGCGGCCTGGTCCTGTCGATCGTCATTGTGCCCGCTACCGGCGCGCCTGTTGCGACGGGGTACGGTGGCGCCGTTGCCACCATCAGCGCACAGGCCTCGCAAGCGGCGCTGACCATCCTGAACAACGGCGGCAATGCAGTCGATGCGGCCGTCGCCGCAGCGGCCACGCTGGGCGTGACGGATCCGTTCAGCTGCGGCATCGGCGGCGGCGGCTTCATGGTCATCTACCTGGCCAGGGACAAACGGGTGATCACGATCGACCACCGCGAGACGGCGCCAGCCAAGGCCGGCCCCACGCTGTTCGAGCGCGATGGCAAGCCGGTCGACTTCGACACGGCCGTCGCCAGCGGCGCAGCAGTGGGCGTGCCGGGCACGGTGCGCGGCTGGCACGAGGCGCTCGAACGCTATGGCAGCATGCGCTTCGCGCAGGTGCTGGCGCCGGCCATCGCGGTGGCCGACACGGGCTTCCGGGTCAACGCCACGTTCAATGGCCTGGTCGACCAGAACCTGGCCAAGTTTCGCCAGTTCACGCCGACCAGCGCGCTGTACCTGCACGACGGCAAGGCTATCCCCACCGGCACACTGCTGCGCAATCCCGATATGGCGCGGGCCTACCGCGCCATCGCCTCGGGCGGCGTCAAGGCATTCTATGAAGGCCCGATGGCGCGCGCGATCGTCGACACCGTCAACCGCCCGCCGGTGACCAAGGGTGTGCAGGTCCGCGCCGGCACGATGACGCTGGCCGACCTGGCCAACTACGAAGCCCGCATCCGCCCTGCCCTGCGCAGCACCTACCGGGGCTACGAGCTGTATGGCATGCCGCTGCCCAGCAGTGGCGGCGCGACGGTCGCGCATGCCCTCAACATCCTCGAAGGCTACGACCTGAAAGCCCTGCCGCGCGCGCAGGCCGAGCACCTGTATATCGAAGCGAGCCGCTTCGCGTTCGCCGACCGCAACGCGTATCTGGCCGATCCCGAATACATCGATGCGCCGCTGGCGGGCTTCCTGTCGAAGGACTTCGCCGCCACGCGCCGGGCGCTGATCTCGCTGCAACAGGCTGCGCCAGGCACGGTGGCGGCCGGCAATCCGTATGCATTCCAGAACGATCCCAGCGTGCCGCTGCTGCCACCGGTGCGTGCCAGCATCCGCCCTCCGCCGGAAAGCCTGCACACGACACATCTGACGGTGTCAGACAAAGAAGGCAACGTGGTTGCGTACACGTTCACGATCGAATCGTGGGGCGGCAGCGGCATCGTCGTTCCAGGCTATGGCTTCCTGCTCAATAACGAGATGACCGACTTCGACTTCGCCGGCCCGCACCCCAACGTGCCCGAAGCCGGCAAGCGCCCCCGTTCGAGCATGGCACCAACGATTGCGCTCAAAAATGGCAAGCCGGCGTTTTCAGTAGGCAGCCCGGGCGGCGCGACGATCATCACGACCGTCCTTCAAACGATCGTCAACTACGTCGACTTCGGCATGCCGATGCACCAGGCGGTGGATGCCCCGCGCATCAGCCAGCGCAACGCGCCCGATACATCGGTCGAGCCAGGCTTTGGAGGCAGCGCGCAGGCCACGGCGCTGGCGCGCTTCGGCCAGCGCTGGGAATCACCCCCAGAAGAAATCGGCGCCGCCAACGCGCTGGTATTCAATGCCGATGGCACCGTGACCGCAGTCAGCGAAAGCAAGCGCCATGGCGCAGGCACAGCGCTGGTGCAGCAGCGAGGGCACTAGGGCAAAAGCCGGGGTCAGGTCTGACATTCGGATACGATCACATCAGCAAAAGCCGGGGTCAGGTCTGACATTTGGACACGATCACAGCAGTAACCATGGTGCGGAAGGCACCCGTGACATGCGGCGCGAGGGAAGTGGCGGACTAATGTAGAGGCCGTGTCCGAATGTCAGACCTGACCCCGGCTGTGTTGGCTGTGCGAATGTAGAGGCCGTGTCCGAATGTCAGACCTGACCCCGGCTGTGACCCCGGCTGTTGTTCGGCCCCGGCTGTGGTGAAGACCATCACCCGTGTCTTGCCACCATGTCACGCACCCGCTGCGCCATTGTGTCGATTGAAAACGGTTTGGTCAGGATCGCCATGTCGGGCCCCAGTTGCCCGTTGTCGAGCAGGGCGGTTTCGGCGTAGCCGGTGATGAACAGCACTTTCAGTTCAGGCCGCGCCACGCGCGCGGCGTCGGCCATCTGCCGCCCGTTCATCATGCCGGGCAAGCCGACATCGGTGATCAGGAGATCGATGCGCGCGGCCGATTGCAGCAGGGCCAGGCCACTGGCGCCATCCTCGGCATCCAGCACGTGGTATCCCAGGTCTTCTAGCAGATCGACCACCAGCATGCGCACGCTCGGCTCGTCGTCGACCACCAGGATCGTCTCGCCACGCCCGTCCGGCGACGCCAGCGCCACGGGTGGCGCGGCATCGACGCCCTCGGCCTGGCCACGGTGGCGCGGCAGGTAGATGCCTACCGTGGTGCCCCGCCCTACCGCCGAATCGATGTGCACCTGGCCGCCTGACTGCTTGGCGAAGCCGTAGATCATCGACAGGCCCAACCCCGTGCCCTGCCCGATCGGTTTGGTCGTGAAGAACGGGTCGAACGCCTTGGCCACCACGTCCGGCGCCATGCCGGTGCCGGCGTCGGACACCGACAGCGTCAGGTAGTCGCCAGGCGGCAGTTCGAGCGCGCGGGCGGCAATGGGGTCGATCTGGCGATTCGCTGTTTCGATGGTGATGGTGCCGCCGGCCGGCATGGCGTCGCGCGCGTTGATGCACAGGTTCAGCAACGCATTTTCAAGCTGCGACTGGTCCACCAGCGCCGCCCACAGCGCGCGCTCGGCGCGCGGCTCCACCTGCACGCCGGGGCCGACCGTGCGCCGGATCATGTCGAGCATGCCATCGATCATGGCGTTGACGCAGATGGCCGTGGGCGCGAGCGTCTGGCGGCGCGAGAATGCCAGCAGGCGATGGGTCAGCGCTGCGGCGCGCCGGGTCGCGCCCTGCGCCACGCCGAGGTAGCGGTCGACATCGCCCACGCGGTCTTGCGCGATGCGGATCTTGACCAGGTCCAGGCTGCCCGCGATGCCCGCCAGAAGATTGTTGAAGTCATGCGCCAGGCCGCCGGTGAGCTGGCCGACCGCTTCCATTTTCTGCGAGTGGCGTAACTGCTCCTGAGCGCGCTCGAGCTCGGCCTGGCGCTCGCGTTCGACCGTGATGTCGCGGCCGGTCGCATACGTCACGCTGCCCGCCGGCGCGGCGACCCACGAAATCCAGCGTATCGAGCCATCCTTATGGCGATAGCGGTTGACCAGGCGCGGCTGCCCGCCTTCGGCCGCGGCGATGTTGGCATCGACTGTCGGGGCGTGGTCCTCGGCCACGACGAATTCGGTGGCGTGATGGCCCACGAGCTCGTCGGGCGTGTAACCGAGCAAATGGGTCCACGCCGGATTGACACGCCGGAACACGCCATTGGCATCAATGGTAAGCAACAGGTCGGGCGACGTGTCCCACATGCGGTCGCGCTCGGCCTGGGCTTCTTTTTCAAGGGTCACGTCACGCGCCGAGCAATACACCTTGCCGTCGTCCGGGACCGCCACCCACGATAGCCAGCGCCAGCCACCGGCCTTGTGGCGGTGGCGGTTTTCGAATCGCAGCGCCGGAATGTTGCGCTCGAGTGCATCACGCCACACGGCATGGGTCAGCGCCCGGTCGTCCGGATGGACGAACTCCATGAAGTACGTGCTGGCGATTTCCTCCTCGGTCCAGCCCAGCGTGGTTTGCCAGGCAGGGTTCGACGTCTCGACAACGCCGTCGGCATTGAGCACGCCCAGGATATCGGGGCTGACCTGCCAGGTGCGGCCACGCGCCAGCGCCTGCGCAATGACTTTCTGCTCGAGCTGCTCGTTGAGGGCGCGCAGCTTCAGGATTGCCTGGTCGCGTTCGGCCTCGACCGCGCGCCGGCCCTCGACGTCGATCAGCACACCCGGGAACAGCAGCCCGGTGCCGTCCGGTGCCAGGTCGACCCGGCCGTTGGCCTCGATCCAGTAGTAGCGCCCGTCGGTGCGCTTGACGCGGTACTGGTGGGCGTAGTGGCCGCCGCGCGCGATGACCGTGTTGATCGCCTGCGCCAGGCCGGCCTGGTCGTCGGGGTGGACCGTGGCAACGATCTGGGCCAGGCTCAGGCCGACGCGCCCGAGCGCCGGGTCGAGGCCGAAGGCGCGCGCGAACGCCTCGTCGACCGTGAACCGGTCGGTCGGCAAATCCCAGAACCAGGTACCGATGATGGCGCCGGCGGACAGCGCCAGCTGCACCCGCTCGGCATCGATGCGCGAATTGCTTTCGTGCTCGCGCAGCACGGCCTCATCGGCCACCTGGCGGCGCCGCGTGAGAATGGTGTCGGTGGTTTCGATGCAGGTGCATAACAGGCCGAGAATCTCGCCATCGTCGCCGCGTACCGGGCCGTACGAAAACGTGAACCAGGTGTGCTCGGCATAGCCCTTGCGCTGCATGACGAGCGGCAGGTCGTGCATCTTGTACGACTCGCCACCCACAAGCGTGCGGTCGACCAGCGGCGCGAGCACGTCCCAGATTTCGGGCCAGGCGGCCTGGAAGCTGCCGCCCAGTGCGCGCGGGTGCTTGTCGCACAGGATCTCGGCGTAGGAATCGTTGTACAGAAGGGTTTGCCCGGCGCCCCAGACCAGAAAACTGGGGAACGCCGAACCGAGCACGATGCTCACGCCAGTGCGCAGCGTTGCCGGCCAGCCGGCGATGGGCCCCAGCGGGGTGGCGGCCCAGTCATGCTCGCGAATCGCGGCGCCGAGCGCCCCGCCGTCGATGGGAAAGGCTTTTGGATCACGCATGGGATCGACAGGCTGCGGGGCCGGCTGTCAGCGGGAATGGGGTGCGCACGCTCATGATCCCGGCATTATGGCATGGGCCGTGCGCCCGCTTGCGCTAGGCTGCGATGGCGATGCGCTGCTGCGCCTTGCTCCCGAGCGCGCGCCCGTGCGGTTGCCCGGCTGGCTGCGCGTCGACCTTGAACACGCTCACCATCTGCTGCAGCGCCTGGGCCTGCTCTTGCAACGCACCGGTGGCGGCCGCTGCTTCTTCGACCAGGGCCGCGTTCTGCTGGGTCGCCTGGTCCATCAGGCTGACTGCTTCATTGATCTGGCCGATGCCCGACGTCTGCTCTTCGCCGGCAGCCAGAATCTCGGCCATGATGTCCGAGACCCGCTTCACGCTCGCGACGATCTCGTTCATCGTGGTGCCGGTGCTGTCGACCAGGACCGTACCCGCCTCGACATTGGTCACCGACGTGCCAATCAGTTCCTTGATTTCTTTCGCTGCCGCCGCCGAACGCTGCGCCAGATTGCGCACTTCGCTGGCCACGACCGCAAAGCCGCGGCCCTGCTCGCCGGCGCGCGCTGCTTCGACGGCCGCATTGAGCGCCAGGATATTGGTCTGGAATGCAATGCCGTCAATGACGGAAATGATGTCGACAATGCGCTTCGAAGACGCGTTAATGGCGCTCATGGTCTCGACCACGTCCCCCACCAGCTTGCCGCCACGGATCGCCACTTCGGACGCCGAGCGCGCCACATTATTGGCCTGGCGGACGTTGTCGGCATTGTGCTGCACGGTACTGGTCAGTTCTTCGAGCGAGGATGCGGTTTCTTCCAGGCTGCTGGCCTGCTGCTCGGTGCGGCCTGACAGGTTCATATTGCCTGCTGCGATTTCAGCGCTGGCGGTGGCGATCGACATGCTGCTGTCACGCACGCTGCGCACGGTGCCGGACAACTGCTCCTGCATCGTCGCCAGGCCTCTGAGCAGCGCGCCCATTTCATCCTGGCGATCGATGACGACCGTCGTCGACAAATCCCCGTGGGCCATCGCATCAAAGTGGCTGATCGCCTGTTCGAGCGGGCGCATGATTGCGCGCAGCAGCAGCACCGACGACACGACCGCCAGCACGAGGCCGAAGACCACGCTCAGGCCCGCCGCCCACATCAACGTGGTAAACAGCGCCAGGCTGGCCTCGAAGCCATGACGGGCGGTGGTCAGCTGGTAGTCATCCAGCGCCACCGACGCCTTGTCGAAGACACCGTACAGCGCCGTCATCTCTTTCATCGACAGCGCTTCAATGCGCTCGCTATTACCCTGCTCGAGGGCGGTGGCCAGTGCCAGCATGCCGTCGTTGATGTAGCGTGTGCGTTCGGTTTCCAGCGTCTTGGCCAGTTCCGCCTCTTCACCATTGCGCGGCATGCTCAGATAGGTTTGCCACGATTTGTTGGCGTCGTCAATGAAGCCTTTGGCGCGCGCGATCGTCTTGGCGACGTCGGGCGCATCCGGATGGAACACGCCTCGGTCCAGGCCGAAGCGGGCGCGGTTCAGGAAATTCTTGGAATTGTTGATCGCGATGCTCGAAGCGAGCTGATTGCTGTACACCTGTTCGAGCGCAGCATGATTCGAACGCATGCCGTAGATGCCAAGCACACCAATAGCAGCAATGAGAAGGCCGAGGACCGCCAAGGTGGCGATCAGTCGAAAGCGCAATGTTAATTTGGAAAGCATAGAGACCCTGGGTAAGTTTTCTTGCGCGGAGTAAATTCCGGAACAGAAAGACGATATCCCGGAAGTGACTACTTCTCGTCAAAAAATAGAGTCTGGCGTTCAATATACCAATGAGCAGTTGTCACTGGGCAACAAAGGGTGGTCTGCTGATCAATCTTGTTGGCAAGCTTGGCGAGAAGGCCACGCCGAATCGCTGCATGCCCGATTGTCAGTCGAGGCGACCGACCGGAAATGCCATCGATGCGCCACACATCCGCTCCCAGCGCCGCTGTACGAGCATGGCGGTCAGGACAAGCGCAATGGGCGTTGCGATGGACCAGACTGGCCAACCCAGCCACCTGGCGCCGAATACGGCCACGATCGGGCTGATAAAACTGAGCCCCAACGCTGCCAGTCCGTAGAACACCATCCCCCAGCGCGGCGCACGCGCATGATCGCGCAGCATGAGTGCCAGTGCCGGCAAGGTAACGCAGCACAGGCACGCCTGCCACACCAGTTCGATCCCGCCCGCGCCGCTGGCAAGGGCCAGCAACAGGGAAACCGCCGAGCACCAGGCCCAGATCGCCAGACCCTGACGCAGCATGGCCCGGGCCAGCAGCGCGTTGAAGCGGGCCGGATCGATGGGCGACACCGGCGCCAGCCGTACCAGTGCCTGCTCACCGCGGGTGCGCGCCAGCAAAAATGGCACGGCAGCAGCAGGAAACAGAAAGCACAGCATGGCGCCGCCGATCATCAGCATCGTGGGCACAGTCTCGTGAGCGATTGGCGTGCCGCGCAAATGCCAGGTGATGGCAGCGAAGGCGAATGCCACACCCAGGGTTGTCGACGCCATCAGGTAGAACAGGTTCGGGCCAAGTGCACGCAGCACCAGCGCACCCGGCGTACGCAGCCCTGTCCCATGTTGCTCAAGGAAACGGCGCACCGAGTACCGGCGCGTGCCCTCCCACAAGGCGCTGCTGCCATTGCCGCCTGACAAGAGGGCCAGATGCTCGCGCATGGCCCAATGGCGCTCGCCGCCACGAGGAAACAGGGCCCACACCACCCGGGCGGCGAGCAGGATCATGGCCGCTACCAGCAGTGGCACGACGCCGGGTTGCAAGGCAGCGTCGTGCAGCCATCCCTGCCATTCGTCGCTCAGGAATGAAAAGAAGAATGGCAGCACCAGGACCACACCAGCGCCGATACCGGCAACCAGCATCACCGCGCCCAGTGTGCCGGCCATGGCAAATGGCAGCAGCAGGTACGGCGCCTCCGGGATCAACTGCAGCCCTGCGGCCAGCAGGCCGACTGCGGCCAACCAGACCAGTAGCACCAGTTCGACCAGACGAGCACGCATGGCCGGCACCAGCTGGGCATTGGCGGGCGTGTTCACGCCGAGCGCGCCTGGAACAAAGGCCAAGGTCCAGTCAAACAGCAGCAGACCCGCCGGGGTGCACAAGGCCCAGCCGAGCCCGGCCAGTACGCCATACACCGTCCCCATGAGCGCCGCCACGGCCACGGTCAGGATGACGATGGCTGACCATAAAACCGTTTGCGCACGGGGATGGATGTGCGCATGCGCGGCTTGCCACAGCATGCGGTACTGTCGCAGACGCGCGCTCACCGCGTGACCTCGATGAACAGGTCTTCCAGACCGAGCGGCTCGACGCGCACGCCTGGCGTGTCGGCCAGCGGCGCCCCACCCTGCACGATGACGCAGACGGACCCGTCGCCCGCCTGGCTGCGGCGCAGCTCGCCCGGCAAGGCAGCGCCCAGCATGCTGGCCGGGCCGATCACACGGCGTGCGCCATCGAGCAGGGTGTCGAGTTCGCCCTGCAGCGCGATGCGACCATTCTTGAGAAACGCCACATCGGGCGCCACCCGCTCGAGATCGGTCAGGATATGGGTCGAGAACACTACCGTGGTGCCCTGCTCGATCACGCCATCGACCAGTTCGGACAAGAAGCTGCGCCGGCCCGCCGGGTCGAGCGCCGATGCGGGCTCGTCGAGCACCAGTAGGTCGGGATCATGCGCCAGTGCGCGGATGATCGACAGGCGCTGCTGCTCGCCGCCCGAGAGCCTGCGAATCGGCTTGTTGCGCATGAGGCCATCGAAGCCCCAGCGTTCGAGCAGCGACGCGACCTTCGCGTCGTTCCAGCGCGGGTACATGGCCTTGAAGTAATCCAGCATCTGCAGCGCCGTCATCCACTCGAACAGATCCGATTTCTGCGGCACGTAGCCGATACGGGCGCGCGTCGCGTCCGTCAACGCATGCAGCGGTTCGCCGAACAGCAGGACGCTGCCGCCATCGGTCTCGCGCAGGCCCAGCAGGCATTCCATCAACGTCGACTTGCCGGCGCCATTGCGCCCGAGCAGGCCGACCACCTGGCCGGGCCGTACTTCCCAGTCGAGGTTATCGAGAATGGCCTTGCTGCCGAAATGCTTGGCCACGCCGCACATCTGGATCGGGGATGGTGTCACGGTGATTCCTTGAGGATGAGTGTGAAAAGGGCGAGCACGGTGGCTGGATCGAGTTCGAGTTCGCGCGCTTCACGCGCGGCGCGTTCCAGCGTGGGCCGCAGCAGCGCGGCGCGATCGGCGGCAGCGACAGCAGCGCCAGCGCCGGCACCGGCTGCGCGATCGGCCACGACCATGCCGACACCGCGCCGGCGATCGAGCACGCCTTCGAGTTCGAGCAGGCCATACGCCTTGGAGACCGTCATCGGATTGACCGTCAACTGCTGGGCCACGTCACGCACCGAGGGCAACGCCGCGCCGGGCGCCAGCTGGCCACCGGCAACCAGGCGCCGCACCTGATCGACCAGTTGCCGGTAGATCGGATCGGAAGAGCCGGGGATGATCGAAAACAGTGAAGTGGTCATTGCGTATTAGTGTATTAGTTGGTTGATACAGTAGACGCGTTCATGGACCTTGTCAATGCGGTGCTTCGAGATTTTTGCAATCGTGACATTGTTTGATAATTCGGCGTGACTGGGCTGCTAAGCTTCTTCGGTTGTCACACGAATGTCACCGGATGCGTTTTGCACTCACTTGTTTTGCTGTCTGCCTGACGGCCCTGGCCAGGGCCGAACCACCGGTTACCGCCGCGCCCCAGCAAGTCGTCGTCAACGGCGTCCAGGGCGACGTCGAGGCAAGTCGTGATTTTGTTGCCGGCAAGGTCATCATCGGCAAGGCGCGCATCGCCGGGAGCGGCCTGCAGAATGTCGGCGAGCTGCTCAACCGCGAGCCATCGGTCAGCGTCGGCAAGGATGGACGCATCGGTTTGCTCGGCCTGCCCGGCTACACGCAGGTGCTGGTGGACGGCATGCCGCCCCAGGGCGACACGTTCACGCTCGACCTGGTGCATGTCGAGCGCATCGAGATCATCAAATCGAGTACCGCCGCGACCGGCCCGATCGGCATCGCCGGCACGATCAATATCATCCGCCGCAAGGCGCAGAAGACCCCTCTGGCGCAGGTCAATGCCGGCCTGTCAACGACGGCCGGGCTTCCTGGCGCCGATGTGGCCTGGTCGACTGGCGGCCCAATCGAGGGCAAGCCGCTCGTGTACAGCGTGCGCCTGTCGGCCGTACACAAGCCGGTGTCCAGCCGGATGGACTACATCGCGACCCGCGAGAACGCCTTTGCCGCCCCGGTTCTGGCCTACACCGGACAGGCGCGCAACCGCAATGCCGCGAACATCGTCAGTGCCGCCGGGGAGTTCACCTGGAACGTCGACAGCACGCACGCGCTGACATTCAGTCCGGCGGCCAGTTATTTCGGGGGGCCGCGACGCAGCCGGCAACAGCGCTTCTGGCGCGACGGCAGCACCCTGCTCACGCGCCAGGATGGCGACAGTGCGATGACGTCGCTCGAGATCCCCTTGCGCTGGGACTGGCGCATCGATCCCGAGAGCAGCCTGAACGTGAAGCTGAACGTGAACCGTGCCCACATCGACAGCGACGCGCTGCGCATCGATACCAGCAATGCGGCGCTCATGGACGAGCTGGTATCGCGCCCGAGGTCAGTCACGACAAATACCTTCCTGCACGTGGACTACGCGACCGAGTTCGAGAACGGCCATGCGATCACGGCTGGCGCCAAGTTCGCGCACAACCGGGCCAACAATTCCTACAGCGACTTCTTCAACGGCATGCCCGACTACAGCCTGGCGGTCCTGGGCCAGAGCGACACGGCCCGCCTGACGAGCGGCGAGCTGTTCCTGCAGGATGAATGGCGCATCAATCGCAGCTGGGCCGTGAACATCGGCAGCTCGGTCGAGCGGCGCGCCTACCGGCTGCGCGAAGGCACGGCCAGCAGCAGCCCCGGCTTCACGATGTGGGCACCGTCACTGCACGTGTCGCGCAAGCTCGGCGCTGACCGCAAGCGCCAGCTCCGGCTTTCGGTCGCGCGCAGCTTTCGCGCGCCGTTTTTCGATGAACTGCTGTGGCACCCCGTGATCAACACGTTTGCACCGTGTCGCGGCCAGATGCTGTGCGGTGCCAACACGCTCGATACCGCCGACACTGCCGGCGATCCCGGCCTGCAGCCCGAGCGGGCGCTGGGTGTGAACCTGTCGTACAGCCATGGCATCGGCAAGGACAGCGAGATCACCCTCGAGGCCTACTCTCGCAACATCAGCAACAAGACCGGCTACGAGATCGCGCTGGCCGATGTGCCGTGGGCAAGCACACCACGCTATATCGGCCGCCAGGCCAATCTGGGCAGCGCCCGGATCCGGGGGCTGGACCTGGAGGCACGCATGTCGGGCAAGGATATCGGCAGCCATCTGGCGCGCCTGGACCTGCATGGCAGCGTGGGCCTGGCCGACTCCACATTAAGCGACCTGCCCGGCCCCGACAACCGCTTGTCAGGCCAATCGCCATGGCGCGCCAAGGTGGGCGGCAGCTATACGCTCCAGACAGTGCCGGTCAAGCTGGGCATCGACGCCAGTTATCTGCCGGGCGACTGGGTACGCGACAGCGTGAACCAGCGCGTGTATGAATCGGGCAAGCGGGTGCTGGGCATGAACGCGAGCTGGACGGTCAGCAAGCAGACCAGGCTGGTGCTCAATCTCGACAATCTCGTGCCACGCACACGGTCACGCATCGACGCGTATCTGGGCGCGGCCGAGATCGTGCGGCGCACGACCGATACGTCCAACCATGCGCGCGTGGCGATTCGGCTGGAAACCAGACTATGACTAACAGGGAGAAACCATGAACAAGATCATCACCGCACTGGCACTGGCATGCATCGCTTCGCACGCCACTGCGGCCCCGAGGACGTACGGCAGCTGCATGCGCGCCTGCGCCGAAGTGGGTCCATCCGCGGCGAAGAACGAACAGTTCGCGCACAGGATGGCGACGCTGAACGACGAAAAAAGCAAGGAGACCGATCCGCAAAAGCTGGCACAGCTCAAGGAACGCGAAGCGTCGATCATCGAAAAGCACGAGGACGATACGGAAAAGCTGTGCCGCTATATCTGCGAAGGCACGCCGCAGCAATAAAAAACCGGGGCACGAGGCCCCGGTTCTCTGGTCGAACAATCCCGCCGATTACAGGTGCACTGAAATCTGCGGCATCAGATCGTCGAACGTACGGCCATTGCCGTTCTCGCCGATCGCATGCATCTTCCACTCGCCGCCATGGCGGTACAGCTTGGCCATGATCTGCGCCGAGTGCGAACCCGTCACCGACAGGTTGAAGCGCGCGACTTCCTGCTGGTTGGCTGCATTGATCAGGCGGCAGTAGGCGTTTTCGACCGTGGCAAAGGTCTGCCCGGTGAAGCTGTTGACCGTGAAGACCAGTGCCTTGACCGATGCCGGCACGGCGTTCAGGTCGACGGTGATCTGCTCGTCGTCGCCATCACCGGCGCCGGTGCGATTGTCGCCCGTGTGGACGATGCTGCCGTCCTTGCTCTTGAGCTGGCGGAACCAGATCACGTCCACCGGCTTGTTCGACTCGTCGAACATGACCACCGATGCATCCAGGTCGACGGCGTCCGACTTGCCGCCACCGAAGCCGAAGAAACCCTTCGACTTGATCGCATCCCAACCCAGACCCATGGTCACGCGGGACAGGCCGCCACCGGCTTCCTTGTCCAGAGAGATCTTCTGGCCTTTTTGCAGATTGACTGACATTGTGTTCCTCCGTTATTTCGCTGGCTGCTGCATCCAGGCTTTGAATGCAGTGCGGTTGCGCGAACATACATACACCTTGCCACGACCCGAGAAGCGCAGGACCATGCCCTCGCCGCTCGTCTGGCTGTTGATCAGGTTACCCAGGAAACCACCGCTGGTGCCGGTCGTGATCGAAATCTCGTAGCGCAGCGTGCTGTCCCAGCACACCACGTGCGAGTTGTCGATGATCGCGTCCTTGCCCGGCTCGACATCCAGTACCGACATCGACCCGAAACCCGACACCACCACCTGGCCCTGGCCACCCGTCTCGGTGACGAAGAAGCCGCCACTGTTGGCGAACATGGCATTGCCCAGGCTTTGCGTGCGCACCTTGAGGTCGACGCCCGACGTGGCCGCGACAAACGCGCCATCGCTGATGATGTAGTGGTTCGGGCCGACATCGACCGTCTGCATCGCACCCGGCAGGGTTGGCGACAGCAGGCAGTCGCCATCGCCGCGCGTGGCTTCGATGTGCTGCTGGAAGAACGACTCGCCGTTGGCAAAGGTGCGCATCAGCGCACTACCGAGCCCGCCCTTCATCTTGCCTTTGAGGTCGAGGGTCGATTCCATCATCACCATCGCGTCGGATTCGCAATAGATGGTCTCGCCCTGCCTCATCGACACATGAAGGAAAGGATCGACATCCCCGGTCACGGTAAATACTGGCATTTGGCTTCCTTAGAATGAGGTTCCACGCAGGGCGCCTCCGCAGAAGCGCCCTGGCTTGAATGATTAAACGTTGACGCCGTAGTTGCGGGCGAGTGGGCCCAGGCCGCCGGCAAAGCCCTGGCCGATTGCGCGGAATTTCCAGTCCGCGCCGTTGCGGTAGACCTCACCGAAGATCATTGCTGCTTCGGTCGAACCGTCTTCCGACAGGTCGTAGCGCGCGACTTCGGCATTGGTGGCGTTGTTGACGCAGCGGATGAACGCCTTGCCGACCATGCCGAAGTTCTGGCGACGGGTTTCGGCATCGTGAATGGTCACGCCCAGGACGACCTTGTCGACGTCGGCCGGAACCTTGGTCAGGTCGATGGTGACGAATTCGTCGTCGCCGTCGCCGGCGCCGGTCGTGTTGTCGCCCGAGTGGACGATCGAACCGTCGCTCGACTTCAGGTTGTTATAGAAGATGAAGTCGCCATCCGAACGGACCTTGCCGGACGAATTGAGCAGGAACACAGCGCCGTCGAGGTCAAAGGCTGCGCCATCGGTGGCGCGAATGTCCCAGCCGAGTGCGACTTTCAGTGAAGTCAGGCCTGGTGCTTCTTTCGACAGGTTGACGTTGCCGCCTTTTTGCAGACTGATTGCCATGATGAGAATCTCCTAAATTGTGAACACCGGGTTGCAAGCGCCGCGAGCTGGTGTTCTGCCACTCGCAGCGAATTCTGTACTGCAGGGCCGGCATGCATGCCGCCGGCCCGGTTGCTGCTTACGCGCCGCCGAGTGCGGCGTGCTTCTTCTTGTACTGAATCGAGCTCCACAGCGACGCCAGGATGAAGGCCACGCCCACACCGCCGGTGATCAGCTCGGGCACGTGCCACTTCATGCTGGCCAGCATGATCACGGCCAGGATACCGATCGCGTAGTGCGCGCCGTGCTCCAGGTAGACGTATTCATCGAGCGTGCCCTTGCGCACCAGGAACACGGTCATCGAACGCACGAACATCGCGCCGATTGCCAGGCCCAGCATGATGATCACGACGTCGCTGGTGATCGCGAAGGCGCCGATCACACCGTCGAACGAGAACGACGCATCCAGCACTTCGAGGTACAGGAAACCACCGATACCGCCTTTTTTGACCGCGTCACCGACGGCGCCGCCGCCCGACTCGCTCTTTTCCAGCAGGCTGCTGAGCATATCGACAGCAACATAGACCAGGATGCCCCACATACCGGCGATCGCAACGACCATCTTCTGCGCTTCATCAACATACGTCAGGCTGAACAGCAGCGCAGCGATGGCGATCATGACGGCGATCGACGACACCTTGCCGAGCGAACCCAGTTTTGCTTCGAAGTTGCCCAGCCAATGGGTTTCTTTTTCATCGTCCAGCATGAAGTTCAGGAACACCAGCAGCAGGAACATACCGCCGAATGCCGCCACTTCAGCGTGGTGGTTGGTCAGGTGCATCGAGAAGGCTTTTGGATCCGACAGTGCCAGGTCCCAGACTTCCATCGCGCCCAGGTCAGCAGCAACGGCCACGATGACCAGCGGGAACACCAGGCGCATACCGAACACGGCGATGATGATGCCGACGCCCAGGAACAGCTTGATCCAGAATTCGTCCCAGGTCTTGAGGACCGACGCGTTGACCACCGCGTTATCAAACGACAGCGACACTTCCATGACGGCCAGGATGGTCGCCACGCCCAGCGCAGTGACCAGGCCCGACACGCCACCGTGCTCGAATCCCCACCATGCCGCAAGGGCAAGGCAGACCGCGGTCACGATGAATGACCAGGTAAAGTACTTCATTGGTGTTCCCCTCTTATAAATTTATGAAAAACGGTGCTGACGAACAAGTATAAAGGTTGGCAAGCGATTGAAAAAGCGAAGATAATTGAAGGGTTACTTCCGAAAAACAGAAGCCATGAGCCACGCACTCCCCAATTTTCGTCACCTCTATTACTTCTGGGTGGTTGCCAAGGAAGGCAGCATTACCCGCGCCGCCGAGCGCCTCGGCCTGGCCATCCAGACAGTGAGTACGCAGCTTACCTTACTTGAACAGGCGTTTGGCAAGGCACTGTTCACCCAGCAGGGCCGGCGCCTGACGCTGACCGAAGCGGGCCGCCTGGCGCTCTCGTATGCTGACCAGATCTTTCTGCTGGGCGAGCAAATGCAGGAGGCGCTCGACGCCTCCGACAGCACGCGCATCCGCCTGGCGGTGGGCATTTCCGATTCGCTGCCCAAGTTCACCGCTTACCGCCTGCTCGAGGTCACGACCCGGCTGGCCACACCCGTGCGCCTGGTGTGCCACGAAGACCAGTACGAGGCGCTGCTGGGCGACCTGGCGCTGCACAAGCTCGACGTGGTGCTGACCGACCGCGCCGTGCCCACCGGCACCACGCTGCGCGTGTTCAGCCACCTGCTGTCCGAAAGCGAGATGTTCGTCGTCGGCGCGCCGGCCCTGGCGCACGACTACCGCGATGACTTTCCGGCGTCGCTGCACGGCGCGCCGTTCTTGCTGCCCACCCGCAACAACGCCCTGCGCGGCAAGATCGACGACTGGTTCGAGCGTCATGCGATCCGGCCCGACGTGGTCGGCGAGTTCGAGGACAACGCGTTATTGAATACCTTTGGCCGGCGCGGCCTGGGGCTGTTCTTCACGCCGGCGGCGCCCGCCGCCGACATCGACTACCAGCTCGGCGCCGAGCTGGTCGGCCGGGTGCCGGAGGTGCGCGAACACTTTTATGCGATCTCGAACGAACGCAAGATCAAGCATCCGGCGGTCGAGGCAATCCTGTCGGCCGTGCACAAAGGCGCGTTGGCAGACGGATAAGGGCCGTTTTGGGCTGTACAATGCCCCTTGGCTTTACCTTCTGTTAATACATCTCCAGCATGGAAAATATCCTCTTCCTCGTTCTCGCCCTGTTTCTGGTCGCGCTGAACGGCCTGTTCGTCGCCGCCGAATTCAGTATCGTCACGCTGCGCAAGACCCGCGTGAACGCCATCGCCAAGACCACCGGCCTGCGCGGACGCATCCTGGAGAAAGTCCACGGCAAGCTCGACGCCTACCTGTCGGCCTGCCAGCTCGGCATCACGCTGGCATCGCTGGGCCTGGGCTGGGTCGGCGAGCCGGCCTTTGCCAGCCTGCTCGAACCGGTCTTTGCGTTTGTCGGCGTGACGTCCGAAGAGCTGATCCACAGCATTTCGTTCATCGTCGCGTTCTCGGTCATTTCGTTCCTGCACATCGTGGTCGGTGAACTGGCCCCCAAAACGCTGGCGATCCGGCTGCCGGAATCGGTGGCACTGTGGTGCGCCATCCCGCTGTATGCGTTCTACTGGGCCATGTACCCGGCGATCGCCCTGCTCAATGCCAGCGCCAATACGCTGCTGCGCGTGGCGGGCCTGGCCGGCAAGGGCGGGCACGACCACCACTACTCGCTCGACGAACTCAAACTGATCCTGCGCACCAGCAACCCGGCTGAAAAGATCACGCAGGACGACCGCAATATCCTGGCCCAGTCGCTCGACTTCAGCCAGCTGGCCGTGTCCGAGCTGATGCGCCCGATCAACGAAGTCAGCGCCCTGTACGCCAGCCGCTCGCTCGAGCAGAACCTGGAGACCGTGCGCCGCAACCGCTTTTCGCGCTATCCGTATTTCGACAAGGACGGCGAGGAAGTCATCGGCATCGTCCACCTGAAAGACCTGTATTTCGCCTTGCAGTCGGGCCGGCCCATCGGCGACCTGACCCAGTTCCTGCGGCCGGTCGAATCGATTTCGGCGCGCACGCCGGCGCAGGACATCTTCCGGCGCTTCCGCGGCGGCGCGCCCCACTTCGCGCTGATCGGCGAAAAAGGCAAGCGCCCGGTGGGCTTCGTCACGCTCGACAACCTGCTGGGCGCGATGGTCGGCGAGATCCGCGACGAATTCCGGATGAACGAAAACGATTGGCTCAAGCAGGCCGATGGCACCTGGATCGGCAAGGCCAGCCTGCCGATCTTCTCGCTCGAACGGCTGCTGGGCATCGACATCGACAACGAACAAATGGGGCTGGACGATGTCGAATCGGTCGGTGGCCTCCTGATGGCCAAACTGGGCGACATCCCCAAGCAAGGCCAGCGCATCGGCTTTCCGCAGTTCGATGTCGTGGTCAAGAAAATGAATGGCCCGCGCATCCTGCTGGTCAAGGTGATCCCGCAACTGACACGTGCTGGCGAGAACGACGACCACGACTAACCGCCTTTTACATCGGCATTGCTGACATTACACAGGAATGATGCTATTTTTTGTGTATATCTGCGTGAACCGACGAGAGGCATTCAATGTCCGCCCAGCTTCGCCATAACGTTCACCTTGCCGGCCGGGGCGCCGCCACGATGGTGTTTGTCCATGGTTTCGGTTGCGACCAGACGATGTGGCGTCACCTCGCCCCCGCCTACCAGCACCGGTATCGCGTCCTCACCTACGATCTCGTCGGCTCCGGCGGCTCGGACCTTTCGGCCTATGACCGCGCGCGCCATGCGACGCTGCAGGGTCATGCCGACGACCTGCTCGCCATCATGGATGCCCATGCCAGCGGCCCGGTGGTGTTTGTCGGCCATTCGGTCGGCGCGACGATCGGCCTGCTGGCCACGATCGCTGCACCCGAGCGCTTTGCGGCCCAGATCATGGTCAGTCCGTCGCCCTGCTACATCAACGACGGCGACTATACCGGCGGCTTCACGCGCGACGACATCGACGAGTTGCTCGAGACGATGGAGACGAACTTCATCGCCTGGTCGCACAGCCTTGCACCCACCATCATGGGCGCGCCCAATCAGCCCCACCTGGCTTCCGGGCTGACGGCCAGTTTTTGCCGCAACGATCCCGAGATCGCGCATCACTTTGCCAGCGTTACGTTCCGCTCGGACCACCGTCTTGATGTGCCCAAATCCACGACGCCGGCGCTGATCCTGCAATGCAGCGACGACCTGATCGCGCCGCGCACGGCCGGCCAATGGCTGCACCAGAACCTGCCCGGCAGCACGTTTGCGATGGTACCGAATGTCGGCCATTGTCCGCACATGAGTGCGCCGACCGCCGTCTCGGCCGCCATCGACACCTTCCTCACACAGCAGCTTCGCTGACCGTCCATGAACGCCGCCCTCACCGTGACCGACCTGTTCTTCGACCAGGCTGCTTGCGGCCTGATGGCAACGGATGCACACGGCATGATCCTCACGGCCAACGCCAGCCTGCATGCGTGGCTCGGCATGCCGCAGGGAGCCCTGATCGGCACGCGCCTGCACGACCTGCTGCCGGCCAGCGCCCGGCTGTTCCACTACACGTGCTGCGTGCCGCGCCTGCAGAGCGAAGGCGCGGCGCATGACATCCAGATCGACCTCCTGACACCAGGCGGCGCGCGGCTGCCAGTGCTGCTCCAGCTCGTACGTCAGCGCGACGGCGATCGCGAGATCGACCACTGGGCCCTGTTTCGCGATGGTAGCAGGCATGCCTACGAAAACGCGCTGCTGTGCAGATCGGACGCGGCCGATGCAGCCCGCGAGGTGCAACGCCAGCGCGACCTGCAACTGCAGGCAGTAAACACGCAGTTGTCGGCGGCCGACCTGCGCAAGGATGAATTTCTCGCCACGCTGTCGCACGAGCTGCGCAATCCGCTCGCACCGATGCGCAGCGCGCTCGACGTTCTCAAGATCAAGCACGGCAACGACGAAGACGCGCGCGTGATCGGTGCGTTCGACCGCCAGCTGCGGCACCTGACGCGGCTGGTGGACGACCTGATGGAAGTCTCGCGCATCACACAGAACCGCATGCAGCTGCGGCGCGCGCCGGTCGACATGGCGGCGCTGGTGCGCGGCGCGGTGCACGACATGACGCCGATGATGACGGCGGCGCGCCACACGCTGCGCCTGGCCCTGCCCGATGCGCCGCTGACCGTCGATGGCGACGCCACGCGCCTGGCGCAGGTCGTGATCAACCTGCTGGGCAACGCGGCCAAGTACACACCCGATGGCGGGCTGATCGATGTTGAACTGACCGGCCAGGCCGGCCACGCCGAACTGCGCGTGCGCGACAACGGCATCGGCATCCCGGCGGGCGCCCTGGGCACGATCTTCCAGTTGTTCACCCAGCTGGAACCGGGGCGCGAGCGCGCCTGCGGCGGCCTGGGCATCGGCCTGGCCCTGGCGCGCGGCATCGTCGAGCTGCATGGTGGCGACATCCTGGGCGAGAGCGACGGACCGGGCCGCGGCAGCCAGTTCACGCTGCGTCTGCCGCTGATCGCGGGTTGCGCGGTGGCCGAACCAGCATTGGCGGCACCTGGCCAGCCGGCGGCGCTGCGGGTGCTGGTGGTGGATGACAATGTCGACGCGGCCGAGACGATGGCGGCCATGCTCGAGCTGTTCGGCTGCACGACGCTACTGGCGCACACGGCCGCCGGTGCACTGGCGCTGGCACCGGACTTCTTGCCCGAAGTGGCGCTACTGGATATCGGCCTGCCCGACTTCAATGGTTACGAGCTGGCGCGGCGCCTGCGCGGGCTGGATGCCTGCGCCGGTACCAAACTGATTGCGGCAACGGGTTGGGGCCAGGAGCGCGACCGGCAACTGGCGCGCGATGCGGGGTTCGACCATCACCTGACCAAGCCGATCGATATCGAGCGGCTGCGCTTGCTGCTACAGTAAGCACTTGTTCCTTACCGGCATCGACAACATGACCCGCGCCTTGTCCCTGAACCTTCTTGCAGCAGGCTTGCTGTCACTATCCGCGCTCGTCGTGGCGCCAGCGCCCGCCCATGCTTGCGAGCGCGTCTACCCGCAAGCCAATGGCGACGACCGCACGCGCCACGTGCGCCTGTCGGCCGGCTGGCCCGATGCGCAGATCCTGCAGAACCTCAAGCTCAACCTCGACCGGGCCGATGTGAAGCGCAGCGAGAGTTCGGGCACGGTCAGCATCCAGTACGCGTACTTTCACAAGACGGTCGTGATCACGCGCTCGGCCAGCAAGGGGGTCGAAGTGCAGCTGCTGGAGAAGGATCGTGAGAAACTCGTCTGGCAGCTGGGAATGTGTTGATGGTATGAAGGGGAGCGAGGACTTGCGCCTCGCTCCATGCCCTCGTCAGGCAGCCACGATCTTGCGGTTTGCCACCCCCGGCAACATGCGCAGCGTCTTGCCGACGACCGCCTTGTACGTTTTCGACGTGATCGTATCGACGTAGCGGTACTCGGCCCGTGTTTCGGTCGGGGTGACCGTCAGCACGACGAAGCCGCGCAATGCCGTCTCCGCGTATTGCAGCGGCCCGATCAGCTGCTCCATGCCGCCTGCCACGGTGGCCGGCGCGACAGTCGGGAAGTAGCTTTCGAAACCAGGCGAGGTTACGGCAGGCACGCCGAATTCAACACCCACTGCCCGCCCCTGCTGGTCGGCCAGGTCGCTGGCCCAGGCATTGTGCGTGTCGCCTGCCAGCACCACCATGTTCTTGTTCAGCGTCTGTGCCATGTTCAGCACCGTCTCGCGCGCGGCATGGTAGCCATCCCAGGCATCGAGGTTGTAAGGCACCGGTGTGGCTGCCAGCTGCTGCTGTTCGGCGGCGCTCAGCGCCACGCCGGCCTTGACCTTGGCGGCGATCGCGAAGTACGCCGCATAGCCCGTCGTGCCCAGCACCATCGGCGCCGGCAGCAGCATGCGCGCCATCAGCACCTGCTGGCCCAGGATTTGCCAGGTGGCCGTCGACTTGCTCATCTGGTTGCGCAGCCAGGCAGTCTGCTCCGTGCCCATCAGTTGACGCGCCGGGTTCGTCACGTCGGCAGTAAAGGCGGCGCTGTTGAAGCTGCGGTCAGCGCCGACATAGCTGGCGTAGGCCAGTTGCTTGTCGCGGCCGATCACGCGGGTATCCAGCATGTGCAGCGACAGCAGGTTGCCGAAATCGAACGAGCGGTAGATCTTGTCCGGGCGCGTCGCGTCCGGCACGCGGATCGGCATCCACTCGTGATAGGCCTGGATCGCCATCTGGCGCCGCGCCGACCACAGGCCTTCCGTGGCCGGGTCGTGGTTCTCGGCACCGCCGCTCCAGGTGTCATTGGTCAGTTCATGGTCATCCCAGACGGCGATGAAAGGCATGCGCGCGTGCACCGCCTGCAGGTCCGGGTCGGTGCGGTATTGCTGGAAGCGCACCCGGTAATCCGTCAGCGTGATGATCTCGGTGGCCGGCTTCGACACGCGCCCCAGCGTGCCCGCGTTCTGCGACGCGTAGCCGCCGGCAGCGTATTCGTAGATGTAGTCGCCCAGGTGCAGGCCGACATCGATGTCGTCAAACCTGGCGGCATCGGCATACACGTTGAAGTAGCCGGCCGGGTAGTTCGAGCAGCTGAACACGGCAAAGCGCACGCGCGCCACGCTGCCCGTTGGGAGGGTCTTGGTACGCCCCACCGGCGAGAGCTGGCCGTAGCAGCCGAAGCGGTAGAAATAGCTGCGGTTGGCCGTCAGGCCGGTCGCATCGACCTTCACCGTGAAATCGCTGGCGCTGCCGGTGCGCAGGCTGCCCGAGGCCACCGTACGCGAAAAGTCGCTCGTCTCCGAGATCTCCCAGCCGACATCGATGTCGTCGGCACCGGTGGCCGTGATGCGCGTCCACAGGATGACGCGATCGGCCAGCGGGTCGCCGCTGGCCACGCCATGCGAGAAGCTGACGACGCGCTCGTCGCCGTCGCCGCCGCAGGCCGCGAGCGGGAGCGTGGACACGGCGACAGTGCCGAGGGAAAAGGTGCGAATGAAATTGCGACGCGAATGCGATTGGTTCATGGGATGGCAATTGGCAAAAGTGAAAGACGGCAAATCTTAGCCAGCGCCGATGACGCTCTGATGACGCGGGCGATGCACGGGGCATGAAGTGTCCGCCATAAAAAAACGCCCGGTCGGACAGGCCGGCCGGGCGTGCAAATCACCTGCGTGATCAAGCCTGCTTGCGCTTCTTCAGCCCGACGATGCCGGCCAGGCCCAGGCCCAGCAGTGCCAGCGAATGCGGCTCGGGCACTGGCGTGGCCGGCCCGAATACTTGGTCGCGCACAGTGCCGGCGATGTCCGGGTAATTCGTGAACACGCCGTCCACACCGAGGTTGTAAGCGGCCTCGTAGCTGGCCGGGTTGTTCAGGAACGTATACGGCGTGACCGTCATTCCCGCATCGTGCGCAGCCTTCACGCAGGCTGCGCTGAGCAGGCCTGCCGAAGGACCGATCCCGTCGGCGATGGCCGCAACGGCAGCTGCCCCTGCTGCCGTGTTGGGGCAGACGCCCAGATAGCTGACCGGGATCGACGAGTTGGTGTTCAGGTATTCCACCTGCGCCGCGTTGAAGGACTGCGTCAGGGCGCGGCCTGCCGTCGTGAAGTAGCCGTTGTACTTCGCATTGGTCAGGCCCGCCAGGATGGCTTCCGCAACCTCCAGCCCGGTCTGCTTGGCTTCCGGGAAAACGCCGATCGCGACACCCGTTTCCAGGAAATGGTTGTAGGCCAGGTCGAGGAAGGCGTCGTAAGACGTGAAGCTGTACGAGACGGCCGGGTTGAAATAGGTCTTGTCGGTGCAGTAGCCATTGGCGTTGCGGCACGTCACGGACAACTTCTCGAGCTGCGCCAGCGTGAATTTGCGCACATCGTAGGTCCCATTGCTGGAACGCAGGGCGGCGATCTCGGGATGCGTGGCGGCGAACGCGACGACGTTCGTCGTGGCATTCAAGGTGCCGTCATGCAGCATTACAGCCTTGTTATCGGCGGTCAGGTACACATCGCCTTCGATATAGTCGGCGCCCATGCGGATGGCGAGCTGATAGGACTGCACTGACTCTTCCGGCAGATAGCCGCTGGCGCCGCGATGGGCAATCACCAAAGGACGTTCACCGGTGAGTGTCGACACGGGCATGGCATGGGCGGCGACCGGCGCGAACAGCATGGCCGCGAGCGGCAACAGTCCAAGATGCGACGTTTTCATAAAAGCAACCCCTCTTCAAGTGTGATGAGTTATTTCGCGCCTCGCACCACGGGCGAGCGCATCAGAAGTTGTCAGCGCCATATCGGCGGGGATGACGAGGGGATGCTAATTCGGCATGATGACAGTGGCATGAATGCGTGCGCCGTGTAAGAAATATCCTACAAGGCGAATGAACACGTTAGACTCGTGGGGAAGTGATGAACATCCCCTCCAGTCCGTCCTGGACCATGCATGAGTAAATGGAATAGCCTGCAATTATGGAAGAGTCCCTGCCGGCGTTCGCTGAAAAACCCACCACATTGCTGTCCAAATTAGGACCTGGCCTGATCACCGGCGCGGCAGACGACGATCCGAGCGGTATCGCAACCTACTCGCAGGCCGGTGCGCAATTCGGTTTTGGGTTGCTGTGGACGGTGATCTTTACCTATCCGCTGATGGTGGGCATCCAGATTGTCAGCGCACGTATTGGCGTGGTGACTGGGCATGGATTAGCCACCAATATCCGCCGCCATTATTCGAAGACGTTGCTGTATGCCATCGTCATGCTTTTGCTGCTTGCAAACATCATCAATATCGCCGCCGACATCGCGGCAATGGGCGACGCCCTGCGGCTGGTAATGGGCGGCCCCGCGCATGTGTATGCGATCGGCTTCGGTGCATTGTCTGCCGTGCTGCAGGTGATGATTCCCTACACCCGCTATGTGCGTATCCTGAAATGGATGACGCTGGCGCTGCTGGCGTACGTGGTGACCGTGTTTGTCGTCAGGGTGCCATGGGCCACAGTCGCGGTCGGCTTGATCACGTTCCCGCACCTGCCCTGGAAAGCCGCCTACGTGACGACGATTGTTGCGGTATTCGGTACCACCATCAGCCCGTACCTGTTTTTTTGGCAGTCATCGCAGGAAGTCGAAAACCTGCGTGCGATACCCGAAGCGCGGGCGCTGAAATATGCGCCAGCCGACGCCAAGGCAAGCCTCGACCGGATCAAGGTCGATACCTATATTGGCATGGGTTTTTCAAATGCGGTGGCATTCGCCATCATGCTGACCTTTGCCGTGACGTTGCACCTGCACGGCATCACCGATATTTCATCCTCGGCGCAGGCGGCGGAAGCGCTGCGGCCGATTGCCGGCGAATTCGCGTTCATCCTTTTCAGTCTTGGCATCATCGGCACCGGCCTGCTGGCGATTCCCGTGCTTGCAGGATCGGCTGCCTACGCGATGGCGGGCACATTCGAATGGAAAAACAGCTTGCAAGACAAGCCGGCCGTGGCACCGCGTTTCTACACGATCATCGTTCTGGCGACGCTTCTTGGGGTTGCACTGATCTACGCACCCATCGACCCGATCAAGGCGCTCTACTGGAGCGCCGTCATCAACGGCGTCGTCTCGGTCCCGATCATGGCCGTGATGCTGCTGATGGCAGCGCGGCACGACGTCATGGGCGCATTGACCATCTCCCGGCGCTTGAAAGTCCTTGGATGGCTATGCACGTCGGTGATGGCGCTCGCTGTGGCGTGCATGTTTGCCCTCGCCTGAGCGTGCGTACCCGTTACCGGCCAACTGCTGCTGCGGCGGTCGTTCCACAATCGCTTCCCAGCCATTTTCCGGTGCCGCTCGATTTCTGGCTGATGTCGGCGCCACCCGGCCCAGGTACGGTCGTGACTGATTCAAACCGATACGATGTCTCACTCTCGGCCTTCAGGACGGCGTCGACCTTCATCCGGGGCTGGGCGCAGGTCATGCTCACATTCATCCCGTCGGCAGTTGGTGTCATCTTCTTGGTACAGGAATCCGCGCCTTTTTTACCGAACAAATCGAAGTCGTTGATGTTTTGCCGGGTAATGCACTGTCTCGTGCGCAAACCATCGCCATTCAGTTCAGTGCCGCTGGCGGCCATCATCTTGTCGATCTGCGCGCGCTGCTCGGGCGTCATCAGGGCCATCTGGCTTTTCATCAGCTCGAGGTAGCCTCCCAGCGGATTGCCCGCCGCCTTGTCGGGCAGCGCCATATCGATCTGCCACAACCCGGGTTTGATGGTCGGTTGCTGCGCGAATGCCTGGCCTGCACAAAGGCTGGCAAGGGCAAGGATGATGTGTGCGACGCGTGTTGTTCGCATACTGGCTCCTGATAGGTAGAGTATTTCAGTGTATGCGATTCGGCCAGGGAGTGAATTCTGCGCTCGTGCAATCGGTACGACGCAAGTGACGCGATATCAGGCGACAGTGCCGGGCGAGTCAGGTGCGATGATTTACAGATGTGCGTGCGTTCACGCACGGCGCGGCCGGTACCACACACCTAATCTCGATCTCCCGATGTCACTGCTCGTCGCGTTGCCACAAGCAACCGAGCTATTCAAGAAAGGTTATATTCCAATGGAATCGAAGCAAGCAACACTGCACCGCATGGTCACCCCGGAACATACTTGTCCATTCGGCGTCGCATCACTCGACTTATTGCAACAGGCGGGCTACCAGGTCGAGGATCATCAATTGACGACCCGTAGCGAAGTCGATTCGTTCATGCAGGCCGAGGGTGTCGAGACGACACCGCAGACCTATATTGACGGCAAGCGCATCGGCGGGCATGAAGAACTCGTCGCTTTTTTAGGCGACAAGTAAAAGCCAGCCGCCTGGCCGGCGCCAGGCGCCCTCCGGCTTACGCCGGACCGCCGGCAACCTTCGCCAGCAAGATCACATCGCTCGATTCGATCAACGCCGGTATCTGCTCCGACAGCATCCGCAAATGCGGCGTCGCAAGATGCCGGTCGAGGTCGGCCTTGCTCTGCCACTCCTCGGTAAACACGAAGCGCCGTGGATTGGCAATATCGCGGTTCACTTGGTAGCTGATGCACCCTTCCTCGCGCAGCGTCGGCTCGACAACGGTGCGTAACAGTGTTTCCAGTTTCTCTTCCAAACCGGGCTTGGCAACAAAAATAGCAACGACGGGCAAGGTCATGGTGGTCCCTGAAAGTGAGCGACCGACAAGATTATCACAATGGTGCTGGCGGAACTTTTGCCACGAGCGCTGGGCACACATCGACCGGTCCAACCGCAAAATGCTGGCCTCGCCAGCACGTTTTGCGCCTTCCTTCTATACTGGCCGACCGCCGCGGCGCAGACCGCGGCTTGACCCCTACGTTAAGAAAACGAAAAATTCATGGCAGCCTTGTTTACCCCGTTCACCCTCAAAGACGTCACGTTGCGCAACCGTATCGCGGTGCCGCCGATGTGCCAGTACACCGCCAATGACGGCTTCGTCAACGATTGGCATCAGACGCACTACGCCAGCATCGCCCGTGGCGGCGCCGGCCTGGTGATCGTCGAAGCGACCGCCGTTTCGCCCGAAGGCCGGATCACGCCGGGCTGCACTGGCCTGTGGAACGATGCACAGGTCGAGGGCATGGCCCACATTGCCGCCCGTATCAAGGCCGCCGGTGCGGTCGCCGGCATCCAGATCGGTCACGCCGGCCGCAAGGCCAGCGCCAACCGTCCGTGGGAAGGCGATGACCATATCCCGTCGGAAGATGCCTACGGTTGGGACACCATCGCACCGTCGGCGATTGCCTTCGGCAAGAATCTGCCAAAAGTGCCGAAAGAAATGACGCTGGACGACATCGCGCGCGTCAAGGCCAATTTTGTCGACGCTGCCCGTCGCGCGCTCGCAGCCGGCTTCGAATGGCTCGAACTGCACTTTGCCCACGGTTACCTGGGCCAGAGCTTCTTTTCGCCGCACGCCAACAAGCGTACCGACCAATACGGCGGTGATTTCGCCGGCCGCAGCCGCTTCCTGCTCGAGACGCTTGAGGCCGTGCGCGAAGTCTGGCCGACCAACCTGCCGCTGACTGCGCGCCTTGGTGTCATCGAATACGATGGCAACGATGAACAAACGGTGAATGAGTCGATCGAACTGATCCGCATGATGCGCCAGCGCGGCCTGGACATGCTGAGCGTCAGCGTCAACTTCACGATTCCGGATGTGAATATCCCCTGGGGTCCGGCCTTCCTGGGCCCTGTGGCCAAGCGCGTGCGTGACGAAGCTGGCATTCCGGTCGCATCGGCGTGGGGCTTCGACGGTCCGCACCTGGCAGAACGCGCCGTGGCCGACGAACAGCTGGACCTCGTCATGGTAGGCCGCGCCCACCTGGCCAATCCGCACTACCCGCTGGAAGCGGCCAAAGAGCTGGGCATCGAGCGTCCGACCTGGGTGTTGCCGGCGCCGTATGCGCACTGGCTCGAGCGTTACAGCATGCAGAAGTAAACCGCATTTCGGCAGGCAGGGATCGTTGCCCTGACTGCCGAACCGTTGTCCGGCAAGCGCTTGGGGCGCGCGCGTTTCCTGCAGCGCCTGCCTTGCGCCACCAGCTCGAAAACCTCACTACAATCGGTTGACCGATCAGCAACGAGGACCATCATGAGCATTCATCCCGAACACGACCTCAATCCCGGCGACGATGCCGAGCCCGGCACGCCGGGTACCGGCGAAGACATCTGTGACGCCTGCGCCGGCAAGGGCACACTCCAGGATGGCAAAGCATGCCCGCAATGCGGCGGCAGCGGCCACGTCACTGTGGGTATTGGCGGGGGCTAAGCGCGCTCGCCGAAGAATCTGATTCCTGGCGAACCATGTACATCAGGCGCCTGTCGCTGGTCAGCGACGGCGCTGATGCAGTGCGCTGGTCGAGAGCGTTTAACGACGACGACGGCGGCGCGCCAGTAGCGCAACCGCACCGATCCCGAGCAACGCCATGGAGGCAGGCTCCGGGATATCCCGATTGATCTCGGCCGAACCGGGAATCAGACCCGGGACAATAAAGGCGCTGCCGTCATAGGCATGAATCTGGAGGTTATCAAGCCGGTCAATATCGAACTTGATGTTTGACAGGCTGCCAACACCAGTACCAGGGTGAATATGATAGCCGGCCATTGCACCATAAAAGGCCTTGTTGCATGGCTCTCTACCACTGCAGGACGGATTGCCATTACCGGCAATTCGCGTTGCATCCAGATGACCAGTATCGGTGAAAGAATAGGTAAACTCCCCATCAAGGTCATGCCGGGCGGCGTTGAATGAAACATAGTAATCGTCCGTGCCGAGCAGGGCTGTCAGTTTGGCGACATCGATCGTCAATTGAACGGGACCCGACAGATAAGCACCCAACGTCGTGTGCCTGATCGTGCCGCCCTTGAAAGTCAACCCGTAGTCATTGCCTGAAGCCCGTCCCAGGCTGTCCTTGCCACTATTGTGGTAATCGCCGATGGACACGCCGTGGGCAAACTCTTCAAACGAGATACTGATGGAATTTGCAACAGCCGGCGCGGCCGCGGTAAGCGTGAGGACAGCTGCTGCAATACAACGTCGAAACATGGGTAACCTCTTTAATTGTTCTGGAAATTAGAACATAGCAATTCGCGTGCCTGTTCTGTAACCTCTTGAATCTTAAAGGGGCGTCATTTTTTATTGCTAGTTGTGTAAGAAATTCCGACAAGAACTTGCCGGATTTCTGATCGACATTTACTGCGGCGGCTGACCGTTCGACGCCATCAACCCGGCATCCACCGGCAAGTTCACGCCGGTAATGAGGCGCGCATCGTCGCTCGCCAGGAACGCCATCGCGGCTGCAACGCCATCCGGATCTTCCGGTGCGCCCAGCGGCATGCGCTCGTTGAACTTGGCGACCAGTTCGGGCTTGTTGATCATGTCCTGGGTCAACCCGGTGTCGGTAAAGCTTGGATTGACCGCGTTCACGCGCACCCCGTCCTTGGCTGCATCCATCGCCATTGCCCGCACCATATTGCTGACCGCGCCTTTCGACGTGTTGTAGGCAAACATTTCCCAGTCACCGCCCAGTCCCGAGACCGACGACGTCATGACGATCGAACCGCGGGTCTTGACGAGTTCAAGCATTGCGGCCTTGGCCATGTGATAGTAGCCGGTGACATTGACGGCCATGACACGCGCGAAGTCTTCTTCGCTCGTGGCCATGATGTCGCCGTCCGTCGCGATGCCGGCATTGTTGATCAGGATATGCAGGCCGCCGAAGCGCTCGACGGTGGCCTTGACGGCGGCTGTCGCGGTGGCCTTGTCGGCGGTGTCACCGACCTGCACGAGCACGCGATCCTGGGGAAGACTAGCGGCAGCCTTGCCGAGTTTATCGCCGTCGATATCGAGCATGACGACACGGGCGCCCTCATCCAGAAAACGGCGGGCAGCCGACAGGCCGATGCCGGATGCGGCACCGGTGACGAGGACGGTTTTATCATTGAAACGGTTCATTGAATTCCTTTCGAGCAGGCAGAAACAGCCCGGTTGCGCGCGGCAAGCGGACCATTCATGAGGCCTTGTTGGTTCACGAGAATGTGCTGTCGACGATAGCACAGGGGTTCGTGCACCCCTCTTACGGTTCCAGCAGGAAAACTCCAGTGGAACCTATTCGACGATGCGTTCTTCGTCGTGCTTGACGATCGGATCTTCGGTGCCGGTCCACTCGCTCATCAGGGAGTAACCGACTGCCAACAATACTGGGCCGATGAACATCCCGATGAAGCCGAATGCGATCAGGCCGCCCAGCACGCCGAGCAGCGTGAGCAGAAACGGCAGGCTGCTGCCACGGCTGATCAGCATCGGCCGCACGACGTTATCGACGCCGCTGATCAAGACCGCGCCCCAGACCGTCATGAAGATCGACCAGCCTGTCTCGCCTTGCGCGAACAGCCAGAGCGCCGCCCCGCCCCAGACCAGCGGCGGGCCGAACGGGATCAGCGACGTCAGGAAGATCAGCACCGACAGCAGCGGCACAGCCGGCACACCGGCAATCGCAAAGCCGATGGCAGCGACGATTGCCTGCGCCAGCGCGGTGCCGAGCAGGCCGTACATCACCCCGCGCACCGTCTGGCTGACGGTGGCCTGGATCGATTCGGCGCCCTCGCCCATCACTTTGCGCATCGTCACTTCGATGATCGACAGCAGGCCATTGCCGTCGCGGTACAGGAAGAAGCTCACGAACGCGGCCAGGCTCATTTGCACGACGCCGGTGCCCAGCATCAAGCCGCCTTTGACGAGCCAGTGGCGCGCCGGCTCGAGCATGCGCTGGGCCAGCGCCAGCATCTGCTCACGGCTGGCGATCAGGTCGTTCAGATAGGTCTCGACCGACGGGCCGACCAGCGGGATGTCGCGCAGCCAGGTGGGTGGCGCCAGTTCGCGGTGCTCGATCAAGAGGCGCAGTTCGCCGAAGCCGCGCGCGACGTCGTCGCCCAGGTTATAGGCGACCATCGACAGCGGAATGATGAACAGCAGCGTGAGCGAGAGCGTCATGGTCAGCGCCGCAATCGTGCGCTGGCCGTTCAGGCGCGTGAGCAGCCGCAGGTACAGCGGCCAGCTCGAAATGGCGACGGCGGCGGCGAACAGGATCGCCGGCAGGAAAGGCCGCAGCACATAGAGGCAGCCCAGCGTGAGCAGGATGACCATGGCGATGCGGGTGTAGTTCCTGCCGGGTCGTTGCTGCTCCATGCTGCCTCAGGGAAGTGGTCTTTACGGCATCATAGCAGTTGACGCAGGTCGTGGGCGATCAGGCCCGGCCCCTGGCCATGGCGCACGAACAGGCGCAGCTGGCCCTGCTTGTCGAACACGAAGCTGCCGGCCGTGTGGTCGACCGTGTAGCTGCTCGCATCGGCGCCCGGCGCCTTGGCGTAGAACACCTTGAATTCCTTGGCCACTTTCGCGGTCGCGGCGGCGTCGCCGTACAGGCCGATGAAGCGCTTGTCGAACGCCGGCACGTAGTGCGACAGCAGTTCCTGCGTGTCGCGTTCGGGGTCGACCGTGACGAACAGCACCTGGACTTCGTCGGCCGACGGGCCCATTTCTTTGAGCACGGTCGCCATTTCTGCCATCGTGGTCGGGCACACGTCCGGGCACTGGGTATAGCCGAAGAACATCACCACGATCTTGCCGCGGAAGTCTTCCAGCGTGCGCACCTTGCCGGTATGGTCGGTCAGCGTGAAGCCCTTGGCATAGTCGACGCCCGTCACGTCCGTGTTGTGGAAAGCCGGGGCTTTGTCGCGCAGCTTGTCGCAGCCGGTGGCAAACAGCGCCACGGCCGAGAACGCCGCGATGGTCAGCAGTCGTTTCATCTGGAACCCAATATCAGAACTTACGAATCAAAACTTAAAATAATGGTCGACCAGCAGCGCCGCGAACAGCAACGACAGGTAGACGATCGACCAGGTAAACGTCTTGCGCGCCTGCGCATCGCTGTAGTTGCGGTGCACGCGCCACGAGTGGCGCAGGAAGACCGCATTGAGCGGCACCGCGGCCGCCAGGTAGATCAGGCCGCTCATGCCGACCGCGAACGGCAGCAAGGTGGTGGCGGCCAGGCCGATCGTATACAGCCACACCTGCAGGCCGGTGAACTTCATGCCGTGCGTGATCGGCAGCATCGGCAGGCCCGAGCGTGCATAGTCTTCGCGGCGATACATCGCCAGCACCCAGAAGTGCGGCGGGGTCCACATGAAAATGATCAGGACCAGCAGCCACGCTTCCATCGGCACATCGTTGGCTACCGCTGCCCAGCCCAGCGCCGGCGGCATCGCGCCCGACAAGCCGCCGATGACGATGTTCTGCGACGTGTTCGGCTTGAGCAGCAGCGTGTAGATGAAGGCGTAGCCGACGAACGTGACGAAGGTCAGCCACATGGTCAGCGGATTGACGAGTGTGTACAGCACCAGCATGCCCAGGCCGCCGATGATCGACGAAAAGACCACGGTCTGCGTCGTGCTCAGTTCGCCCGAGGCCGTGGCGCGGCGCGCGGTGCGCGTCATGCGCGCATCGACGCGCGCCTCGACCAGGCAATTGACAGCGAATGCAGCCGCAGCCAGCAGCCAGATACCGGCCGTGCCGGCGATCAGCGTTTGCCAGCCCGGGAAGCCGTCCGTGGCGAGAAACATCCCGATCACGGCGCAGAATACCGCCAGCTTCGTCACGCGCGGCTTGGTCAGGGTCCAATACTGCGAGAAACGGCTTTGGGGCTTGGGGATGGCTGTCTGGGTTGTCATCAATGGGTGCTTGCGGACGCGGCGAGTCCGGGCGCTGGGACAGCGCAGGCCGCGTCGAGTTGGAACTTCACCCGGTAGTTTAACATGGTCACCAGGATCACCAGCAGCGCCGCCCCGGCGTTATGCATGACGGCAATCGCCAGCGGGAAGCTGAAATACACGGTCGCGATGCCGGTGAGCAGCTGCGCCACCATGACCAGTACCAGCAGGCGCGCAGTCTTGCCCAGCGCCGGCAACCGCCAGGCGCGCCACGCCGCCAAACCCAGCACCAGCACGACGGCCAGCGCAAAGGCGCGGTGCACCCAGTGGATTGCGACCAGCGCCGAGAACGGCAAATAATGCCCTTCCATCGTCTTGCCCAGCTCGCGCCACAGGTGGAAGCCGTGCTCGAAGTCCAGTTCCGGCACGATCGCGCCCTGGCACAGCGGGAACGTATCGCAGGCCATGGTTGCGTAGTTAGTGCTTACCCACCCGCCCAGCGCGATTTGCACGGTGAGCACGACGGCGGCGAGCAGCGACAGCCAGCGCAGGCTGCGCAGCCGCGCGATCATTCCAGGCCCCTGCAACGGCGCCGGCCGCTTGAGCAGCGCGTCTTCGCGGCACCCCATCCAGACCAGCATTGCCAGCAGCGTCATGCCCAGCAGCAGGTGGATCGTGACGATCACCGGTTGCAGCTTGAGCGTGACGGTCCACGCGCCGAACGCGCCCTGCACCAGTACCGAGACCAGCAAGGCGATCGGCATGGCCGGCTGGAACACGGCGTCATGCGTGCGGCGCCACTGCTTGACCGACGTGAACAGCAGCGCCAGGATCAGCGCGCCGATGCCCATCGCCAGGTAGCGGTGGATCATCTCGATCCAGGCCTTGGCCACAGTGACCGGGCCGGTCGGCATCGCCGCTTCGGCGGCAGCGATCTGCTCGTGCGCCAGGAACGGGTTGGCTTCGCCATAACAGCCCGGCCAGTCCGGGCAGCCCAGGCCCGAGTCGGTCAGGCGCGTGAAGCCGCCGAACACGATCAGGTCGAACGTCAGGAACACCATTACCCAGACCAGCTTGCGGTATTTGTGGGCGTCGGACGACATCCAGACGATCGCCAGCGGCAGGCTGGCCACGAGCAGGCCCATCAGGCCGAGGTGTATGAGGGAAGACAGGTCCATGTGATTCTTTACCGGTAACGTGATTCAGCCGATGGCCGATGCCTTGAGCAGTTTGGCGATGTCCTTGTAGACGCGGCCCGGTTCGGGCTGGAACGGGAAGCGCATCATGAGGTTACCCAGCGGGTCGATCAGGTAGATATGATCGCTCGGGGCGCGACCCGTTTCGGTCGGCAGCCATTTGGCCACAGTGGCGGCCGGCGCGCGCAGCAATTCCATGCCGTCGTATTCGCGCATCATGACGGTGTCGAGCGGTTCGCTGTCCGTGATCAGCCACACGCGTTCCATGCGTTCCATGTTCTTGCCCTGCATCGTGCGCCACTGGCGCATCGCATACAGCTGGCGCATGCATTCATCGTTGCACTTGCCCCCGCCCACGCGCAGCATGACCCATTTGCCTTTCAGGTCCGCGAGCGTGCGCGGCTGGCCGTCGAGCGTGGTCGTGGCCATCTGCGGGATCGGCAAGGTGCGCGCATCGAGGATCGTGCCGTAGTTGGTGCGGTCGGTCGGCTTGACGATGTAGAAGGTAATGTACGACACGATCAGCGGCGCGGCGCAGATCAGCAGCACCAGCAGCAGCTTGAGGCGGCCGCGGCGGCGCGCGGTGTCAGGGTCAGCGAGTTGTTCTTGAGCCACGTCGAAATCCCGTCATCACATAAAAAAGAAGGGCCAGCGCCGCCAGTGCATACCACTGGAAAGCATAGCCGCGGTGTTTGTCGATCCCTGCCTCGGGCAGCGGCCAGTCGCGCGCCATCAGGTCGGCCGGCGTCGCCGGCAACGTCTGCTGCACCACGAACGGCAGCAGGCGCAGGCCACTTGCCTGTGCGAGCGCTTGCGGCGTCAGGTTCTGCACCGCCGCGCCCGGCGCCAGCGGCGGGCCGTCGCCCAGTTCCATCACCTTGCCGGCAGACAGGACGAGCCGTCCTTCGAGCGTGACCGGCCCGGCTGGCGTCGCAAATGTCGGCAGCTTGTCGAACTCGGCCTGCCGCGGCAACCAGCCACGCAGCACCAGCACGTGCTCGTCGGCACCCGCTATTTTAAACGGCATTGCGAGATAGAACCCGGACTGGCTCCCGCGTGGGCGGTTCGCGAGCAGGACGGGCCAGCCGGCGACGAATTCGCCGTGGACGCGCACGCGGCGAAATTCAAGATCCGGTGAGGCGGCGATGGTGGGGCCGAGGGTGAATGGCGGCTCGGCGGCGCGCGCCAGCTGGCGCGCCTGCAGGTCGGTCTTGTAGGCGGCCCGGTCCTGTTGCCAGTTGCCGAGCAGGATGCCGATGAGGGCCACAATCAGTGCTGCAATCAGGGCGATGGGGCGAAATCGGAAGGCGAAGCGCATTACAATGAATTCTCAACCTTTCGCGGGTCCATCATGAAAATCTTCGTTGCCATCGCCTTCGTTCTGATCCTGGCCAGCCTGGCGTCGGCCCTGTTCTTCATGATGCGCGACAAGGGGCGCACCAACCGCACCGTCAATGCGCTGGCGCTGCGGGTGGGCTTGTCGATCGTGCTGTTTCTGTGCCTGCTGGCGGCGCACCAGATGGGATGGATTGCGCCGACCGGTTTGCGCTAACCGGGCTGTGCTTGCTTACAGCCAGTACACCACGACGTACAGGCCCAGCCACACCACGTCGACGAAGTGCCAGTACCACGCGGCCCCTTCGAAGCCAAAGTGGTGTTCGGCCGTGAAGTGCCCGCGCAGCACGCGGTACAGGATCACCGACAGCATGATCGCGCCCATGGTTACGTGAAAACCGTGGAACCCGGTCAGCATGAAGAAGGTCGAACCGTAGATGCCCGACGTGAGCTTGAGGTTCAGGTCCTGGTAGGCGTGCATGTATTCATACACCTGAAAGCCCATGAACACGGCGCCCAGCAAAATGGTCGCGGCCAGCCAGAACGCCGTCTTGGCGCGATGGCCGGCGCGCAGTGCGTGGTGCGAAATGGTCAGCGTCACGCCCGACGTCAGCAGCAGCGCCGTGTTGATCGTCGGGATCGGGAACGGCCCCATCGTGCGGAAGCCTTCGACGATGCGGGCCGGTCCGGTATTGCCCCAGTGCGCCGAAAAATCGGGCCACAGGATCTGGTGATCGAGGTCGCCCAGCCACGGCATCGAAATTACGCGTGCATAGAACAGCGCGCCAAAAAACGCCCCAAAGAACATCACTTCCGAGAAAATGAACCAGCTCATCGACCAGCGGAACGACAAATCGATGCGCTTGCCGTACAACCCCGATTCGGATTCACCGATCGCTTCGCCGAACCAGAAGTACAGCACGACGAGCATCGCGACGATGCCCGTCAGGCACACGGGCATCGCGAACGGCAGCCCGTTGACCCAGCCGGACGCGCCGGCCATCGTCACCAGCATCGACAGGCCGGCCAGCAGCGGCCAGCGCGAGGGGCCGGGAACGAAGTAATAAGGCGCGGCGGTCGTTGGCGATGCTGGTTGTGACGAACTCATCTTTATCTCCTCGGGCGATGCTGTTGATTGTTGCGTCAAACTGAGAAACTAGGCCACCGCGAAACTTACCGCCAGCATGATCAGGCCGATGAAGATCGCCACCCCGATCAGGCCGGCGACGATCACGTGGACCGGGTTCAGGCTGGCCGCATCGTTCTCGTAATCGGCGCGCTTGCGCACCCCGAAGAACGACCACAGCACGGCCTTCATGCTGGCCAGAAAACTCCCCTTGCGCTGATGGGGCTTATCCGTTTGCATCGCCCTCTTTCGGCGCGGCAGCGGCCTTGAATGCCCCGCCAATTTCAAAGAACGTGTACGACAGCGTGATGTTCTTCACTTCGCGCGGCAACTTGGGATCGATGAAGAACACCACCGGCATCTGGCGCGCTTCGTTCGGGGCCAGCGTCTGCTCGCGGAAGCAGAAGCACTCGACCTTCATGAAGTGCGGCGTGGCCGACTGCGGCGCGTAACTGGGAATCGCCTGCGCTTTCACCGCCCTGCCCTGCGTGTTGACGACCTCGTACATGACGGTGGCCAGTTCGCCCGGATGCACGTCGATGCTGCGCGTGGTGGGCCGGAAGCGCCACGGGCCCTGCGAATTACCGTCAAGCTCGATCGTGATCGTGCGCGACTTGTCGACCTGGCTATTGGTCGGCGCCGCGACAAACCCATCCTGTTGCGTGAGCACGTTGATGCCCAGCACTTCGCAAATCTGCCGGTACACGGGCACCAGCGCATAGCCGAAGCCGAACATCGCCACGGCCACCACCACCAGCTTGCCGAAGGTGCGGCGGTTCAGGCGCAGCAATTTGACGCCGGTGGCCATATCAGCTCAGGAGCGTGAACTTGACGAACACGCTGATGAAGAAGAACAGCGCCAGGCCGGCCAGCCACAGCGCGGTTCTCAGGTTATTGGGTTTGCGTGGCGCGGTCATCGGATTGTCCTTACTTCACCAGCGGCGGCGTCTCGAACGTGTGGAACGGCGCCGGGCTCGGTACGGTCCACTCCAGGCCTTCGGCGCCTTCCCACGGTTTGGCGGGCGCCTTGGCGCCGCCGCGGATCGTCGGCAGCACGACTGCAAACAGGAAGTACACCTGGCTGAAGCCGAAGCCGAACGCGCCGATCGAGACGATCATGTTGAAGTCTGTGAACTGCACCGCGTAATCGGCATAGCGGCGCGGCATGCCGGCCAGGCCCAGGAAGTGCATCGGGAAGAACGTGACGTTGAACGTGATCAGCGAGAGCCAGAAGTGCATCTTGCCGCGCGCCTCCGGGTACATGTGCCCGGTCCACTTTGGCGCCCAGTAATAGAAGCCCGCGAACAGCGCGAACAGCGAGCCGGCTACCAGCACGTAGTGGAAGTGGGCAACGACGTAATAGGTGTCGTGCACCTGGATGTCGATTGGCGTGACGGCCAGGATCAGGCCCGTGAAGCCGCCGATCGTGAACACGAAAATGAAGCCGACTGCGAACAGCATCGGCGTCTCGAACGTCATCGAGCCCTTCCACATCGTGGCGACCCAGTTGAAGATCTTGACGCCGGTGGGCACGGCAATGAGCATCGTTGCGTACATGAAGAACAGCTGCGACGTCACCGGCATGCCGGTCGTGAACATGTGGTGCGCCCAGACGACGAACGACAGGATCGCAATCGAGGCCGTCGCGTAGACCATCGACGCGTAGCCAAACAACGGTTTGCGGGCAAATGCCGGAATGATCTGCGAGACGATGCCGAACGCCGGCAGGATCATGATGTAGACCTCGGGGTGGCCGAAGAACCAGAAGATGTGCTGGTACATCACCGGATCGCCACCGCCGGCGGCATTGAAGAACGAGGTGCCGAAGTGGCGGTCGGTCAGCGTCATCGTGATCGCGCCGGCCAGCACCGGCATCACGGCGATGAGCAGGTAGGCGGTGATCAGCCAGGTCCAGCAGAACATCGGCATCTTCATCAGCGTCATGCCGGGCGCGCGCATGTTGAGGATGGTGACGATGATGTTGATCGAGCCCATGATCGACGAGGCGCCCATGATGTGCATCGCGAAGATCGCCATGTCCATCCCCAGGCCCATCTGCGTCGACAGCGGCGCGTACAGCGTCCAGCCGGCGGCGGTGGCGCCGCCCGGCACCAGGAACGACGTCGCCAGCAGGATCGCGGCCGGGGGCAGCAGCCAGAACGAGAAGTTGTTCATGCGCGCAAACGCCATGTCGGATGCGCCGACCTGCAGCGGCAGCATCCAGTTGGCAAAGCCGACGAAGGCCGGCATGATCGCACCGAACACCATGATCAGCCCGTGCATCGTGGTGAGCTGGTTGAAGAATTCAGGGCGCACGAACTGCAGGCCCGGCTGGAACAGCTCGGCCCGGATCATCAGCGCCAGCACGCCGCCCGAGAGCAGCATGATGAACGAGAACCACAGGTACAGGCTACCGATGTCCTTGTGGTTGGTGGCATACACCCAGCGACGCCAGCCGTGTGGATGGTCGTGGTGTTCGTCGTGTGCGTGCTCATTGCCGTGACCTGGTGCGTGGTCGATCGTCGTGGTGCTCATGGCGTTACCCCTGCTCGTTACGTGCGTTGGTGGCGGACATTATTTGCGGGCGGCCAGGACTTCGGCCGGCTGGACGATATTTTCCGCAGCCTTGTTCGACCAGGAATTGCGGGTATAGGTGATCACGGCGGCGATCTCGGTGTCGGACAATTGCGGCCAGGCAGGCATCGCGGTCGGGAACTTGCCGCTCTTCTGGCCGTGCAGCAGGATGTCGATCTGGTGCGCCTTGCTGCCCAGCACATTCGGCGAGCCGTCCAGCGCCGCGAACGCCGCCGGGATGCCCTTGCCATTGACCTGGTGGCAGGCCACGCAGTTGGCGGTGTAGACGGCTTCGCCACGGGTTTTCAGTTCGTCGATGGTCCAGACCTTGGTCGGGTCGTCGGCCAGTGCGGCCATCTCTTTTTTCTTGCCGGCGACCCAGGCCGTGTAGTCAGCATCGGACACGACGCGCACGACGATTGGCATGAACGCATGGTCCTTGCCGCACAGCTCGACGCAGTTGCCGCGGTATACGCCGATCTGTTCGGCCTTGAACCAGCCATCGCGCACGAAGCCGGGAATCGCATCCTGCTTGATGGCAAAGGCGGGGACCGTCCATGCGTGGATCACGTCGTTGGCCGTGAACACCATGCGGATCTTCTTGTTGACCGGGACCACCATCTCGTTATCGACTTCGAGCAGGTAGTTGGCCGTGCGCGCTTCGGTCGGCGCCACGCCGGGCTCGCCGATCTGCGAACGCGGCGTGGACAGGTTCGACAGGAACGAAATGCCCTCGCCCTCGCCTTTCAGGTAGTCGTAACCCCATTTCCACTGCATGCCGGTGGCCTTGATGGTCAGATCGGCATTGGACGTGTCTTTCAGCGCGACGACGGTCTTGGTGGCCGGCAGCGCCATCCCGATGACGATCAGGAACGGCACGATCGTCCAGGCGATTTCGACGGCGGTGGATTCGTGGAAGGTGGCCGGCTTGTGGCCCAGGGATTTGCGGTGCTTGAACACCGAGTAGAACATGACGCCGAACACGGCGACGAAGATCACCAGGCAGACGATCATCATCCAGGTGTGCAAGCCGTAGATGTCGGCGCCGACGGCGGTGACCGGGGCCTGCATATTGAGCTGGTGCTCCTGAGGCCGGCCCGTCAGTTGCTGCGCCCAAGCCGGCGCAGAACCAGCGGCGGCGCCGAGTACGGCACAGCCGTACAGCACGGCCCGAAGTCGCGTTGCATATGTCATGTATGTCCCCAACCACCCAAAAAATAAGAATTATTTTTAAACGGTCAGCCATTCCACGAACGAACGACGCCGCTCCGTGCTGGCCGCAGAACACCGATGCCGTGCCGGGGCATCTCTGCGGCTGCTGCAATTCTTTTTCTGTTTCTGTTTTGACGCTGTCTCGCGTTTACCGATGCCGCTTTTTCAAGCGATTCTATCGGCTAGACGTGAAAAATAGCAATTGATTATATCTAAAGCACTAATTTTTATTCAAGGAATATCGGGGGCTGGTCAATTTGGCCATGCACGGCGACGACATTATGGTTTGCGCGGCTGGAAGCGGACGATTGATTCGCCGGCTGTCGTCTGGCGCGGCGCCGGGCGAAACGCATGGCCGTAGATCACTTCGAAGGTCAGGCCCAGCTTGCCATCGGGGAGACGCTGCGCCTCGAGCGCAGCGAGCATCCGCTGCCAGGCCGCGCGGCCGATCAGCCCGCGCCGGCGCGATTCGAGCGGATTGCCGCCCAGTGCACGCACATCGCGCAGCAGCGCCTGCGGCGTGTCGTAGGTGACCGTGATGCGCTCCATGTCCATGACCGGTGTCGAAAAACCCGCCTCGACCAGCTGATCGCCGAAATCGTGCATGTCGACAAATGGCAACGTGTGCGGATAAGCATCCAGCGCCGCAAATGCCGTGCGCAGTTCGGTGAACGTGTCGGGACCGAAGCTGGAAAACATCAGCAAGCCCTCGACGCGCAGCACGCGGCGCCATTCGGCAAACACGCGGTCGGGCAACGGATGCCAGTGCAGTGCCAGGTTCGACCACAACAAATCGACCGAGTTCGGGCCGAGCGGCAGGTTGCCGTAGTCACCGCACAGGATGTCGACGCCCGCCTTGGCCGGCATCAGCCGGCTCAATAACTGATTGAGCGAACCCGAGGCACCCGGCTTTTTCGCTGCGCGCGCCATGGCGCCGGCGCCATCCAGGCCGACGATCTGCGCCGAAGGATACGTTTTCTGCAGCAGAGCCAGGTCGCCCCCGGGGCCGCAGCCGGCGTCGAGCACCTGCTTGGGGATGATCTTCACCAGGGCCAGGCGCTCGTGCATGCGCGCAGCGATTTCGCGGCGCAGGAAATCCGACGACGCAATGCGCTCGGGCCGCGCGAACAGGTTGCGCACACGCGACAAGTCAATGGGCGCGCTCAGCTTGGACGGGGATTGAGGAGATGCCATGGGATCGGATGCGTGATGAGATAATGTGGGCAGTTTAACCGTTTGTGGGACGCCGAGCCGATGCCGGACCTTCGCCCGCTGCCGATGCGCCTCGTGCACGCGCTGCTGGACGCGCTCTTGCCCTCGTGCTGCGCACTGTGTGGCGGGCACGCGCGGGCGGCGGTGTGCGCCGATTGCGAGCAGGCGTATGTGGTGCCGACGCCGCGCTGTTCTTGCTGCGCGAACCCGGCCGGCGCGCTGGACAGCACACGGCATTGCGGCGCATGCCTCGCGCAGGCGCCGTCCTTCGACACGACCTGGGCTGCCTGCGATTACGCGGCGCCGCTCGATAGCCTGGTGCTGCAACTGAAGTTTGGCGGGCAACTGGCGCTGGCGCCGTGGATGGCGCGCGTGCTGCATGGGGCGATTTCGTCCATCATGCATCCGGCGCCGGTCTTGCCCGATGTACTGTGTCCGGTGCCGCTGGGCCCGGCCCGCCTGATCGAGCGCGGCTACAACCAGGCGCTCGAAGTCGCGCGCCCGCTGGCCCGTGCGCTGGGCGTGCCGGTCGTCCCGCAACTGCTGCACCGGCTGCGCGAGACAGCGCCACAATCGGGCGCCGGGCCAGGCGAGCGGCGCAGGAACGTGAGGGGCGCGTTTGGCGTGGCCAGCACGTTCGACGTACGTGACCGGCATGTGGGCGTGGTCGATGATGTCATGTCCAGCGGCCACACACTGGCAGAAATTGCCGCCGTATTGAAACAGGCGGGCGCCGCGCGCGTGACGAACATCGTCTTCGCGCGCACCCCGCCGCATGGATAAGCCTCATCATCAAGGAGAAGCACGTTGTTCCACGTCGTCCTGGTCGAACCAGAAATCCCGCCGAATACCGGCAATGTGATCCGCCTGTGCGCCAATACCGGCGTGCAACTGCACCTGATCGAGCCGCTCGGCTTTCCGCTGGACGACGCCAAGATGCGCCGCGCCGGCCTCGATTACCACGACTACGCCACGATGAAAGTGCACAAGGACTGGGCCGCGTTCCTGGCGGACACCCGGCCCGACCCGGCGCGCATGTTCGCACTGACCACGCACGGCTCGGCGCCCTTCGCCGACGCCCACTTCCAGCCGGGCGACGTGTTCGTATTCGGCCCGGAATCGCGCGGCCTGCCCCCCGCCTTGCGCGAAACCTTCCCACCCGCCCAACGCATCCGCCTGCCGATGCGGCCCGATAACCGCAGCCTGAACCTGTCGAACACGGTAGCCGTCGTCGTCTACGAAGCCTGGCGCCAGAACAGCTACGCCGGCGGCGCTTAAAGCCGGCGCCACTCAAAAGCCGGGGTCAGGTCTGACATTCGGACACGGGCTCGACTGCTGAGGGCGATGCATGTGGAACACTGGCCTAAAAACCGAAGCCGCACCGATAACAGAGAGATACTTACAGTAGAGCTTGTGTCCGAATGTCAGACCTGACCCCAGCTTGTGGCCCCAAACACCTGCGCATGAAAGCGCTCGCCGATCAGCCGGTGCGTGGCGGCGTCCGGGTGCAGCGCATCGGGCAGCGGCAGGTGCGCGTTGTCCGCGGCGCCATATAGCGCACTGCCATCGAGGTAATGGATGTGCGCATCGGTTCCCGTCCGCTGCGCCACGATTCTTTGCAACTGCTCGCGGATCACGCCCAGCGTCAGCTTGCCCTGGCGCCGCTCGGCGTCGTTGCCCATCGCCCGGAACAACAGCCTGCCCTGCTCCATGGCCTTGCCATCGAACATGGTCGGCCCCGGTGTCGTTTCGTGGATCGGACACCAGGTCGGCGATATCACCAGGAGCGGCGTGCTCCGGTGCATCCCTTCGCGGATCGTGTCAAGAAACCCGTGCACGGCCGGCCCGAACGCGCGCACGCGCATCAGGTCGGTGTTGACGAGATTGATGCCGAGCTTCAGGCTGATCAGGTTGGCCGGCAGATCACGGATCGTGCGCGCCGTGAACGGATCCAGTAAGGCATTGCCGCCGAAACCCAGATTGAACAGGTCGACGCCTGCCAGACCGGCCGCCACGGCAGGCCAGATGCCGGTCGGATGGGTCGCATTCGAGCCCTGGCTGATCGAACTGCCGTGATGCAACCAGCGGCGCTGGCCGCCTTTCAAAAGGGCCGACACCGGCGCATCCGCGCGCAAGCTCACCAGCTCGGTCGTCTCGTCATGCGGCAGCCAAAGTTCGACGGTCTTGTCGCCCGCCGGCAGGTCGGCAAAGCGCAGCCAGTGCGGCTCGCCAGGATGTACCCGCGTTGCCCCGCTGATCATGTCGATCTCAAGGAGCTTGCCACCCGGCGCGCTCGCCTGGACAAGCAGCTTCCCATCGACCACCAGATCAAAGATACCGTCGGGCCGCGGCGCCATCTTGCCGTAGCGGCGCTTGGTCGGCAGCACCAGCACCTCGACGACACGGGCCGTGGTCCGGAATGCCAGGCGCACGCCGGATGGCTGTGCTGCGGCCAGCGCCAGCTGCACATCCGGGTGCTGCTCGAGCGCCCAGGCCGGCAACCGCTGCGGCAGCAGGCCGGCGTCCGTGCGTTCGAGCTCGACCGCGCCATGGATCAGGTCTGCAGGAATCGGCGACAGCGTGTATATCGACATGCCCGGCATCAGGCACCCGCCGCTTCGCGGGTCAGCACCGTCAAGCCCTCGACCAGGCGATCGAGTTCTTCCACCGTGGTCGTCAGCGCCACCGTGGCACGCACCAGGCTGACGTCGCCAATATGGCGCTCCACCGTGAACACGCCGAAGCGCGCCAGCAGCGCCGCCTGCACGTCAAGCGCACGCATGCCGTCGATCGTGAACGCCGCCAGCGCCGTGTCGCCCACCAGCGGGCTCATCAACTGCATGCCCGGCAGGTCCGCCACGCGCTGCACCCAGTAATTCCTGAGCCACGCGAGCCGCGCGCCTTTCGCGGGTGAGCCACCCAGCTGCGCATGCACGTCGAGCGCCACCGGCGCAGCCATGATCGCGCTCATCGGCGGCATGCCAGCATGCAGGCGTCCGCGGATATCGTCCGCCGGATAATCGCGGTCGCCGAAATGCGGCTCGATCCGGTCCAGGCGCGACGACCGGATATACGCAAAGCCCAGCCCCGGCGGCGCGCCGATCCACTTGTGCAGGTTGAAGCCAGCGAAATCGATGCCCATGGCCTGCACGTCGACGGGCAGCTGGCCCAGCGCATGGGCGCTGTCGACCAGCACATCGACGCCGCGTGCCCGCGCCAGTGCCGCGATCTCGCGTACCGGCACCGATTGGCCATTGGCCGGAAACACCTGCGAGAGCAGAATCAGTTTCAGGCCCGGCGTATCGCGGATCGCCGTCGCATACTGTTCCAGCAGCGCGTCGCCGGACAACGGCAGGCTCAAGTGCAGTTCGGTCGGCACCACGCCGCGCCGCCCTTCCAGCCACGCCATCGCATAGCGCATCGCCGGATAATCGAGGTTGCTCCACAGGACGCCGTCGCCCGGTGCCAGCCGGTGGTATTGCCCGATCAGCACCTGCATCGATTCGCTCGCACTGCGCGTGAGCAGAATCTCATGCGGTTCGGCATTGATCAGTTTGGCAAGCCGCGCGCACAGCACCGCGCCATGCTCGAGAGCTTGCGCACTGCGCAGGAACGGGCTCAGATGACGATTCAGATAGTCGACCGATTCGACCAGCGCCGCCTGCACCGGCTGCGCCATCGCGCCAAAGTAACCGTGCTCGAGATTGACAATGCCGTCGGGCGCTGGCGGATACAGGCCGGCCAGTGCCGGCATCGCAGGTAGTGCAAATGCGTTGGCCATGCCGGTCAGCCCCGGATCCGCGCCACCAGCTTGGTGGTCGAGCGGTCATGCTCGAAGTCGATCGCCACCGCACGCCCGCCATAGGCCAGCACGGCCTGCCCTTCGGGAATCTGGTCCATCACGTAGTCGCCGCCCTTGGCATAGATGTCGGGCCGGCCTTCCTGCACCACTTCGAGCGCCGTCTGTTCGTCGAACTCGACCACCAGGCTGACCGATTCCAGCGAAGCCAGTACCGCCATGCGATCGGCCAGCGTGTTGTGCGGGCGATCGTCGCCCTTGCCCAGCCGCTTGACGGACGCATCCGTGTTGACCGCCACCACGAGCGAGGCGCCCAGCTCGCGCGCCTGCGCCAGATAGGTCACGTGGCCGCGGTGCAGGATGTCGAACACGCCGTTGGTCAGCACCACCGGCTTTGGCAGTGCGGCGATCCGCGCAGCCAGGTCGGCGCGCGTGCAGAGCTTGTTTTCAAATGAAGGCATGGGTATTCAGTTCAGTGTTTGGGCGGTTCGTCGTCAGGCTCTTCGTCGAGTGCCATCGACAACTCGGATGGCCGCGCGGCGCCGGCAGGCAGCCCCGGCTCCTTGCGCTCGCCCGACAGCTTGACCTGCAGCCGCAGGCCGTTGGCCGAGTCAGCATTGCGGATCGCTTCGTCGTAGCTGATGAAGCCCTTGTTATACAGCTCGAACAAGGCCTGGTCGAACGTGCACATGCCGAGCTCGCGCGACTTGTGCATGATCTCCTTGATGCTCTGGAAGTTCCCTTTCAGGATCATCTCGGCAATCGTCGGCGTGTTGAGCAGGATTTCGATGGCGGCCTTGCGGCCCTTGCCGTCCTCGGTACGCACCAGGCGCTGCGAGACAATCGCGCGCAGGTTCGACGACAGGTCCATCAAGAGCTGGTTGCGCCGCTCTTCGGGGAAGAAGTTGATGATCCGGTCCATCGTCTGGTTGGCATTGTTCGCGTGCAGCGTGCCCAGGCACAGGTGGCCCGTTTCGGCGAACGCGATCGCGTGCTCCATCGTTTCGGTGTCGCGGATCTCGCCGATCAGGATCACGTCCGGCGCCTGGCGCAGCGTGTTCTTCAGCGCGTTGTGCCACGACAGCGTATCGACGCCCACTTCGCGGTGCGTGATCAGGCAGTTCTTGTTCTTGTGGACGTATTCGACCGGGTCTTCCACCGTGATGATGTGGCCGGCCGAATTGTTGTTGCGGTAGTCGATCATCGCCGCCAGCGTCGTCGACTTGCCCGAGCCCGTACCGCCCACGACCAGCACCAGGCCGCGCTTGGTCATCACGACATCCTTGAGCACTTCGGGCAGGTCGAGCTTTTCAAAGTTGGGGATCTCGGATGAGATGGTGCGCACCACCATGCCGACGCTTTGCTGCTGCACGTAGACATTCACGCGGAAGCGGCAGACGTTGGGCAGTGAAATCGCGAAATTGCACTCCATTTCGGTCTCGAACTCGGCGCGCTGGCGCTCGTTCATCAGCGAGATCGCGAGCGCGCGCGTGACTTCGCCGCTCAGGCGCTGCTGGCTGAGGGCTTTCATGGCGCCCTGGTATTTCATGCTCGGCGGGAAATCAGCCGAAATGAAAAGGTCGGAACCGCCCTGGTGATGCATCACCGTGAGCAGTTTATGGATATAGACCTGGGCTTCCGCCGGGCCAAACGTGGTGGACATGCGGGCCTTTCAGAAAAGATGCATAGGCGGAGCCTATCAAGAGATTATATCGACTATCATTCTCGCTACACCATTATTTCATGACGCACGCCGTGCTGCCCCGCTCTCGCGAGGCGCCGGCAGTGCGCCTAGTCGAGACGCCTACCATGACCCTGACCGAGTTGAAATACATTGTCGCCGTCGCCCGCGCCAAGCACTTCGGCCACGCGGCCGAAGCCTGTTTCGTGGCCCAGCCCACGCTGTCGGTCGCCATCAAGAAGCTGGAAGACGAGCTGGGCGTGCTGCTGTTCGAGCGCGGCGGTTCCGAAGTCTCCGTCACGCCCCTGGGCGCCCAGATCGTGGCGCAGGCCGAGCGCGTGCTGGAACAGACCGCTGCCATCAAGGAACTGGCCAAGCAGAACAAGGACCCGCTGGCTGGCCCGCTGCGCCTGGGCGTGATCTACACGATCGGCCCGTACCTGCTGCCGCCACTCGTGAAAAACCTGATCGACACGGTCCCGCAGATGCCGCTGATCCTGCAAGAGAATTTCACGCACAAGCTGCTGGAATTGCTGCGCCAGGGCGAGCTCGACGCCGCGATCATGGCGCTGCCGCTGCCCGACCATGGCATGGCGGTGCAGCCGCTGTACGACGAGCCATTCATCGTGGCCATGCCGAAACACCACCCGTGGGCCAAGCGCAAGGAAATTTCGGCCGAGGACCTGAAAAGCGAAACGATGCTGCTGCTCGGTGCCGGCCACTGCTTCCGCGATCAGGTGCTGGAAGTGTGTCCGGAAATGGCGCGCTTCTCGGCGCCGGGCGGTGGCACCGGCATGCAGCGCACGTTCGAAGGTTCGTCGCTGGAAACGATCCGCCACATGGTTGCCAGCGGCATCGGTCTGACGGTGCTGCCGCGTGCGTCGGTGACCGACCTGAGCGAGTCGAACGGCTTGCTGGCCTATGTGCCGTTCACCAGGCCGGCGCCGTCGCGCCGCGTCGTGATCGCCTGGCGCAAGAGCTTCACCCGCCGCGCTGCCATCGATGCGGTGATGCAGGCGGTGAGTGAATGTCAGCTCGCTGGCGTGGAGATGATCACGTACGAGGCGGCTGCGTAGCGCCAGTCCACACGGCTGGCGGCGCGATAGCGACGGCGTCGGCCTTCTCGTTCGTATCGTCCGCATCGGTCGCATCGCCGTTGGCCGCAGGCCCGCCCCTGACCGCCTCGAGCTGTGACGGCGAGAACACGATGGTCTGGGTCGGGAACGCCAGGCTGATGTCAGCCGCTTCCAGCCGCTCGAAGATCGTCAGCAGCAGCTTTTCGCGAATGATCACCTGCGTGTCGAACTCGTGCACGTCGATGTGGGAAAACACCTCGATGTTGAAGGCGCGCTCGCTGATGCTGCCCAGACGCGCGCGGTGCCCTTCCGCCATGTTCTTTTCTTCAGCGAGAACTTGCTGGACGATGGAAATCGCTTCCTTCAGCTTGGCCGACGAGTTGCCATAAGCGATCGCGATCACGGGATTGAACAGGAACCGGTCGCGCGCGGCGTAGTTTTCGATCTGGCGCGCCGACAGGTCGCCGTTCGGAATCGTCACCACCGTGCGCTCGTTGGTGCGGATGCGGGTCGAGCGGATGCCGACGTCTTCCACGGTGCCCACCACGTCGCCGACCTTGATGAAGTCGCCCACCTGCATCGGGCGGTCGGCAATCACGGTCACGCTGCCGACCAGGTTTTCCACCGTCTTCTGGGCGCCCAGCGCCAGCGCGATACCACCGATACCGAGGGCCGCAATCCCCGTCGTGACGTCGATGCCGAAGGTGCTCAGGATCGCAATGCACGAAAACGCCAGCAGGATGACCTTGGCGGCGCGGCGCGCCAGCGTGATGACCGAAATGACCTGACGCCGCTGGCTGCGCTGCATGCGGGCGATCGCCAGTTCCGAGATCGCGTCGACCAGCCGCAGGCCGAACCACACCAGCGCGATGACGGAGACGATGCCGGTATAGCGCAGCAAGGTCTGACGCGCCACGATCGACACCGGCAGCTGCTCGGCCCAGTTGTAGAACACGCCGACGGCGATCAACAGGCTCACCGGCGGCAGAGCCGCCTCAAAGAAGCGGTACAGGCCATTGGCTTCCGGGTCGGGCACGAGCTTGCGCATGCAGAACACGATCAGCGCCGACAGCATCCACAGACCGCCGAACACCAGCACGCCAAGGCCCAGCAACAACGCCCAATCCTTCAGCGGCGCACCGGCGACGACGACCTGGTCGGCCGCAGGCTCAGTGACCACGGGCGCACGCTTGGTGGCCGCGGTGATCTGGGTCAGCGTCTCGCGCGAGACGCGCCATACCTGATGCTCGCCGTCCTGCCCTTTCGTGAGCAGCACCGGGATTTTCTTGTCCTGGATGGCGATCTCGCCCACGCGCTCCTGATCGACCGGCAAGTCGTCGCTCACCTTGCCGTTGGGGTCATTGGAGAGCGTGATGAAGGTATCGAGCGTGCCGCCATCGTCCAGCACCGCATGGAACGCGCGCGCCTGTTCCACCGCGTTGGTGCGCTGGCGTGAGCTGGTTGCTGGTGGCAAGTCGAAGTACAGCGCGGTGCGATCGTAGTCGGATTGGCCAAGCGCGCCGAGCAGGCCGGAGACCATGGAGCGCGGGGTCTCGCGCTTGAGCGGATCGGGGACGGCAGGTTCGGCGGCGGCGGGCGCCTCGGCATCCTGGCCGGCGGCAAACGCCGGCGGTTGGGTAAGCCCCAGCAATAATGCCAGGGACAGCGAGACCAGTAATCTCATGGAACATATTCTATTCAAAACGACTCCTTGCACGTGTTTGATCGCATGGCGCATGGCGCATATTGAATGGCGTCAGCCGGGCAGGAGCAACGGTGCTGTCGCCGCGACATGACGTGTCTGCGGATGCGCAGTGACGGACACGCGGTGTCCGGGCCAACTTGCTGGCCCGAACGTGCGATGCGATCGGTTCGATGGCCGGACAGTGGTGTCCGGGACCCAAAGTCTAGCATCCTGCCGATGTCATGCCCGCACTATTGCTGGCAGCGCAAGGGTGTCGCAGGCGATTGGCAATGAACGAGCCATATCGAATCGACGGCTTCGTTGAAAGGTGCTATTTTCACCGATAATTTATTTTCGGTAACAATCATGCAGACAACACCGGGCACGCGCCCGAGCCTTTTCACCACCCCCACCTTCTGGTTCATCCTGCTCAATATCGGCGCCTGGGTGTATCTGGGCATGAACGGCGTCGACTGGATGTCGCCCCGCCCGGCCGACCTGACTGCCTGGGGCGGCAACCTCGGCCCCTACACCCTCACCGGCGACTGGACGCGGCTTGTCACGTCGATGTTCCTGCACGGTGGCGCGCTGCACCTTGGCCTGAACATGTTCATGCTGTCGCAGATCGGTCCATTGTCCGAAGCGGTCTGGGGCCGTACCCGCTTTACCTTGATCTATCTGTTGTCCGGCCTGTTCGGCGGGCTGGCCAGCGCCTGGTGGTATGCAAGCGTGGCCGTACGCAATATGGGCTACGACCTGGTGCCATCGGCCATGGGCTTCACGCCGCATTTCGCGACCACGGTCAGCATCGGCGCATCCGGCGCGCTGCTCGGCGCATCCGGCGCCCTGCTGGTACATGCACTGTGCGCCGGCACGGCGGCCAAAATCGAATTGAAGGTCATCTTCCAGGTGGTGGCGCTGAATATCGGCATGGGCTTTCTGATGACCGGCACCGACAATGCGGCCCACATCGGTGGTGCCCTCGCCGGGATTGCCATCGGCGCCCTGCTGATGCTGCCGGGGCGCGTGTTGCGGATCAGTACTGCAGTGCAGTCGGCGGTTGTGTTCGCCGTCGGCCTGGGCGTGCTGGTGACGCTGGTGAAGCAGCCGCCGTCCGACCAGGTCAGCCGGATCGCGCAGATCCTGCGCGCATCGGAGGTGCTTGCTGCGCAACGCGAGGCGATGCGGGCCGTGAATCCTCAACGCCCGTAATACCGGCAGCGTGGGCGGATATTCCGCCCACGCTATGCCAGTAACCAGCCCGATCAGCCCTGACGGCGACGGGCCACCATCAAGCCACCCAGCAGCAACGGCAGCATCAGCGCGATCGTCGACGGTTCCGGCACTTCGGCCACGATCGAGAACGTGTCGCCGGCGCGCATGCCGCTGGTGTCGAGCAGCCAGTCGCTGCGGCCATCGAGCAGCGTCGGGTTCCCGAACTGGAACTCGGCCGGTTCGCCATTGGCGAACGTGATCGCCGCGTTGTAGAACGAGTGGTTGACGCTGAGCGCTTGCGAGAATGCGGACACCGTGCCCGGCGCAGCGAAACGGATGCCCTGCAAGCCAAAGTTAAACTGCGGGAACGACATGCCGCTCAGGTTGATTACCATCGCGCTCAGGCTCAGCGGTCCAGCCAGGTCGGCTTCCTCCAGCACGAAGTTGAGCGTGGTGCCAGTGAAATTGGCCAGCGCCAAGTCGAACGACACGGCGCCGGCGACGCTGTAATCGGTCACGACATTGCCTGCCGCGCTGTTCGAGTTGACCAGCAGCGCCGCGTGGCTCGATGTGGAGAACGCCAGTGCAGCCAGGCCGGCGATGATGAATTTGTTGATGGTCATGGTGAATATCCTTGAATGAATGCGGTGAGAATTACAGCGGACCCTTGGCCCACGGACCCGAGATCGCGAAGGTGATGCCTGGCGTCTGGATATTGACGAACAGGTAGCGGCCGGTCGGATCGAAGCAGGCGCCGGCAAATTCATTACCGCGGCCATCGCCGGCCAGCGTCGTCAATTTGCCGGCGGCGGTCAGCTGGGCCGCCGTCAGGTTCACGTTGTTCTTGGCAAAGATGTACGCATCACCGGCGCCCGTCAGACCCATCAGGCGCTGGCCGAAGCCGAAGGTGTCGGTGATCGGGCTGGACGAGTCTTCGCAGATCAGCAGGCCATCGCGCGGGCTGACGGCCAGGTTGTCGCCCATATTGCCGATCAGCGGGCTCGGGCTCGAATAGATGCACTTGAGCGTCTGGCTGGCCAGGTCCAGTTCCCAGATCGCGCCGCGGTTGACCGGGCCGCCCGACGTGTCCATCACGTACAGCTTGCCCTTGGTGTAGAAGATGCCTTCGCCGCGGTTCATGCGCAGCGCACCCTTGGCCCAGCCCTGGTTGAACGGACCGGCGGCATTGCTGATCGCCTGGCCATTCAAGCCGACGCTGTTGCCGCGGTTGGCGTCCGGGTTCGGGATCGACACCCATTCCAGTTCGTACGTCAGGTCGACCGACGCAGTGGCCAGGTTGACGTTGTTGACGCCCTTGACCTTCGCCATCTCGAGCACGCCGCCGCGCGCCAGTGAACCGGCCGCGCCGGTCTTGATGTCGGGTACGTAGCGGTAGAAGCCCGACTTGCCGGACGAGTCTTCGGTCAGGTAGACATTGCAGTTGGTCGGATCGACGGCGGCGGCTTCGTGCGCGAAGCGGCCCATGTTCACGATCGGCTGGCCAGTCGTCTGGCGCGGATCGGCGGTCACTTCGAACACGTAGCCGTGCTTCTTGCCGCCGGCGGTGATGGCGTCGGAACCGACTTCTTCGCAGGTGAGCCAGGTGCCCCATGGCGTGACGCCGCCGGCGCAGTTCTGCTGCGTGCCGCCCAGACTTGGCGTCATGCTGACCCAGTCGCCATCGCGGAATACCAGGTTGGTGGTGCCGCCGCACGAGCGGTTGGTCGTGGTCGTGTTGATCGTGCCGCCGTCGTAGAAGCTGTAGGCGTTGATGAAATTGCCAGCTGCACTGCTGGTGATTTCATGATTGCGCACCAACACCTGCTCGGTGCTGCGGCCGACCTTGCGCGTGGCGATCACGCCCATGCCGTCGTGGCCCGCCGGGCATGGCCGGCCGTCGGTCATGATGTCGCCGCGCCAGCCATAGCTCTTGTACGTGAAGCCGGGCGGCAGTTGCAGCAGCGGCAGGCCGGTGCTCAGGTCATTGGTCGGCGCGATCGGGCCGTACGGGCTGTCGACCAGCGCGGTGACGCCATTGGCGGCGGCCGCTTCACGGGCGTGCAACGCGGCGAAGGCGCCGACGAATGGCAGCGCGCTGGCGCCGGCGATGCCCTTGAGCAGGTTGCGGCGCGACGGCGACGTGTCGTGGTTGTTCATGTGTACTTCTCCATTGATTGGACGTGCGAGCCGGTGGACCGGCATCTCGAATGTTGGCAGCGCCTGAGCGGCGGCCCGCCTGTCCTTACCACCCCGGCTCGGACCGATGCATTAAAGCAAACGATCATGTCAAGTTAATGACAACAAAAAGACAATTTTTTTCCCTACGCCGTTGGTCGTGACATCTGCCTGTCATGCACATCGCATGGGGCCTGCTGCGGCAAGGGTGCGCCGCGCAGCGTCCCCAAACCGGCTAGAATTGCTGTCTTCCGATCAATATTTTTTGCGACAAAAAAGCGAACACATGAACAAGCTGGCGCTCTACTTTCGCCTGATCCGGGCCGACAAGCCGATCGGCATCCTGTTGCTGCTGTGGCCCACCCTGTGGGCGCTGTGGATGGCCTCCGGCGGCGTGCCGGCCCTGGACGTGCTGGCGATCTTCGTGATCGGCACGGCGCTGATGCGCTCAGCCGGCTGCGCCATCAACGACTACGCCGACCGCGACTTCGACCGCCACGTCAAGCGCACGGTCGACCGCCCGCTCACGAGCGGCAAGATCCGGGGCTGGGAAGCGGTGATGGTCGCGGCCGTGCTGGCGATCGCGTCGTTCCTGTTGATCCTGCCTCTGAACGCGCTGACCAAGCAGTTGTCGGTGGTGGCCGTGGTGGTTGCCGGCACCTACCCGTACTTCAAGCGCTTCTTCGCCATTCCGCAGGCTTACCTGGGCATCGCGTTCGGCTTCGGCATCCCGATGGCGTTTGCCGCCGTGCAGGGCGCGGTGCCGGGCGTGGCCTGGTGGCTGCTGGTGGCGAACGTGTTCTGGGCGGTGGCCTACGACACCGCGTATGCGATGGTCGACCGCGATGACGACATCAAGCTGGGCATGCGCACGTCGGCCATCACGTTCGGGCGCTTCGACGTGGCGGCCATCATGCTGTGCTACGGCGCGTCGCTGGCCATCTTTTTGCTGTGCGGCTGGTCGCTTGGGCTGCGCTGGTGGTTCGTGGCCGGGGTGGCGGTGGCGGGCGCGATCGCGCTGTATCACTACACGCTGATCCGCCATCGCGACCGGATGAACTGCTTCAAGGCCTTCCGCCATAACAACTGGCTGGGGGCCGCACTGTTCATTGGTGTCGCACTAGATTATGCATTAGGTTAATATTGTCCGAAATACATTCATCGCTGCTCCGGCAGCGTGATCGACCACCACACCAAGAGGCCCAATATGATCGAAAAAATCCCGACCCAGACCAATACCCGTGACCAGCTGGTCAATGACCTGAAAAGCGTCATCGGCGACGCGGAATCGTGGCTGCGCAACGGCAGCCAGCTGACCGGCGAAGAACTCAAGTCGGCCAAGGCCAAGTTCGAGCAGACGCTGGCCTCGGCCAAGGTCGGTCTGATCAACGCTGAAGAAACCGTGGTCGAGCGCACCAAGGTCGCCGCCAAGGCCACCGACGAATACGTCAAGGACAACCCATGGAAATCGGTTGGCCTGGGCGCCGCCATCGGTGTCGTCATCGGCATGCTGATCGTCCGTAAATAAGATGACGATCCCCGCGACCATTTCGCGCATCGGGGCCACGCTGCTTGCCATGCTGCGCACGCGGCTGGAGCTGGCGACGCTCGAACTGCAGGAAGAAACGCACCGCCTGTTCGGCTACGTCGCCTGGGGCGTTGCTGCCGCCTTCTTCGGCGTGGTCGCGGTGCTGCTGCTCATCCTGTTCGTGCTGGTCCTGTTCTGGGATACGCACCGCCTGCTCGCCGTTGGCGGCATGACGCTGCTGTTCGCGCTGGGCAGCGTGCTGGCGTTCTTCAAGGTCCGTGGTGACCTGACGAACCGCGGGCCGATCATGGCGGCCACGCTGGCCGAACTGCGCAAGGATGCGCAAGCTGTCAAAGGAGAGCCGATCGATGACGTCAAAATCTGAACCACTGGCGGTGCGCCGCCGTCTGCTGGCTGCACAATGCGCCGAACAGCGCGCCCAGATGTCGGCCGACGTGACGCTGCTGCGCACGCCGTCGGCGATGGGCGGCACCACGGGCTATGTGGTGCAGCACAAGAAAGCCATCCTGACCGCCGCCGGCGTCGGGGTCGGCATCCTGCTGACCAGGCCGACCTGGGTGGTCGGCGCGATCACCGCAGCATTGTCGGCCTACAAGCTGGCGCAGAAGGTGCTGCCGGTGCTGGGGTGGAGGAAGTTCGAGGTGCATTGAACCCCGCACTCCCGCATGACACAAAGGGGCGTCCGCATTCGCGGCGCCCCTTTTTTCATGCGCTCAGTCCTGGCCCAGTTCGTCCCCGAGCGCCTTGCCACGTGCTGCTGCGGCCTGCATCGCTGCGACGATCGCGCCTTTCACGCCTGCCGCTTCCATGCTCTCGATTGCCGCATGCGTCGTGCCGCCCTTTGACGTCACGCGCGCGCGCAGCACGTCGACCGGTTCAGCAGACTGCGCCGCCAGTTGCGCGGCGCCCGTGAACGTGGCCAGCGCCAGCTCCCTGCCCTGCTCCGGGCTCAAGCCCATCGCGCGCGCCGCTTCCTGCATCGCTTCGAGGAAGTAAAACACGTAGGCCGGCCCGCTGCCCGACACCGCCGTCACCGCATCGATCTGCGCTTCGTCGTCCAGCCACACGGTCTTGCCGACCGCGCGCATGACGGCGTCGGCCTGTTCGCGCTGCGCTGCGCTCACGGCCGGCTGCGCCGCCAGGCCCGTCACGCCCATGCCAATCAGCGCCGGCGTGTTCGGCATCGTGCGCACGATGGCGTCGTAGCCACCGAGCCAGCGTGCCAGGTCGCTGCTGCGGATGCCCGCTGCGATCGACAGCACCAGCTGGCGCGTCAGGTGCGGCGCCAGTGCCGTGGCCACTTCGCGCATCTGCTGCGGCTTCACGGCCAGCACCACGACTTCAGCGTGCCGGACACCCTCGTCGATGTCCGTCGCGGTGCGCACGCCATACTCGCGCGCCAGGCGCTCCAGTGCTTCGGGATTGCGGTCCACCACGTGGATCTGCGCGCCGGAGCCCGCGACCTTCACGAGCCCCGAAATCAGGGCTGCGGCCATATTGCCGCCGCCGATAAAGACGATGTTCATGGTGATCCTGTCAGGTGTAATCGCGTTTGCCAAAGATGGCGCTGCCAACGCGCACGATCGTCGCGCCTTCAGCGATTGCGGGCGCCAGGTCGCCCGACATGCCCATCGACAGCGTATCCAGTTCCAGGCCGTCGGCACGCAGCGCGTCGAACAGGGCGCGCACGCGGGCAAAGGCGGCGCGCTGTTGTGCGACATCGGTGGTCGGTTCAGGGATCGCCATCAGGCCGCGCAGGCGCAGGTTCGGCAGTTGCGCGACCTCGCGCGCGAGCGCCGGCAAGTCCTCTGGCGTTGCGCCGCTCTTGCTGGCCTCACCGCTGATGTTCACTTGCAGGCAGATATTCAACGGACCCAGTTCGGGCGGCCGCTGTTCCGACAGGCGCTGCGCAATCTTGAGCCGGTCGACCGTGTGCACCCAGGCGAAGCTGGCGGCGATGGGCCGCGTCTTGTTGCTCTGGATCGGGCCGATGAAATGCCACTCGACGGCCGCATCTGGTTGCGCCTGCGCGACGCTTGCGATCTTGTCGAGCGCTTCCTGCAAATAGTTTTCGCCGAACGCCAGCTGGCCGGCGGCCATCGCATCCAATACCGTCTGCGCAGGGAAGGTCTTCGATACGGCCAGCAACTGGACGTCGCTTCTGGTGCGTTCCGATGCCTTTACAGCATCGGTGATTGTCGCTTCGACAGCTTGCAAGTTCCCGGCGATTATGGACATAATGATTTTCTATAGGAAATATTTTTGAGGCCGTTTGCGGCACTGGGATTATAAATGGACATATCGGAATTACTCGCTTTCTCGGTCAAGAACAAGGCCTCGGACCTGCACCTGTCGGCCGGCCTGCCGCCGATGATCCGGGTCCATGGCGACGTGCGCCGGATTAACCTGCCGCCGCTGGAGCACAAGGACGTGCACGGCATGATCTATGACATCATGAACGACGGCCAGCGCAAGCAGTACGAAGAAGTGCTCGAGTGCGACTTTTCGTTCGCGATTCCGGGGCTGGCGCGTTTTCGCGTCAATGCGTTCAATCAGGAACGGGGCGCCGCCGCCGTGCTGCGCACGATTCCATCCAAGATACTGTCGCTCGAGGACCTGAACGCGCCGAAGATCTTCGGCGAACTGGCGCTGAAACCGCGCGGCCTGGTGCTGGTCACGGGCCCGACCGGCTCGGGCAAGTCGACCACGCTGGCGGCGATGGTGAATCACCTCAACGAGCAGGAATATGGCCACATCCTGACGATCGAAGACCCGATCGAATTCGTGCACGACTCCAAGAAATGCCTGATCAACCAGCGCGAAGTCGGCCCGCACACGCTCTCGTTCAGCAACGCGCTGCGCTCGGCGCTGCGCGAAGATCCGGACGCGATCCTGGTCGGCGAGTTGCGCGACCTGGAAACGATCCGCCTGGCGCTGTCGGCCGCCGAGACGGGCCACCTCGTGTTCGGCACGCTGCACACGTCGTCCGCAGCCAAGACGATCGACCGTATCGTCGACGTGTTCCCGGCCGAAGAAAAAGAGATGGTGCGCGCGATGCTGTCGGAATCGCTGCAGGCCGTGATTTCGCAAACGCTGCTCAAGACCAAGGACGGCTCGGGCCGCGTGGCCGCGCACGAAATCATGATCGGCACACCGGCCATCCGTAACCTGATCCGCGAAGCGAAGATCGCCCAGATGTACTCGGCGATCCAGACCGGCAGCAACGTGGGCATGCAGACGCTCGACCAGAACCTGACCGACCTCGTACGCCGCAACATGATCTCGTCGGTGGTCGCGCGCAGCGCCGCCAAGATCCCCGAAAACTTCCTCGGTTAAGGACCATTGATGGAACGCGACCAGGCTACCAAATTCATGTTCGACCTGCTGCGCCTGATGGTGACGAAGGGCGGCTCGGACCTGTTCATCACGGCGGGCTTTCCGCCGGCGATCAAGATCGACGGGCGCATGACGCCCGTCTCGAGCCAGCCGCTCACCAGCGGCCACACGGGCGACCTGGCGCGCGCCATCATGAACGACAAGCAGGGGGCCGGCTTCGAGCTCACGCGCGAAGCCAATTTCGCGATCACGCCGGGCGACCTGGGTCGCTTCCGTGTCTCGGCCTTCATGCAGATGGGCTGCGTGGGCATGGTGCTGCGCGTGATCACCACGGCGATCCCGAAGTTCGAGGAACTGAGCCTGCCCGACACGCTCAAGGACGTCGTGATGACCAAGCGCGGGCTGGTGATCATGGTCGGCGCGACGGGGTCGGGCAAATCGACGACGCTGGCGGCGATGGTCGGCTACCGTAACGAGAACAGCTACGGCCACATCATCACGGTCGAAGATCCCGTTGAATTCGTCCACCCGCACCGGAACTGCGTGATCACGCAGCGCGAAGTGGGCGTCGACACCGACAGCTTTGAAGCGGCCCTGAAAAACTCGCTGCGCCAGGCACCGGACGTGATCCAGATCGGCGAGATCCGCGACCGCGAGACAATGGAACATGCCATCGCGTTCGCCGAAACGGGCCACCTGTGCCTGGCCACGCTGCACGCCAACAGCGCCAACCAGGCGCTGGACCGGATCATCAACTTCTTCCCCGAAGAGCGGCGCCAGCAACTGCTGATGGATTTGTCGCTGAACCTGAAAGGCCTGGTGTCGCAGCGCCTGATTCCGAAGAAGGAATCGAAGGGGCGCGTGGTGGCGATCGAGATCCTGCTGAATTCACCCTTGATTTCGGACCTGATCTTCAAGGGCGAAGTCCATGAGATCAAGGAAATCATGAAGAAGTCGCGCGAGCTGGGGATGCAGACGTTCGACCAGGCGCTGTTCGACCTGTACGAGGCCGACAAGATCACTTACGAAGATGCGCTGCGCAATGCGGACTCGGTCAATGACCTGCGGTTGAACATCAAGCTCAATAGCAAGCATGCGAAGAACCGTGATTTTTCGAGCGGGACGGAGGCGTTGGGGTTGGTGTGATGAGTTGGTGTGATGGGCCGCATCGGCCCACCGCCGGCTTTTAAAACCGCGACTCCAGCGTCACACGCGCCACCGCCTGCCCATCCGAAAACGTCGTCCTGCGCTGCACGCCGTTGTCATCCACATAGCGTGACTCGGACACCGTATCCTGTGCCAGCAAATTGGTTGCCGCCAGCCGTAGCTGGTAGGTCGGATTGAGCTTCCACAGCGCATACACGTCGAGCTCACGCCGCACGCTCTGGTAGCGTGACTGCTCCACGTTTACGCGCACGTTGCCGCCGTTCTTGAAGGCGAAGCTTGCGCCTGTCGTGAGCTTGCCGCCGGGCGTCTTGTAGTCCACACCCAGCGTGCCCGACACGGGCACCTGCTGGTCGAGCCGGTTGTCCGGCCCCGGCACCGTATCGACGCGCGACCAGTTGCGCGCCAGGCTCGCGCGCAGGTCGATGTCCGGCACGTCCTGCAGTACGGCTGACAGCGGAAACTTCGCCTCCAGCTCCAGGCTGCGCGTGAGCGCGTCGCCATCGTTGACCGGCGTCTGGATCCAGCGGCCGTCTTCAAAAAGCAGGCCCTGGCGCGTGTAGTCGCTGATGCGCCGTACCGACAGGCTGGCGCTCAGCAGCGCCTTCTCGGCCCAGTAATGTTCGTACGATGCGTCGATGCCGGTCGCCAGTTCGGGCTTCAGATCGGGATTGCCGCGATAGTCAGGGTCTGTCTGGCTGTTGTTCGGGGTCGTGAAGCGTCGCGGGATCAGGCTGCTGGCCGCCGGCGCCTTGAACGTGCGCGTCAGCGCCAGGCGCACCTGGTCGCGGCTGTCGGGCAGCTTGTAGAGCGTCTGGGCGAGCGGGCTCCAGACGCTGGCGCGATTGGTGCTGGTGTCGAACGTGTTGCCGCTGCTGCGCGTCTCCAGCCCTTCCCAGCGCAGGCCCGCGTACATCGACCATTGCTTGGTGACGTTCCACTCGTCCTGCACGAACAGCGCCAGGCGCTTGAGGGTGGCGTCGTAATCTTCATCGCGGCGCAGCGTGCTGCCCGCGAGCGGGAACAGTTCCACCTCGCCGCGTGCATCGTCGCGCAAGGTATGGCCGGCGTCCCAGCCCATCGACAGCGCGTGGTCCTTTTTCCATGGCCGCGAATACTTGCCCACCGCGGTGACGCCAACTTCGTCAGTGGCACTGAGCACGGTGGAGTCGCGCGCCAGACGATCAACACTGTCCAGCGTGCGAAAGTCGTCTTCATGCCAGTTGCCGCGGCTGCGCGACCCGTTCACGCCCAGTTTCAGCTCGAACTTGGCGCCTTCTTCCAGATTATGCATCCAGGTCAGGTCCGAACGCAGCGTCGTGTTGGTGCCCTTGCTGCGCACGTCGCGCTCGTCGTACAGGGGGCGCAGGCCAAGAATGGTCTCGGTCGAGGTGCTACCCTGGTAATTGTTGCGCTGGTGCGCGACGAGCGATTGCCAGCTGACCGTATCCCCGTTTTCCAGGCTCCAGTTCAGCCGTAGTGTGAGGTTGATGCCTTGCGGGCTGCCACGATCGGTCTGTTCGCTGCGCCGCACGAAGATGGGGCGCCCGGCCGCATCGATTTGCGACTCCTCAAATGGCGACGGGCGATCGAACCCGTAGCGCCAGGCGCTCGCGGCGAGCGAATACGACATCTTGCCGACGCGGTCCGACATGGTGAGGCTGGCCGAAGGATTGCTCACCTCCCCGCTTTTGCCATACCCGACGCGCAGTTCGCGCTGCGCCTTTTTCACCGCGCGCTTGAGGACGATGTTGATGGTGCCGGCGATCGACTGGGTCGAGAACTCGGCGCTGGCGGCGCGCAGGATTTCAATGCGCTCGATCGAATCGGGCGAGAGCTGATCGATATCGAAGCCGGCCGGTGCGCGCTCGCCATTCAGCAGGATCTGCGTGTAGCCGCTGCCCAGGCCCCGCATGCGGATCTCGCCACCGCCACGCCCGGCGCCGCCGCTGACCGTGATCCCCGGCAGGCGCTTGAACACGTCGAGCACCGAGGTGTCGCCGTAGCGCCGGATTTCTTCGGTCGACACGACGATCTTGCTGGCGGTATCGTCGCGGCGCGGATCATAGCCGTTGGCGTCGGCCTTGACTTCGACCTTCTGGACAGTGTCCGTGGAAAGTGCCGGTGCCGCGGTGTTCTGAGCGTAAACCGGCAAGGCAGACAGGGAAAGCGCGACAAGCGTGGGGCGAAGCATCTAGGGGGCAGTCATGGCAGATTCAAAGGTGCCGTATTCTGTCATGCCCCTGCTACGTAGAACAGCACATCCTCAAATTACCCTGCCCGCATGTGGACCGATCGATCAGAGTCCTGGCCCCATGCCGCCGCCCGGTGGCCCGAACCCCGGTGGACCGCCAGGCCCGCCCCGCGGTCCATCCGGCCGCCGCCCGCCCGCACCGCCAAAGCTGCCGAAGCGGTAGGACAACCCGACATACACGAGGCGCCCTTCCTGGCGGCGGATGCTGTATTCGCGCAGGCGGTCGGTCTCGGTGATCGATTCGGTCTTTTGCGAGTCGAAGATGTCGTTGACATTCACGACGAGGCTCATGGCCTGGCTCAGGTTGCGGCGATAGCTCAGGTCAGCGCTGCGCGTCGGCTGGCGATAGCCTTCGCCGAACAGCGTCTTGCCCTGCGCATTGAGCACCAGTTGCAGGCTGTTGGTCGGATTGATCTGGTAGCTCACGCGCGCGCGGCCGCTGAGCGAGGTGGCGCTGCGCTTGTCGTCCTGGCTGTTGCCGAGCACCGACTGTTCGGAGTATCCCAGGTTGCCGCTCGCGTTGAGCGTCAAGCTGGGCGTGACGCGGCCGCTGAACGTGAATTCGAGGCCGCCCGAGTTGCTGCTGCCGGCGTTCTCACGGGTGGTGAGCAACACGGTGTCGGAGATGAAGGTGCGCCGTTCCTGGATCAGGTCCGAGTCGCGCCGTGCGTACAGACGCACATTGGTCTCGACTTTGCCCAGTTTGGTCTCCAGCCCCAGTTCGATCGAGTCGGTCTTGGTGGGCATCAGGTCGGGGTTGCCCGACGAGACATTGGTTTCGTCGCGGTAGACGACGAACGGATTGAGGTCGCCCGCGCCCGGCCGGCGGATGCGGTGCGCGTAGCTCAGGCGCAGCGCCGTGTCGTCCGACAGGTCGTAGGTGAGGAATGCGCTCGGGATCGCGTCGAAGTAATGGTTGTTGGCCTTGACGTTCGTGGTGACCTGGTTCAGATCGAGGTCGGTGTACTCGGTGCGCAGACCACCCAGCAAGCCCCATTTTTCGGCCAGGCGCAGCTGGTAAGTACCATACAAAGCGACTGTCGTTTCATCGAGCTCGAAGCGGTTGGTGCGCTGGTTGCTGAGGCTTTCAGCCAGCGTCGCCTCATCGACATTGAAAAATCGCGTGTCGAACACATTACTGTTCTGCGCGACCTTGTAGCCCGCCTTGAACACACCTTTCTCGCCCGGCAGTTCATAGTCGCCCGTGAAGTCGATCACGCGCGTTTCGGTCAGGTTGTTCTGGTGCGTGCGCGGCGCGGTCGAATTGGCGGGGCGCACCGTGTAATCGCTGGCAAAGCGCGTATCGGCCTCGCCCTTGTTGCCCGACAGGCGCAGGTCGACCTTGAAGATTTCGCCGGGCCGCGCGCCCTTGTGATCCAGGCCGCCACTCAGGCTGTAGCTGCGGTTATCGTTGTCACGCACGCTCGAACGCAGGTAGTCGCCGTCGATGCTGCCGTCGGCGTTCAGGCCGCGATAGCGCTCCTGCGACTGCCCGTCGCTGCCGTTGGCCGAGAAGCTGGCCTTGGCCGACAGCACGTCCTTGTCGCCCAGGTTGTAGGTCAGCGAGCTGTTCATGCCCACGGCCTCGGTGTCGGTCTCGCTGTTAGAGCGTTGCGTGCTGCTGGCCACGGCGCCGGTAAGCGGGTCGATCCGGTCGCGGTTTGTTTCGCCGTCGGAGCCACGTGTGTCGCGCCGGACGTACACGCCGCCCTGCACGCTCATGCGCCCGGTCGTGTAGCTGCCGAAGCTCGACGCATTGGCGCGCCCTTCCGGCCCGACGTTCGCATTGACGGCACCGAAGCCGCCCGGCGTGCGCTCGCGCCGCATCACGAGATTGATGATCGGGCCGCCCCCGCCTTCGTTGCCGAACTGCGCGCCGGGGTTGTTGATCACTTCCACCGAATCCAGATCGGCTGCGGGAATCGCGCCCAGCGCTGCGGCGCGGTTCTCGCCCTGCATCATCGCCGACGGCTTGCCATCGACGAGGATCTGCACATTGCTGCGCCCGCGCAGCGTCACGTTGCCGTCCGCGTCCACGGCCACCGACGGCACCTTGTTGAGCGTGTCGGCCACCGTGTCGTTGGTCGACGCGGCGTCACTCTTGACGTCATATGCCTGGCGGTCGATCCGGTTCGACGAACGCGCGGCCGTCACGGCGACGGTGGAGGCGACGGGGACGTCGGCCGCCTGCAGCGCCGGGGCGGTCGGCGTCACGGCGCCGGTGACGGGATCCGCAGGACGTACGGCGGTTTCCTGGGCCAATGCGCAGACAGGCGCGAGCAGCGCGAACAACAGTGCGGAAGAACGGTGACGTGACATGAATACCTGGGTAACGGGACGTTTGAACGAGCGTGATTGTCGCATGCGTCGAGCCCGGAATTTGTTAAGAAATGCTAAGACGGTTCAAATGCCACAGCATCGATCGGCCAACCGATGACGCCGGGGCCAGCGCTCTGCCGTGCGCCCCCCTGCAGTAGCGTAAACTGCATCGTTTACAACAAGGAGACCTCAATGAATGCCTACGATTTCAACGCCACTGCCCTCGACGGTCAGCCGGTCGACCTGCAGCGCTACCGCGGCAAGGCGCTCCTGATCGTCAATACGGCCAGCGCCTGCGGCTTCACGCCGCAATACCAGGGGCTCGAAGCGCTGCAGCGCCGCTATGCCGACGAGGGCCTCGTGGTGCTGGGCTTTCCGTGCAACCAGTTCGGACACCAGGAACCAGGCGACGAGGCAGCGATCGGCGCCTTCTGCGAAAAGAACTATGGCGTGACGTTCCCGATGTTCGCCAAGGTCGACGTCAACGGCGACGACGCGCATCCGCTGTTTCGCTTTCTGAAGGGCGAAGCGCCCGGCGTGCTGGGCACCGAAGCGGTCAAATGGAACTTCACCAAGTTCCTCGTCAACCGCGAAGGCGCGGTCGTTACGCGCTATGCGCCCACCACCAAGCCGGAAGACCTGGGCGGCGATATCGAGAAGGTGCTGGCGAACGAGGTCTGATTGCGGCAGCGCTCAAGGCGCAATGGCAATCACTTCGTCACCCGGCTGCGGCTCGCAGCTTGCGCCCAGCGGCGTCCAGCCGCGCCGCACAACGATGCGGCGTTCGTCGTGGCAGATTTCCACGCGCTGCGTCTCGGGCGCGCGGCGCTGTACGAACGCTTCGATCGAGGCTGGCACGCTGACCTGCAGCGACAGCGCGTGCAGGTCCTCCACCGGGTGGTCATCCACGTGCACGAGCGGCACGAACTGCCCGGCGAACATCGTGAAGTGCGATGGCACCCTGACCGGACCGGGGACGTAATCGTTGGCGCGCAACCAGGCCTGCGCTTTTTTCCGCGCGTTACCCTCACCTGCCGCGCCGCCCCAGGCGCTGGCCATCAGCTCGGCCACCCACTGGTTGCAGTTCTGGTATTTGGTGCCGTACGCATAGGCGTTGGCACTGTATTGACCGGCCAGCAGCGCCAGCGCCAGTGCCTTGTCGCGGGCGGCGCGTTCGAGCGATGCGCTGTCATCATCCGGCAGGAACAACAAGGCAATATGGCCCTTGCCCGGTGCGTCGGCGCCCAGCGCAAAGCCGGCGATGCCCTGGTCGAAGATGTACGGACGCGCCTCGTCGCACTCGTAGTACAGCTGGCGCACGGCCCACGGGCTGTCCGGCGTGTCGCGCAGTGCGACGCCGGCGTGTGAATACACCAGATCGAAGCGGCTCAGGTCCGTGCCGGCGCGCGCGATCAGGGCGACCTTGCCGTTCGAGCGCGCCAGCTCCTGCTTGACCACGCCGGCAAAGCGCAGCACGCGGTCCTGCTCGGTCGCGCTGAGGTCGCGCGAGCGTTCGCAAAAGGTGGGAAAGCCGGCCCAGGCACTGCCGCTCGCACACAACAGCAGCGCCAGCGCGGCCTGGCGCACGAGCATCAGATCGTGACTTTGCGCGAGCCCAGTTCGCGGTACCACTCGTCCTGCAGCGCCAGGAAGAACGGCCGCTGGGTGTCGGCGTAGGCGAATTCATAGCCGTAAGCGCGCTCATTGACCTGGACCACGTCGCCCGCGATCACGGTGCGCGTCGCGAGGGCGCGGTTGGGGACGTCGAGCTCGAACGAACGCGCCTGGCCGGCAGCAGTCGCGCGCAGGGTCAGGCGGGTGGTGTCGGGCTTGTTCGGGGCGTGCGCGATGTTGATCACGCGGTACTGGCCGGCAGCGACCTTGTCGTTGTCGCTCGAGCTGTTGCTGGAACCGCTGACCGAATCGGAAATGCTGGCCGACGACGCCGAGCCGGCGCTGGACGCGGACGACGCGAAGCTGTCAGCCTGCGCAGGCGCATTGCAGGCCGCAGCGAACAGGGTCAGGCACAGCGTGCGGGAAAGGATAGGCAAGGTCATAAAACTCTTTCATTTGGCGAGCAGAACGCTCCTATGGTACAAGCCCTTGCCCCGAATGACCATAGGGCAATCTTATCGCGTCTGAATGCGGGCCGCGCCGTGGGTGATGCAGGCGCGGGTGACGTTATCCAGAAAGCGGATCGCCACATCCATCGACAGGCCGGGCGGCAGCAGGCTGGCAAGCCCGGGGTCGTCGTTCAGGCGATCGACGCCGTACGCCAGCCGGCGCGACACGTCGCGCGCCAACTGGCCATCGCTGTTGTAGAGCGCGTCGTAGACACCGGCGGCCTCCCATACCGGCACGAGGCCCGGGGTGCTGCTGTCTTCGAAGACGATGGCGCGCGGACTGTCTTCGTCCTCGCGCACGAGTTGAAAGGTAAAGCTCAAGATCGTTCCTGCTGGTGTTCGTTGCTGGGGTCGGGGCGATGCTACCACGGCCCCTGTCAGTCTGCTGTACAGATCCGATCCAGCAGCTCGATCCAGTGCGTCACGGGCGTCCCGGTCCCCGCCTGCAAATGCGCGATGCACCCGATATTGGCCGACACGATGTGGTCAGCCCCCGTCGCGGCCAGGCTGGCCAGCTTGCGCTCGCGCAGCGCGAGCGAGATGGCCGGCTGCAGCACCGAATAGGTGCCGGCCGAGCCGCAGCACAGGTGGTTGTCGGCGCACAGCACCACGTCCACGCCGGCCGCCTGCAGCACGCCCTCGACCTTGCCACGGATCTGCTGGCCATGCTGCAGCGTGCACGGCGGGTGGTACGCCACGGGCGGGCCGCCCTTCCCTTTTGACAGTGCGGCGATCCGGTCCTGAAATAGGGCCAGGACTTCCGACAGGTCGCGCGTCATTGCGCTGATTTGTTCGGCCTTGGCGGCATACGCCGGATCATGTGCCAGCAGGTGGCCGTATTCCTTGACGGTGACGCCGCAGCCCGAGGCGGTCATGACGATCGCCTCGACCGCGCCGTTTTCAACGCTGGGCCACCAGGCGTCGATATTGCGGCGCATGTCATCCAGCCCGCCGTCCTGGTCGTTCATGTGATAGCGCAACGCGCCGCAGCAGCCGGCCTTGGACGCCACGGTCAGCTGCACGCCCAACGCATCGAGCACGCGCGCGGCGGCGGCATTGATGTTCGGCGCCATCCCGGGCTGCACGCAGCCATCGAGCACCAGCATCTTGCGCGGATGGATGCGTGTCGGCCAGCGGCCGGCGGCGCGCACGGACGGCAACTTGGCTTGCAGCTTCTCCGGCAACAGGGGCCGCAGCAGGCGGCCTGCCCTGAATGCGGGCGTGGCCAGGCCCGCGCGCGGCAGGCAGGCCTTGAGCGTCGTGCGCGTGAGCCGCTCGCCCAGGGGCCGCGCGACGCGCTCGTCGACCAGCTTGCGGCCGATGTCGAGCAGGCGCCCGTATTTGACGCCCGACGGGCACGTGGTTTCGCAATTCAGGCACGTCAGGCAGCGGTCCAGGTGCAACTGGGTCTTGCGGGTCGGCTCGGCGCCTTCGAGCACGTTCTTGATCAGGTAGATGCGCCCGCGCGGGCCATCGAGTTCGTCGCCCAGCAACTGGTACGTCGGGCAGGTGGCGGTGCAAAAGCCGCAGTGCACGCAGGATCGCAGGATCGCCTCGGCCTCGCTGCCCTCGCGCGTGCCCTTGATGAAATCGGCCAGAGTGGTTTGCATGTCTTATGCGCCTTATGGGTACATGCGACCGGGGTTGAAGATATGCGCGGGATCGAACGCGTCTTTCATGCGCGCATGGATGCGCGCCAGCGCTGGCGCCAGTGGCTGGAACACGCCGGCCGACTTGTCGCCGCCGCGGAACAGCGTCGCATGGCCGCCACAGGCCTGCGCGGTGCGCCGGATCGTCTGCGCGGTAATCGCATCACCATCGGCGCGCAACCAGCGCTGGGCGCCGCCCCATTCGATCATCTGCGCGCCGCCCAGCACCAGCGCGCCCGTGGTGGATGGCACCGACAGGCGCCACAGCGCACCGTAGCCGTCAAAAAACGCCGTGCGTTGTTCGCGCACGGCGTGCCAGAACGCATCGGGCTCCGGCATCACCTCGCCACCGAGGCCCCGCACGGCGGCATCGACCGCTGCCTCGGCGCCCGACAAACGCAGCGCCAGCTCGCCGTCGACCCAGGCACTGGCCGAGATCGGCAAGGGCTGGCCGCCCCACGTGTTCAGGGATCGCAGCGCGTCGATCTCGTTCAGTGCAAACCGCAGCGTCGTTTCGGCAAACGGCCGTGGCAGCACCTTGACCGAGACTTCCAGCAGCACGCCCAGCGTGCCGAGCGAACCGGCCAGCATGCGCGAGACATCGTAGCCGGCCACGTTCTTCATGACGCGCCCGCCGAAGGCCAGTACGTCGCCGCGGCCATCAAGCAGCGTGGCGCCCAGCACGAAGTCACGCGCGGCGCCACTGGTCGCGCGGCGCGGGCCGCACAAGCCGCTGGCAATCACGCCGCCCAGCGTGGCGTGCGGGCCGAAGTGCGGTGGCTCGAACGCCAGCATCTGGTTGCGTTCGGCCAGCGCGGCTTCGATCTCGGCCAGCGGCGTGCCGCAGCGCGCCGTGATCACCAGTTCGGTCGGCTCGTAGTCGACGATGCCCGCATGGGCGCGCGTGTCGAGGATGGCGCCAGACGGCGCGCCGCCATACCAGTCCTTGGTGCCGCCGCCACGGATGCGCAGCGGCTGCCCGCTGGCGGCGGCCGCCCTGACCTGCTGCTGGAAGTGTTCAATGGTATTCATCAGAAGCGCGGCAGGTCGGGAAACGGCACCTGCCCGTGGTGCACGTGCAGCTTGCCGAATTCGGCGCAGCGGTGCGGCGTGGGAATGGCCTTGTCGGGATTGAGCAGCGCGCACGGATCGAACGCGTGCTTGACGGCGAAGAAGGCGTCGAGCTCCTTGCGCCCGAACTGCACGCACATCGACCCGATCTTTTCCATACCCACGCCATGCTCGCCCGTGATGGTGCCGCCCACCTCGACGCACAGCGCCAGGATCGCCGCGCCGAACGCTTCGGCGCGATCGAATTCGCCCGGCACGCTGGCGTCGAACAGGATCAGCGGATGCATATTGCCGTCGCCGGCGTGGAACACGTTCGAGCAGCGCAGGCCGTACGTGACTTCCATCGCCGCGATCCCGGCCAGCACGCGCGCGAGCTGCTTGCGCGGGATCGTGCCGTCCATGCAGTAGTAATCGGGCGAGATGCGCCCCGCCGCCGGAAACGCATTCTTGCGGCCCGACCAGAAGCGCCCGCGCTCCGCTTCGCTCTGCGAGACGGTAATGGCCGTGGCGCCGGCGCGCGCCAGCACCGCGCTCATGCGGCTGATTTCTTCGGCCACTTCGAGCGCGGTGCCATCGGCTTCGCACAGCAGGATCGCGGCGGCGTCCAGGTCGTAGCCGGCCTTGACGAACGGTTCGACCATGCGCACCGAGGTACGGTCCATCATCTCGAGGCCCGCCGGGATGATGCCGGCCGCGATGACGTCGGCCACCGCATTGCCGGCAGTGACCACGTCGGCAAACGAGGCCATGATGACCTGCGCCAGCGCCGGCTTGGGCACCAGTTTTACCGTCACTTCGACGACGATGCCGAGCATGCCTTCGGAGCCGATGAACACGGCCAGCAAATCCAGGCCCGGGGCATCGAGCGCGCCCCCACCCAGTTCGACGATGTCGCCCTCGATCGTGGCCACACGCACGCGCAGCACGTTGTGGATCGTCAGGCCGTATTTGAGGCAATGCACGCCGCCCGCGTTTTCGGCCACGTTGCCGCCGATCGTGCAGGCGATCTGCGATGACGGGTCGGGCGCGTAATACAGGCCGTGGCTGGCGGCGGCTTCGGAAATGGCCAGGTTGCGCACGCCCGGCTGCACGACGGCGGTACGCGCCAAATGATCGACCCGTTGAATGGCGTTCATGCGCGCGGTCGAGAGCACGACGCCATCGTGGATCGGCAGCGCACCGCCCGACAGACCGGTACCGGCACCGCGCGGAACCACCGGCACGTTCAGCGCGCGGCACACGGCCAGGATCGCCAGCACCTGTTCTTCGTCGGTCGGCAGCGTCACGATCATCGGCAACTGGCGATACGCGGCCAGACCATCGCATTCGTAGGGCCGCGTGTCTTCGGGTGCAAACAGGACGCACGCCGCAGGCACGCGCGCCAGCAGCGCGGCGACAACCTGTGCGCGCCGGTCATGCAGGTCTGGATTCGGGGATGGCATGGGTCGATTGTAAGCAAATCGACAGGTTTTGTCGTATCCTCGTGCCATCGTATTTTCACCCTACTGCATAAGAGAACATCATGGGCAACCGCCTCTCAAAAATAGCAACCCGCACCGGCGACGATGGCAGCACGGGCCTCGGCGACGGCAGCCGCACCGGCAAGGACAGCGCGCGCATCCACGCGCTGGGCGAAGTCGACGAACTCAATTCCTTTGTCGGCCTGCTGCTGTGCGAAGACATGCCACCGGATCTGCGCGACGAGCTCGTGGGCATCCAGCACGACCTGTTCGACCTGGGCGGCGAGTTGTGCATTCCGGGCTACCAGATGATCAAGGAAGAACATGTACTGCGCCTCGACGCCATGCTCGAAAAATACAACGCCGACCTGCCGGTGCTGAAGGAATTCATCCTGCCGGCCGGTTCACGCGCGGCGTCCACGGCGCACCTGTGCCGCACGGTGTGCCGGCGCGCCGAACGCGCGATCGTCGCGCTGTCGAAGGCAGAAGAGATTCACGCGCACCCGCGCCAGTACGTCAATCGCCTGTCCGACCTGATGTTCGTGCTGGCGCGCGTACTGAACCGCTTCGCGGGTGGCAGTGACGTGCTGTGGAATCACGAGCGCAAGGCCAGATAAGTCATGGACGACTTCATTGGCGTCTACGACGACGCGCTCACCCCGCAGCAGTGTGAAGCGCTCATCAAGCGCTTCGACGCCAGCGACAAGGTGGTGCGCGGCCAAACGGGCAACGGCGTCGATGTCGTCAAGAAGGACAGCTACGACATCACGATCAACCAGCATCCCGAGTGGGCCGACGCCACGGGCCTCCTGGTGGACACGATGGCGCGCCACCTGGCTGCCTACGCCGAGCGCTACCGGATGCTGCTGATGGGGTCACTCTCGCCCACGCTCGAACATCCGGTGACGGGCGTGCCAACCGTGCTGTCGATGGCCAACTTCGACGAACTGGGGCGGCCCAACATTGATGAGTTGCTGCGCGTGCTGTACCGGCCCGGCACGATCAACCTGCAAAAATACCTGCGCAGCAGCGGCGGCTATCATCACTGGCATTCCGAGATCTATCCGCAGAACGCAAGCTGCGAATCGCTCCATCGGGTGCTGCTGTGGATGGTCTACCTGAACGATGTGGCCGAGGGCGGCGAGACCGAGTTTTTGTATCAGGGCCGCAAGATCGCACCCAAACAAGGGCGGCTGGTCATCGCACCGGCGGGCTTCACGCACACGCACCGGGGCAATGTGCCCGTCAGCGGTGACAAGTACATCGCCACCTCGTGGATCCTGTACCAGCGCGCCGAGGCGCTGTTCGGCAGTGCTGAATGATCCTTCCAGTACCACGGTGATATTTACCATTTAGCGGTTTTTCGTTATTTCCTGTCATCTTTGCCATGGGGAGCCGGGGCAAATGAATAACATTCTGTTATTTAATGTGAGATTTATCCCACATGATATTCAGATATTTACGCCTTTTGCTGGTTTGGCGATTAAGATAATGATCAGCGGCAACATTCCGTACCGCCCATTACTTCTCTGAGATCATGAGCACGCAAACCACCTTTGCCTCCACCGTCAACTCGTTCTACCTGGCTTTCTATGGTCGCCCAGCCGATCCTGCAGGCCTGGCGTTCTGGACCAAGCAACTTGCCGATAACGATGGCAACCTGTCTTCCATCACGCAGGCATTCGCCACGTCGGAAGAAGCCCAGGTCCGCTACGGCAGCGATAGCGTCAATGAACGGATCAGCGAAATCTACCAGGCCCTGTTCAACCGCGCGCCGGATTCGGTTGGCCTGGCATACTGGTCGAATGTGGTGGGACAAGGTCATGCATCGTTGGCTGACGTGGCCGTCGCCATCATGGGCGGTGCCCAGGGCATCGACAAGGCACTGACCGCGCTGCGCCAAACGGCAGTCGACGCTTTCACCGCCCAGGTGGAAGCATCGGGCAGTCAGTACAGTGGTTACGCGTCCGTCGAAGCGGCCCGCATCCTGGTGCGCGCCGTGACCGTCGACACGGCCACCGGCGACATCGACACGCTGGTCAAGGCTGCCGTATCGTTCGCCGACACCGCTACCAAGACCCCGCAAGTGGTGAACGCGATCGCCACCGGCACCACCCTGCTCGCCCTGTTCGACACGACGCGCGGCAAGGGCGACCCGGTCGCACTGGCCCAGACGCTGGCCGACACCGCCAAGGCAGCAGCCGGCAACCCGGTCACGCTCGATTCGCTGCTGCGTGGCGGTGGCATGGACCAGGTGCTCAAGGTCATGCCGGCCAATGCATCGCTGAAGGACGTTGTCGACGCTCTGGCCAAAGGTGGCCTGCCGGCAGCGATCGAAGTCGTGTATCCGCCGACGCCAGTCGTGACTGCCCCGGTGCCGACGTTCAATCTGAAACTGGCATTCGAACACGTCACCCAGGACGAACTCGACCAGACGGACGACAACGTCACCAACCAGAGCGCCGCCGACGTTACCTTCAGCTACACGGGCCGCGACCTGCGCACCGGCCAGCACTTTGAATACTCGCTCGACGGCAAGCACTGGATCGATACCAACATCGACGTCGATGCGAACACCAACACGGTGACCCTCAAGCATGTGCAGCTGGGTTACCAGTTAGCAACCCTGACCATGCTCGGCAACGACAACGCGATGTCCATCATGGCACCGCCGCCTGAACAGGTCACCACCATTGCGCTGCGCGCCGTCGATGCCAGCGGCACGACCACCACGCCCGTCACACAGACCATCGTTTTTGACGGCTACACGCTGCGGCCCCATGTCACGCTCGCCACGGACAGCCATTACGGCAAATTCGGCTCCGATGACGATCTGGTGACGAACGATGGCAGGCTCAATCTCGAGTTCGTCGAAGCAGGCGCCACGGTCGAGTACCTGATGCAGCAGCACAGTATCGGCAATCACAACCCCGCGTCGGTGACCACCGAGGTCTGGACCGCTACCCCGATGCTGCACGAAGGCGTGAATGTCGTCGAGATGCGCGTTACCGACGTAGCCGGGAACCGCAATTACCAGCAATTCACCTTCACGCTCGATACCGAAGCACCGCAAACCCCGGCCATCGCGCTGCACAATGGGCCGAGCAATGGATCGACCACGTCCGGCGTGATCGACATCACCGGTCTCGAGCAGAATACCGGCACTGCCTGGGAATACAGCACCGACAAGGGCAAGACCTGGACCTATGGCGACACCAACGACGGCAGTGGTGCGGACACGCTCGAACTGAGCGGGGTTGGCGAGCAACTGGTGCAAGTGCGCCAGTACGATATGGCCGGTAATATTAGCAAGGCAACGGCCGCACTCAGTGTCACGCTCGACGCTGGTCCGACGCTGGAAGTGTCGTTCACCGAAACAGGCATCTCGCTTACGAGCAGCATTGATGGCGATATTTTCATGGTCACGAATGGAAGCGGCCCTGGCGTTCGGTCGACCGAATCAGACGGCAGGGCAATTGCTGGCACGGTTCAGGTCGGCGCACAATTCTATATGTCCAGCGGCACGTTCCTTGTCGACGGCATGAAAGGCCAGGCACTCGATAAAGACAACGGTGTCTATACCCTCGGCACGAATGGAAACAACCTCATTCAAGATGCCCACAGGGCGTGGGGCTTCGACGGCGAAGATAGTCTGACCGGCACCAACGGCGACGACATGCTGTATGGTGGCGCGGGCGTGGACAGCCTGGAGGGCGGCGATGGCAGCGACATGCTTTACGGCGGCGCCGACAACGACATCGTCGTTGGTGGCCTGAGCGGTGACCAGATCATTGTATCGGAAGGCACGGACCGGCTGATATACAGCAGTGCCGCCGAGTCAAACCTGTCGAAGCTCATTGCAGGCAGCCAGTCAGCGTCCTCCATCGATGTCGTCTACATCGAAACCAAGGCGGCGGTACTGTTCGACTTCGTCCAAGATGTGGAGCATGTCATTAATTCGACAGAGTACATTGGTAGTTCGGCTGACCTTGCGAGCCAGTATGACAAGCTCACCCTGGCCTACAACGCTGCTGCAATCGAGCCCACCGATGCAGTCATTTTCAACATCGATCACTTCAAGCTGCTGGTGGTAAACAACGGTGATGACGTGATCAACAGCGAAGATTTCGCCATCGCCATCATCGGCTCTGGCGAGGCTAGCCTCGACGGCCTGGGCAACGTCTACTTCGGTAACCTCGTGTAAGCTGCCTGGCGCACGCCGGCAAAGCAAGCAACCGCAAGCCCGCTCTCTTACGACAGCGGGCTTGTGTCGTCATGGCAGCCGCACGATCCGATTCTCACGACAGACCGCCAGCACCCTGGCTGCCGACATGCCGACCGGCGTGAGCGCAGCGATAACAGGCGCCGTGTATCTGTGCACATGCACCGCCAAATCCTGAAAAAGCTGCACGCTGCCCTGCGACTGTCAGTTAGCATGCAGCGTGCCCCATTCGACAATCGTGACGACGCCATGAACCTTTTCGGCGTGGCGGGGTATCTACCGTAGAAGAACGAGAGGATGTGGGTGGAACGAGGATTTGACGCCAGGCCGGCCGTGGCGCGCACGGAGCAGGATGAAGCGGGACTCGTCGAGCGTATCGCAGCCGGCGACCGGCGCGCCTTCGAAACGCTGTACCGGGCCTACCACCCGCGGCTGGTGCGCTTCCTGCAGCGCATGACGCGCAGCACGCCACTGATCGAGGAAATCGTCAACGACACGCTGCTGGTGGTCTGGCGCAAGGCGGCGACGTTCAATGGCAGCAGCAAGGTCTCGACGTGGATTTTTGCCATTGCCTACCGGCGTGCCTGCAAAAGCCTGCAGGCGCTGGACGAGCCGGTCGATGCCGGCATCGATGAACGCGAAGGCATCGAGGCCGACCGGCCCGACTGGCAACTGACGCAACTGCAGCTGACCGGTGCCGTGCATGCGGCGCTGGCCCAATTGCCGCTGGCGCAGCGTACTGCGTTCCAGCTGACTTTTTATCATGACATGAGTTACACAGAGATTGCCGAGATCATGGAGTGCCCAGTGAACACCATCAAAACCCGCCTGTTCCATGCCCGCAAGCGCCTGGCCGTGCTGCTGGAAGGCCAGATCGGGGTGCGGTCATGACCCACCTGCCTGATCGCGCGGGGGCGCACCGCGAGGCGCAGGACCTGCTGCCCTGGCTGGCCAACGGTCGCCTCGACGGTGCGGAGCTGCGGCGCGTCCAGGCGCACCTCGATACCTGCGTCACATGCCGCGCCGATTTTGATGCGCTTTACACACTGCAGGATGTCGCCGACCTGCCGCCGCCAGACCTGGACGTGGACAAGGCGTTCGCGCGCCTGCTGCCGCAGCTCGATGCGGTGGCGCCGGCGGATGCGGCGCCCGTCATCCCCGGCTGGCGCACGCGCCTTGCCGCGAATGACGGGCGCTGGCTGCGCGCCGCCGTGGGCCTGCAGTTCTGCGCCATTGTCGTGCTGGGCGCGCTGCTGCTGCGCCCGTCCGGCGACACGCAGATGGCGGCGCAGGTGGCGGTGCAGGACGACGCCTACCGCGTGCTCGGCGCCGAGGCCGGCGCCGACAGCATCGTCGCGGTGACCTTCAAACCGGACACGCCGGAACATGAACTGCGCCGCATCGTGACGGCCAGCGGCGCGCGCATCGTCGGCGGCCCGACGGTCACGGGCGCGTGGATGCTGGGCAGCGCGCAAGCACCGGCCGACGTCGCGGCGCGCCTGCGCACCGAATCGGCCGTCACGCTGGCCGAGCCGCTCGGCGTTCAGGCCGGCCCATGAACCGCCTGCTCGCATGGGCGGCGCTGCTTGCCGCCCTGCTCGGCCTGGCGGGCACGCCGGCGCACGCACAGGACCATGCGGACCCGCTGTTGCAAGCCGCGCGGCGCCAGGTGCTCGTGATGCTGCGCCTGCCGGCCCAGCACTTTCGCCCCGATGCGTCGTACGGCGGCGGTTACCTGAAGGATGGCGGCAGCGCCGCGCGCCGCCGCGTGGCGAATGACATCGCCGCTGCCCATGGTCTGCGCCTGCTCGACAGCTGGCCGATGCCGGCCATCGGCGTCGACTGCTTCGTGATGGAAGAATCCGATGACGCCCCGATCGAGCGCGTGGTGGCCGCGCTGTCGCACGATGCACGCGTGGCATGGGCCCAGCCGCTGGCCGATTTCCAGGCACAGGACGGCGGCGATCCGCTCTACCCGCTGCAGCCGGCGGGCCACGACTGGCACCTGACCGACCTGCACCGCGTCAGCACGGGGCGCAACGTGAGCGTCGCCGTGATCGACAGCGGTGTCGATGCCGACCACCCCGACCTGGCCGGACGCATCAGGGTGCGCCGCAACTTCGTCGACGACACCGGCGATGTCGCCGAGGTCCATGGCACGGCAGTCGCTGGCATCATCGGCGCACTGGCTGGCAATGGCGCGGGCATCGCCGGCGTGGCGCCGGGAGTCAAACTGATGGCCCTGCGCGCCTGCTGGGAAACCGGTGCGCGACCCGCGCGCTGCAACAGCCTCACGCTCGGCAAGGCAATCAACTATGCGCTTGAAAACGGCGCCCGGATCATCAACCTGAGCCTGGCCGGGCCAGCCGACCGCCTGCTGCAAGCGTTGCTGCAGGCGGCGCTCGCGCGCGGCGTGATCGTGGTGGCGGCGGCCGACCCGCGCCTGCCCGATGGCGGCTTCCCGGCTGCGCTGCCAGGCGTGATCGGGGTCGCGCGGCCGGGCGACCAGCACCTGGCGTCATCAACGCTGGTGTACGCACCCGGCACCGACATCCCGACCTGCGCGCCGGGCCGTCGCTGGCACATGGTGTCCGGTTCGTCGTACGCGGCGGCGCACGTGGCTGGCCTCGCGGCGCTGCTGGCCGAGCGCCAGCCGGGCACGGTCGCACAGACGCTGCGGCGCCAGGCGGACGGCGCCATGACAGCGCGGACGGGTGGTAACATTGACGCATGTGCCGCCCTGTCACGGGCAGCTGACACCTGCGTCTGCCTATGTACTTCGACCGTCGCCACGGCACCATCCTCCTTGCGCTTGCGCTGACCCTGCCGCCGTACAAGGACGCATGGGCCCAGACCAGTGGCGACCTGACGCTGGTCTCTGAGTATGCCGGCCGCGGCGTCGCGTTGTACACGCGCCCTGCGCTGCAATTGCGGCTCGAGCACGACACCGCCGCAGGCTGGTACGGCGGCGCCTTCGCGGCGCCCGTCACGCTGGACAATCGCACGCAGGGCCAGCTGACTGCCTATGCCGGCAGGGCCCGCAGGCTGACGTCGACGCTGTCATGGGATGCGGGCATCACGCGCAACACCTATCTGCGCGATGGCCGCCGCAATTACCACGAGTTCTATGCCGGCGTAGCGCTGCAGCGCGCCAGCGTGCGCCTGTTCTACTCGCCCGCCTACTATGGCGAGGGGCGCAGCGTCTACCTCGACCTGAGCGGCGCCTATCCCCTTTCCGACACAGTGCGCCTGGCCGCCCACGTCGGTGTGCTGCATCCGTTCGCCTATGACGGCGTCGCGGCCAGGGACAGCGCCGACGTGCGCATTGCGCTCGTAACCGACGTTGGCGATGTCACGCTGCAGGCCGGCTGGCAGGCACGCTGGCGGACTTACCTGCCTGACTTCCCGAAGCCACGTGCATTCACGGCCAGCGCCAGCTACCATTTCTGACACGTCCCCGCTTATCCGCATCGCCTGAAAAAAATTTGTTGATCTTCATTGAACCCTGGCCGCGCGCCAGGGTATTAACGGTTCAGAACACCAGCGCATCGGGCGCCACGTTCCGACAATGGAGAACAGCATGAAAAATTGGATGGTGGCTTGCAGCATGGGCCTGTTGATGACTGCGCACGCTGCGTACGCAGCAGATTCGGCCGGCTGCGAGAGCGGCGGCTTCACGGTACTGGGCAAACGCGGCGCGCAAACGGTGTCGGTCGCGCCGGGCGCCGTGACATCGGTGTTTCGGGTACAGGGCCGCTACGTCCAGTTCGATGTCGATGCCGCCTCGTTCGGCATCCTCAATTACACGCTGACCGGCGCTGCCAACAAGGAAGACATCACGGGTGGCAAGGCAACGCCCGTCTTCGACAGCAAGATGCCCGACCACCGGGGCCTGGTCCTGAACGGCGCCGTCAGCGTCGAATTGAGCAGTTCGGCCGATATCGTGCTGACCCGCAGCGGGCCGGGCGTCACGATGAAGATCCAGGCCAAGGATTGCGCCACCGGCGGCCTGTTCCAGATGGAAGTCGAGCGCAGCGACGAAACCAAGACGGTGTTTACGCACAAGCTGGCGCAAAGCGCCTTCTACTTCGACAACCGCAATTTCCGTAACCGCGAAGGCGATACCGTGCCCTTCAAGGACACCACGCTGACCGTCACGCCGCGCATCAATTTTGGCAACGACTATGCGGCGAAATTCGTCGGCCGCGACAGCCCGCAGTTCGCCGACCGCATCGCCGAACCGCTGTGCACGAACAATATCGTCACCCGCACGGGCGGCGTGGCCAGGGTCCAGCATTGCGGCGGCGTGTCGCAGTGGTCCGTCGCCAGCGGCGGACGCATGGGTCAGGTGATGGGCGAGGATGCCGTCGAAGTGGCGCCACCAGCCACCACCTGCACGCACAAGTGCCAGGCACGGAACCGCACCCGCGGCGGCGCCGTTGTCCTGGGCGCGCCGTTCCCGGTCGCCGAAGCCGACCGCCTCAAGCCGCGCCAGGCGCAATAACCGTCAGACAGACGGGATAAAAAAAGGGCTGGCGTCGATCGCCAGCCCTTTTTTGCGTCAAGCCGCGCAGAAACTGCGTCAGCCGTTGTTGACCACCAGGCGCGGTTCACCGGATGCCGACAGGCGCGCGCGGATCGATGCCGCGATGCCCTTGGCGTCCAGGCCCACCGACGACAGCAGCGCCACCGGATCGCCCTGGTCGATGAAGGTGTCCGGCAAGCCCAGATTGAGCACCGGCTTGGCGATGCCGGCGGCGGCCATCGCTTCCATCACGGCAGCGCCCGCGCCACCCATGATGCAGCCCTCTTCCACCGTCACGATCAGGTCGTGGTCCTGCGCCAGGCGCTTGACCAGGTCGACGTCCAGCGGTTTCACGAAACGCATGTTCGCGACCGTCGCATCGAGTTCGTCGCCGGCCAGGATGCTGTGCGAGACCATCGAACCGAACGCCAGGATCGCGATGTTCTTGCCGCTGCGGCGCACTTCGCCCTTGCCGATCTCGATCGAGTTCAAGGCCTCGACGATTGGCGTGCCGACACCGGCACCGCGCGGATAGCGCACGGCCGCCGGGCCCGGATAGTGGTAAGCCGTGGTGAGCATCTGGCGGCATTCGTTTTCGTCCGACGCGGCCATGACGACCATGTTCGGGATGCAGCGCAGGTAGGCCAGATCGTAGTTGCCGGCGTGGGTCGCGCCATCGGCGCCAACCAGGCCCGCGCGGTCCAGCGCGAAGGTCACGTCGAGGTTCTGCAGCGCCACGTCGTGGATCAGCTGATCGTAACCGCGCTGCAGGAACGTCGAGTAGATCGCCAGCACGGGCTTGACGCCTTCTGTGGCCATGCCGGCCGCGAAGGTCACCGAATGCTGCTCGGCGATGCCGACGTCGAAGTAGCGCTGCGGGTATTCCTGGTGGAAGCGGACCATGCCCGAGCCTTCGCGCATTGCCGGCGTGATGCCGACCAGGCGCTGGTCGGCCGCTGCCATGTCGCACAGCCAGTTGCCAAAGACTTCGGTGTAGGTGATCTTGCCCGGCGCGGTGGCCGGCTTGATGCCTTCGAGGTGATTGAACTTGCCGGTGCCGTGGTACAGGATCGGCTCGGCCTCGGCCAGCTTGTAGCCCTGGCCCTTCTTGGTCACCACGTGCAGGAACTGCGGGCCCTTGAGCTTCTTGATGTTTTCCAGCGTCGGGATCAGGGATTCGAGGTCATGACCGTCGATCGGGCCGATGTAATTGAAGCCGAATTCCTCGAACATCGTGGCCGGAACCACCATGCCCTTCGCATGTTCTTCGAGCTTGCGCGCCAGGTCGAGCACGGGGGCCGGCAGCACGCTCTTGCCGACGTTCTTGGCAGCGGCGTAGAACTGGCCCGACAGCAGGCGCGCCAGGTAGCGATTGAGCGCGCCGACCGGCGGCGAGATCGACATGTCGTTGTCGTTCAGGATGACCAGCAGGTTCACGTCGTCTTCGACGCCTGCATTGTTCAGCGCCTCGAACGCCATGCCGGCGGTCATGGAGCCGTCGCCAATGACGGCGATGGCGTGGCGGTCTTCACCCTTGATCTTGGCGGCTGCGGCCATGCCGAGCGCGGCCGAGATCGAGGTCGACGAGTGGGCGGTACCGAACGTGTCGTACTCGCTTTCGTCGCGCTTCGGGAAGCCCGACAGGCCGTTTAACTGGCGCAGCGACGGCATGCGGCCGCGACGACCCGTGAGGATCTTGTGGGAATAGGTCTGGTGGCCGACGTCCCAGACGATGCGGTCGCGCGGCGTGTCGTACACGTAGTGCAGCGCGATGGTCAGTTCGACCGTGCCCAGGTTGGACGACAGGTGGCCGCCTGTTTTCGAAACCGACTCGAGCAGGAACTGGCGCAGCTCCTTGGCCAGTGGCGTGAGCTGGGTGCGCGGCAGCTTGCGCAGGTCGGACGGGTCGTTGATATTGTCTAGCAGGTTCATTTAGGCCTTCCGCTGCACGATCAGGTCTGCCAGTTCACGCAGCCGCTGTGCTTGTTCTCCGAATGGCGCCAGCGCGTCATGCGCGTCACGCCGCAATTGCTCTGCCAGGTCGCGCGAAGGCGCCAGGCCGAGGATCGACACATAGGTCGGCTTGTTGTCGGCCGCATCCTTGCCGGCGGTCTTGCCCAGCGTGGCCGAATCGGCGGTCGCATCAAGTACATCGTCGACCACCTGGAACGCCAGGCCAACTGCGGCCGAATAGGCGTTCAGGGCCTCGACTTCGAGTGGCGTCAGGTCGCGGCCCGCGAGCGCGCCAAGCAGCACCGACACGCGCAGCATGGCGCCCGTTTTCAACTGGTGCATGCGTTCGAGTTCGTCGCGCGTCAGGGCCAGGCCCACGCTGTCGAGATCGATTGCCTGGCCGCCGCACATGCCGTTCGAGCCGGCAGCCTGGGCCAGCAGGCGCACCATCGTCAACAGGCGCGCCGGCGGCACGGTGGCGCATTCGGCCAGCACCGTGAAGGCCTGCGCCTGCAGCGTGTCGCCCACCAGCAGCGCGGTCGCTTCGTCGTAGGCCACGTGCACCGTCGGCTTGCCACGGCGCAGCGCGTCGTCGTCCATGCACGGCATGTCGTCGTGCACGAGCGAATACACGTGGATCATTTCGACGGCGCTGGCCACCCGCGCGAGCGCGGCCGGGTCGGCGTCGAACAGCGCGCCGGCGGCGTACGCCAGCAGCGGGCGTACGCGCTTGCCGCCGCCCAGCGTCGTGTAGCGCATTGCTTCGTGCAGCTTGTGCGGCACCTGGGTGGCCGCTGGCAGGAACGCGTCGAGCGCACCCTCGACGTCGTGCTGGACCTGGCGGGTCCAGTCGGCGAACGCCAGCGCGCTCATTGCACGCCCTCGTCGTCGCCCGAGAACGGCTTGAGCATGTCGCCTTCAAGTACCTTGACCTGCGACTCGACTTTCTCGAGCTGCCCTGCGCAGTACTTGACGAGTTCGGAGCCGCGCGCATACGCCGCGACCGAGGCGTCCAGCGGCAAGGCGCCGGACTCCATCTGTGTCACGAGCTGGGCCAGTTCGGCCATCGCCCCTTCGAAGGATTCGGGTGGCGCCGCCCCTGCTGCTGCGCTGCCCGCTGTCATATTCTTTGCCATAGGTCGGTATCGTAAGGGCGTCCAGTTGTGCGCCGTGGGTCAATCCAATCGCGTATTTTAGATCAATCCCACACCACGGGGGGCGCACATTGCACCATTCGCAACATGCAGCCCCGTCCATCGATTGGGCCACGCCCTCCCTCATCATGAAAATCATGCCACGAAGGCAATTTCCCCACCAGCGCGCACAACAGCCGCGCGCCGGACCGAGACGGTAGAGCTCGTTCCGAAGTATAATCGCCGGTTCTGTCCGAAATACCGTATTCCTTTACTTAAATACTGGTCTTTGGATTCTTTCTCTTCTTTGGATGCTTATTTAAGGGGGGTTGGGATGTCCGATCTGGCTACCCACGCCAAGCTGGCGCGATCCAACGCGCAGCTTCCGGTAACTGTGTATTTTGACGAGGCGCTGCTCAAACAAGAGATGCAGCAGCTGTTCGTGAATGGCCCGCGCTACGTCGGCCATGAATTGATGGTGCCCGAAACGGGCGACTTCGCCACGCTCGCTGCCGAGCACGAAGGCCGTATGCTGGTGCGTAACGCCAATGGCATCGAGGTGTTGTCCAACGTCTGCCGTCATCGCCAGGCGCTCATGTTCAATGGGCGCGGCAATGCGACGAACATCGTCTGCCCGCTGCACCGCTGGACCTATGACCTGAAGGGTGAACTGATCGGCGCGCCGCATTTTGCCGATACCCCGTGCCTGAACCTGTCGAAGACGCCGCTCCAGAACTGGAACGGGCTGCTGTTCGAGCAGAACGGCTACAACGTGATGGACAAGCTCGGCCAGCTGTCGGTGACCAAAGACCTCGATTTTTCGGGCTACATGCTCGACCACGTCGAAGTGCACCAGTGCGACTACAACTGGAAGACCTTCATCGAGGTCTACCTCGAGGATTACCACGTCGAACCGTTCCACCCGGGCCTGGGCAACTTCGTCTCGTGCGATGACCTGAAATGGGAGTTCGGCCAGGATTACAGCGTGCAGACCGTGGGCGTGAACCGCGCACTGCAAAAGGCCGGTTCGCCTGCCTATAAACGCTGGCAGGAGCAGATCCTCAAGTTCAACAACGGCGCGCCGCCGAAATACGGCGCGATCTGGCTCACGCTCTACCCGAACATCATGGTCGAGTGGTATCCGCACGTGCTGGTGGTGTCGACGCTGTGGCCCGATGGCCCGGACAAGACGCGCAACGTGGTCGAGTTCTACTACCCCGAAGAGATCGTGCTGTTCGAGCGCGAGTTCGTCGAGGCAGAACGCGCCGCGTACATGGAAACGGCGGTCGAGGACGATGAAATCGGCCTGCGCATGGACGCCGGCCGCAAGATCCTGGTGGCGCGCGGCGTCAACGAGGTCGGTCCCTACCAGTCGCCCATGGAAGACGGCATGCAGCACTTCCATGAGTGGTATCGCAGCAAGATGGCGCTCTAGCCGTGTCGTGACACGCAGCGCTGCGGAGGGTGTGGCCAGTCGGCTGCCCCTCCTTTTTTTATTGGGAATACCATGGCTTCACTCTGGATGCTGTTCGCCAGCTTCGCGTTCGCCGCGATGGGCGCGGGCGTCAAGCTCGCCTCCGAGTTCTACTCCACGTCCGAACTGCTGATGTACCGGGGCCTGATCGGCACCGTCATCCTGCTGGCGATGGTGCGCCACCGTGGCGGCACGTTCAGGACGCCGTTCGCCAAATCGCACCTGATCCGCAGCTTCGTCGGCGTGACCGCCCTGTGGATGTGGTTCTTCGCCATCGGCCGCCTGCCGCTGGCCACGGCCATGACGCTGAACTACATGGCCCCGATCTGGATCGCGGCCTGGATGTTCGCGCTGGGCTGGTGGACCCGCACCAAGCACGCCGAATGGCCGCTGGTCATCGCCATCGGCATGAGCTTCTTTGGCGTGACGATGGTGCTGCAGCCGGCGATCGAAAGCCGGCAGTGGCTCGGCGCACTGGCTGGCGTATGTTCATCGGTGGTGTCGGCGGCAGCGTATATGCAGGTGCGCAAACTGGGTCTGCTGGGCGAACCCGAATACCGCGTCGTGTTCTTCTTTTCGCTCACCACCGCGGTCGTGGGCCTGCTGGCCACGCTGGCCGGCGACGGACCACAGGGCGCCGTGTTCCACGCGCATACGCCATACAGCCTGCTGCTGCTGGCCGGGATCGGCGGCGCAGCGCTGATGGCGCAGATGGCGATGACCCGCGCCTACCGCGTCGGTAAGGTGCTGGTGGTGGCCAACCTGCAGTACACCGGCATCGTGTTCTCGTGCCTGTGGGGTCTGCTGCTGTGGGGCGACACGTTCGACTGGCATGTCTGGCTGGGCGTGGGCGTGATCCTGGTGTCGGGCGTGGCCGCAACGTTCTACAATACCCGCAAGACGGCGCGCGGCGCCGTCGTCAAGGACACCGATCCGATCGCCAGCGAAACGTAAAGGAACCGTCATGCACCAGACCCTGATTTCTGCCGCCGACCTGGCCGCGCACATCGACGACCCGGCCTGGGTCGTCGTCGATTGCCGCCACGACCTGATGAACCTGGCCGCCGGCCGTGGCGCTTACGCGAGCGGCCACCTGCCAGGCGCGGTGTTTGCCGATATCGAGACGGTGCTGTCGGGTGCAAAGAACGGCGCCGACGGCGTGTTCCTGGGCCGGCATCCGCTGCCCGACCGGGAAGTGCTGGCCGAAGCCCTGCGCGACTTCGGCATCGACGACACCACGCAGGTGGTGGCGTATGACGCACACGGCGGCATGTTCGCGGCGCGCCTGTGGTGGCTGCTGCGCTGGCTGGGGCACGAGGCGGTGGCGGTACTCGATGGCGGGCTGGCCGCGTGGGAGGCTGCCGGGCAGCCGTTGACGACCGAGGTGCGCACCAGGCCGCGCGGTTCGTTCAGCGTGAGGACGCCGTTCGTGCCGACCGTGACGGTGCGTGAGGTGCTGGACAATCTGGAAAGCGGCAAACGGATCGTGATCGATGCACGCGCGGCCGACCGCTATCGGGGCGAAAACGAGACCATCGATCCGGTGGGCGGCCATATTCCGGGCGCGAAGAACCGCTTCTTCAAGGACAACCTGGGGCCTGACGGGCGTTTCAAGGATGCCGCGCAGCTGCGCGAGGAATTCAGTGTGCTGATTGACGACCCTGCCGCAGCCATCATGCAGTGCGGCTCCGGCGTAACCGCCTGCCACAATCTGCTGGCACTGGAAGTGGCAGGCTTGCCGGGCGCGGCGTTGTATCCGGGGTCGTGGAGCGAGTGGGTCGGCGATCCCGCGCGGCCGGTGGCCAAAGGCGCGGCATAATTCTCAACCGTCGACGCGTGGACGGCAGAGCCGTCCACCCTACGCCATGCGCATCATGCTGACATCAGAACGCGTGCAACGCGAAGACGATCGCCACGCCCAGCCCGATCAGCACCACCTGCGGGATCGACTCGCGCAACGTCGAGCGCCGCTGCATCTGCGGCATCAGGTCGCTGACCGCAATATAGATGAACCCTGACGACGCAAACACCAGCACGTACGGAATCAGGCCGCTGGCCCGGTCCAGCGTGTAATACCCCAGCAAGCCCCCCGCCACCGCCATCAGACTGCACAGCAGGTTGAACACATAGGCGCGCAGTCGCGAGAAACCGGCATTGAGCAGCACGATGAAGTCGCCGATCTCCTGCGGGATTTCATGGGCGACGATCGCCAGCGCGGTGACGATTCCCAGCTCCGGATTGGCCAGGAAGGCTGCCGCGATCAGGATGCCGTCGGTGAAATTGTGCATGCCGTCGCCGAGCAGGATCATCCAGCCGGCCTTGCCCGCTTCACGCGCATCGTGCCCGTGCGCGTGGTGGTGGCCGTCGCCTTCGTGGTGGTGCGAGTGGCGCAGCAGGGCCACCTTCTCCAGCAGGAAGAACGCCAGCAGGCCGCCCAGCAGCGTGGCGAACAGGCTGCGGGTATCGGCGCCCGAATCGAATGCTTCAGGCAGCGCGTGCAGCAGCGATGTGGCCAGCATGATGCCGACCGACAGGCTGACCATCTTTTCCACCACTTTCGACAGCAGGGCAAACGAGAAAATGGCAGCCCCGGAGATGCTGACGACGCCGGCGACGAGCGTCGCGAGCAGGATCGAGCGCAGGGTCGGGTCGATGAATGGGGCTGAAAACGGGTCGATTTGAAGGCCTCTTGTTCTGTACGTGCGACGAGCCGCAAACCGGGCATTGTACCGCTCCCGGCCTGCCCTCGTCCAAGGCGGCGCTTGCTACATCAGGCGACGCCGTATTTGGCAAACCACGCCAGCGCGCGGTTCCAGCCATCCTGCGCGTCCGCCGCGTTGTACATCGGGCGGTAGTCGGCATGGAAGGCGTGGCCCGACTCCGGATAGACGTGGATCGTCGAGCGGCTGTTGCCCTTGTCGAGCGCAGCCTGCATGCGCTGGACCGATTCGACCGGGATACCGGTGTCCTTCGCGCCATACAGGCCCAGTACCGGCACTTTCAGGTTCTGAGCAAAATCGATCGGGTGCTTGGGCGACGTGGCGGTCGCTTCGCCCACCAGGCGGCCGTACCAGGCGACGCCCGCCTTGACCTTGAGGTTATGCGCTGCGTACAGCCACGTGATGCGCCCGCCCCAGCAAAAACCGGTGATGCCCAGTTTCTCGGTATCGCCGCCGCGCTGCTTGGCCCATGCGACCACGCGGTCGAGGTCCGACATCACCTGAGCATCGGGAGTTTTTGAGACGATGTTCTTCATCAGCTCGGCCGTGCTCGGGGCCTTGGTCGCGTCGCCCTGGCGCACGAACAGGTCGGGCGCGATCGCCATATAGCCCTGCTTGGCGAAGCGGCGCACCACGTCCTTGATGTATTCGTGCACACCGAAGATCTCGGAGATCACCAGGATCACCGGCACGCCCGTCTTGCCCTTGGGCTGGGCGCGATAGACCGGCACGTCCTGGCCGTCGATGACGAGGATGGTGTCGCCGGCGTCAAGGCCGTCGGTATCGGTCTGGATCTGGGTCTGCGCCATGACTGGCAGCGCGCTGGCGGCAAAACCGGTGCCGATGGCGGCCCGGATGAAGTCGCGGCGGCCGACGCCATCGGTGTATGCGCTCGCGCCGAGCAGACTGCCGGCGTCGTTGACGAGGTCTTTCATGGTCATCCCTTCGATCAGTGGTGGACAGGCTTGCGAGTTTAGCATCGCCTGCACCGGGCGCGCACGGTGCTACGTGTGCGCAGGCACCACTTCATCGAGGATTGCGTACAGCTTATGCATGTCGACCGGCTTGACCAGATGGTGGTTGAAGCCGGCGGCCGCAGTGCGCGCGCGATCCTGCTCCTGGCCGTAGCCGGTGATCGCCACCAGCACCGCGCGCTGCGCATTGGCGCGGGCGCGCAGGCGCCGTGCCAGTTCGATGCCATCGAGGTCGGGCAGGCCGATATCGAGCAGGTACACATGCGGCGCCGCGTGCTCGGCCGCGGCCAGCGCCGGCAACGCGGCATGCTCGACGCGCACCTCGTGCCCGTTCGATTCGAGCAGCAGCGCAAGCATCGTCGCCGCGTCCACGTTGTCGTCCACCACCATGATGCGAAGATGGTCCGACGGTGCCGGCGCGCTCACCGGGCCGGCGGCCGGAGTGCCTGCGGCCGCGACCTCACTGTCCAGGCGCGGCAGGCACACCGTAAAGGTGCTGCCCTTGCCCTGCCCCGCGCTCTCACAGGCGACGCTGCCATGATGCAGGCCGACCAGGCTTTTCACCAGCGCCAGGCCCAGCCCCAGCCCGCCCAGCGACCGGTCGGACGAGCGCTCGGCCTGCGAAAACAGCTCGAACGCCCGCGCGACCAGTTCGGGCGCCATGCCGATGCCGTCGTCGGCTACCCGCAGCAGCACGTGCGTGGCGCGCACTTCGGTGCTCAAGGTGATGTGGCCACCTTCGGGCGTGTACTTTGCCGCATTGCTGAGCAGGTTGGCCAGCACCTGCACCAGGCGTTTGTGATCGCCTTCGACCAGCGGCGCTTGCGGCGGCAATTCGAGCGCCAGGTGATGGCGGCGGGCGTGGATCAGGGGCGTGACCTGCTCGATCGCGTCGTTCACGATATGCCGGATGTCCAGGCGCTCGGTGTGCAGCGCCACCAGGCCGCGCGTGACGCGCGAGACGTCGAGCAGATCGTCGACGAGGCTCGTCATGTGGCGCACCTGGCGCCCGATGACCTGGCTGGTCTTGCGCACCTGCGCTTCATCGAGCCGCGCCCGTTGCAGCAGGTCGGCGGCCGCGCCGATGGGTGCGAGCGGATTGCGCAGCTCGTGCGCCAGCATCGCCAGGAATTCATCCTTGCGCCGGTCGGCGGCAGTGAGCTGCTCTTGCGCTTCACGGCGCTCGGTGACATCGCGGAAGAAGAACGCGATGCCGCCATCGAGCGATCGGTGGGTGCGGGTTTCGATCCATGCCTGGCGCCCGTCCGGCATGCGGTGGGCCAGCTCGAGAATCCCCGGGGCGCCGGTGCTCATCACGCGCTGGAACACCGCGTCGGCCGGGGTAGCGCGCAGTTCGGGCCAGACTTCCCAGTGGTTATGGCCGATGACATCTTCGGCGCGGCGCTGGGTCAGGCGCAGGCCTTCGGCGTTCATGCGCAGGATGTTCCAGTTTTTGTCCAGCACCGCGAAGCCCTCGCCCATGCTGTCGAAGATGCTCTGGCTCTGGTCGCGTTCACGGCGCAGCGCGGCGTGCGCGCGCGCCGCTTCGACCGCCGACCAGGTGCGCTCGGCGGTCTCCTGCGCCATCCGTATCTCTGCCTCGCGCCAGCGGCGCGCCGTGGCATTCTGCACCGTCAGCACGACCCGCATCTTGCCGGCCTTGATGTACGGGACCAGCAGGTCGGCGCCGACGCCGATCTGCGCATAGATGCCGGTATTGCCCGCAGTGCGGCTGTCCTGCGCGACATCATGGTTGACGACGATCTGGCCGGCGCGCAGCGCGGCGATCATCGGCGGGCCGAAATCGTCCATGACCATGACCTTGCCGGCCAGGCTCGCCACGCCCTGGGCGGTCCAGTCGCGCACGATCGCAACGGTGCCGGCGGCGTTGTCGATCTGCGCATACAGCACGCGCGACGCCTGCAGGGCGCGGCCCAGCAGCTCGCAGGCTGCCTCGGTCACATCATCGGGGTCGGCGAGCTGACGGATGCGGTCGGCCAGGGCAAGCTGGAAGGTCTGGTTCTCACGGACCTCTTCGAGCTGCTGGACTTTTTCGAACAGCGCCTGCGCCGCATGATAGGCCTCGGTGACATCGCTGCCCTGGGCAAAGATGCCCGTCACGTGCCCGTCGTGGCCGAAGATCGGCTGGCACAGCAGATCGACGTAGCGGTGTTCCAGCCGGCTGTCGGGCCGGCGCTGCAGCGAGATCAATGAATCGCGCAGCACGACCGGCTTGCCGCTGGCGAAGACGCCATCGAATACGCGGCGCACGCCCTGCGCCGCCAGCTCGGGCAGCGCGTCGAGCAAGGGTTTGCCGATCAGCTCCCGGCGCCCCACCAGCTGGTAATACGCTTCGTTGGCCATCTCGAAGACATGATCTGGGCCGGTAAGCACCGCGATGAAGCTCGGCGCCTGGTTGAATATCGTCTGCAACTGGCTGCGCTCCAGGTTCAGGATGCGCGTCATCGCCTCGTGCATCTGCGGCCGGTTCATCTGCGGCATGTCGGGCACCGCATGCGCGCCCTGCCTGAGATTGTACGCACCGGTGGCGGCATCGAAGCGGTACAGATCCGTGACATCGATGGCGTTTTGCGCCACGAACGCGACTTCGCCGGCGGCATCGAACACCGGCGTGTGAATCGCGCTCCAGCAACGCTCGCCGAACACGTGCCCGCCGGGCGTCTCGCGCGGTACCGCATACCGCAGCAGCGCGCTGGTGTGCGGCTGCTTCGTCGCAAAAGCTTGTTCGATCGATCGGCGTACCTCGTCGACATTGGTCGATGCGGGGTCGTTCGGATCGGCCGGAAACGCCTCGAAGATATGCTGGCCGACGATCTGCTGCGCCGTGCGACCGGTCGATTCCAGATACGCGGGATTTGCACCGATGATGGTGAAATCCCGGTTGATGAGCAGGTAAGGATACGGCGAGGCCGCGAACAGTGCCGCGTAGTCAGGTTGCGTAAACATCACTTATTCTCACATATAAATTGCGAGAAAAATACGCGTTCTGTAACGGATTTTGTGGGTCAACGCGTGGACAGCGTAGCCGTCCACCCCACGGTTCAGTGTGCCTTTTCCCAGTTTTCGCCGACGCCCGTTTCGGCCACCAGCGGCACCTTCAGCGTTGCCACGCCGGCCATCAGTTCGGGCAGCTTCACGCGCACCAGTTCCAGTTCAGCCTGCGGCACCTCGAGCACCAGTTCATCGTGCACCTGCATGATCATGCGCGTGGCCAGCTGTTCGGTTTCGAGCCAGCCCTGCACGGCGATCATCGCCAGCTTGATCAGGTCGGCTGCCGTGCCCTGCATCGGCGCATTGATCGCCGCACGTTCGGCGCCGGCGCGGCGCGGGCCGTTCGGCGAATTAATCTCGGGCAGCCACAGGCGGCGGCCAAACACCGTTTCGACATAGCCGCGTGCCTTGGCCTGCAGGCGCGTCTCGTCCATGTACTGCTTTACGCCCGAGAAGCGCGCGAAATAGCGTTCAATATAATTGGCGGCAGCGCCCCGTTCGATATTCAGGTTGGCCGCCAGGCCAAAGGCGCTCATGCCGTAGATCAGGCCAAAGTTGATGACCTTGGCATAGCGGCGCTGCTCGCTCTGCACGTCCGCGGGCGGAATGCCGAAGATCTCGGCGGCCGTCGCGCGGTGGATGTCTTCGCCATCGGCAAAGGCCTTGAGCATTGCCGCGTCGCCCGAGATATGCGCCATGATGCGCAGTTCGATCTGCGAATAGTCGGCCGAGACGATCACGCTGCCCGGCGGCGCGATGAAGGCTTCGCGGATACGGCGCCCTTCGGCGTTGCGCACCGGGATGTTCTGCAGGTTCGGCTCATTGGACGACAGGCGCCCCGTAATTGCCACCGCCTGCGAGTAATTGGTGTGCACACGCCCCGTGCTGGCGTTGACCATCTTCGGCAGCTTGTCGGTATAGGTCGACTTCAGCTTGGACATGCCGCGGTGCTCGAGCAGGATCTTCGGCAGCGGATAATCCTCGGCCAGCTTTTGCAGCACTTCTTCGTCGGTCGACGCCGCCCCGGTGGCGGTCTTCTTGATCACCGGCAGGCCGAGTTTGACGAAGAAGATCTCGCCAATTTGCTTTGGCGAACCCAGGTTGAACGGGCCGCCGGCCAGCTCGTACGCCTGCTGCTCGAGTTCGAGCATGCGCTTGCCCAGTTCGTTCGATTGCACGCCCAGCAGGTCGCTGTCGATCAGCACGCCGTTGCGCTCGATCTTGTGCAGCACTTCCATCGTCGGCATCTCGATGTCGCGGTAGATGTACGTCAGGCCCTTGTCGGCTTCGACGTGCGGCAGCATCGACCCGTGCAGGCGCAGCGTGATGTCGGAATCCTCGGCCGCGTACTCGGTGGCGCGGCCCAGTTCGACCTGGTCGAAGCAGATCTGGTTGACGCCCTTGCCGCACACATCCACGAACGGAATCGTCGTGTAGCCCAGGTGGCGCATGGCCATCGTGTCCATGTCGTGCGGCTTGTGCGACTCGAACACATACGACTGCAGCAGCGTGTCGTGCACGATGCCCTTCAGGTCGATGCCATGGTTGGCGAAGATGTGCATGTCGTACTTGAGGTTCTGGCCGAGCTTGGGCTTGGCCGGATTTTCCAGCCAGGCGCGCATCTTTTCCAGCACGTGTTCGCGCTCGAGCTGGTCAGGCGCGCCGGCGTAGCGGTGCGCCAGCGGGATGTAGGCGCCCTTGCCCGGTTCGACCGACAGCGAAATGCCGACCATCTGCGCCGTCATCGGATCGAGCGATGTGGTTTCGGTGTCGACCGACGTCAAGGTGGCCGCGTCGATCAGCGCCAGCCACGTGTCGAGCTGCGCGTCAGTCAGAATCGTTTCGTACTCGCCCTTGATGACCGGCATGCCATCGAGCGTCGCCTGCGCGCCTTCCGGCGAATTGAGCGGACCGCCGCCCGGCGCGCTGCCAGCGGCAGGGCGCACACTGCCGTCGCCGGCTTTGGCACCGCCCAGGTCGCGCAGCATCGTCTTGAAGCCGTAGCGGCTGAAGAATTCGCGCAGCGCGTCGGCATTTTCGGGCCGGCCCACCAGCGTTTCTTCGAACGACACCACGTGCTTGACCAGGTCGCAGTCGGTTTTCACGGTGATGAGTTCGCGGCCTTTCGGCAGCCAGTCGAGCGCCGCGCGCAGGTTATCGCCCACGGCGCCGCCGATACTGCCGGCGTTTTCCATCACGCCATCGAGCGAGCCGTGCAGCGTGAGCCACTTGACCGCTGTTTTCGGACCGCACTTGGGCACGCCTGGCACGTTGTCGACGGTGTCGCCGACGAGCGTCAGGTAATCGATGATGCGGTTCGGTGGCACGCCGAACTTGGCCAGCACGCCGGCGTCGTCCAGGCGCTCGTTGCTCATCGTGTTGATCAGCATGACCTTGTCGTTGACGAGCTGGGCCAGATCCTTGTCACCGGTGGAGACGACCGTCTTCATGCCGCGCGCGGTGGCCTGCACGGCCAGCGTGCCGATCACGTCATCGGCCTCGACACCCTCGACCATCAGGATCGGCCAGCCCATGAGCCGCACCACTTCGTGGATCGGCTCGATCTGCTTGCCCAGGTCTTCCGGCATCGACGCGCGCGTGGCCTTGTACTCGGGATACAGGTCGTCGCGGAAGGTCTTGCCCTTGGCATCGAACACGCAGGCAATGTAGGCGGCCGGGAAATCGGCACGCAGGCGGCGCAGCATATTGACCATGCCGTGCATGGCGCCGGTCGGGAAGCCGTCCGGGCTCCTCAGGTCGGGCAATGCATGGAAGGCGCGGTAGAGATAGCTGGAACCGTCGACGAGCAGAAGGGTATTGTCCATAGGGGGCGAAAATCAGGTAAGCATGCGGCGTCAGGGTGGCGCCAGGGTCGCTGCCATTATCGCAGAATCCGCATGATGAGCAGCGCCCGCTCCAGCGCCTCAATTCCTCGCAGCAATCATGGGATGTGGCACACGTTTCACAGGGAGGCGGTACTGTTTGCTACAATGGACTAAACGACATTAGGTGACCATCATGCTGCGCTCGACACCCCGCTTTGCCCTCCTGACGCTGTGCCTGTTCGCCCACGCGGGCCTGGCATCGGCGCAGCCGACCACACCACCGCAAACGCAGACCCAGCCGGCGCCACGCGCCACGACGCCAGCCCAGCCAGCGCAGCAGCAGCGTCCAAGCGACGCGCCGCCGCAGCTCGAGCGCATCGAGCCGGGCAGCGACGTACCGGCCACGACGATCCCGCCGCGCAAAGGCACGGTCATTACCGAGAAACGCGGCAATGACGGCAAGATCAACGAAGTCGAAGTGCAGGCCGGCCCAAGCCGCTACACCATGAAGCCCAACGTTGCACCGGGAAATGCCCAACCAGGCGATATCTCGGGCAGCAGCATCCGCGCCCCACAATGGCAAGTGATGGAATTTGATTTTGGCAATCCCAAGAAGCAGAACACCGACGAGCAGCCAGCTGCCGCAGCGCCAGCCCGTGCTGGTGCCGCCGGGACCGTCCCGGCGCGCGCCGATGTGCCGCCGCCACCTGCGCTCGAGCCGACCACCAAACAATGATCCCGCCTGCCGCGTTCGCGCGGCAGTCTCCGGCCATCGTCCACTTCTCTTTCTTGCTAGCTCATGGCAGTTTTCACCGCGGTCTCACTGGATGACCTTCACCAGTGGATCAAGCAGTTCCCCCTCGGCCAGGCCGTCGGGCTTGAAGGCATTTCCTCCGGCATCGACAACAGCAATTTCTTCTTGAATACTCAGCACGGTACGCAGTCCGGTCCGCAGTCCGGTCACTACGTGCTGACGATTTTCGAGAACCTGCGCTTCGATCAGCTCCCCTTCTATGTCAACCTGATGCGCCACCTGGCCGGGCGCGGCATTCCCGTGCCGGCGCCGGTGCCCAACAACGATGGCGAGCTGATCGTGAGCCTGCACGGCAAGCCGGCGATCATTGTCAGCCGCCTGAATGGCAGCTCGCAGCTTGCTCCCCAGCCCGTGCACTGCGCCGAAGTGGGCCGCATGCTGGCGCGGATGCATCTGGCGGCGCAGGACTTTGCTCTGCAGCAGCCTAACCTGCGCGGTATTGACTGGTGGACGGCGACCGCACCCGAGGTGGCGCCGCTCCTGAGCGAGACCGAAGCCACGCTGCTGCGGGACGAGGTCGCGTACCAGGCCACATTCGCCGCAAGCGCCACCTATGCCAACCTGACCCGCGGCCCGGTGCACGCCGACCTGTTTCGCAATAACGTGATGTTCGAGGGCGAGCGCCTGAGCGGCTGCTTCGACTTTTACTTTGCCGGCATCGACACCTGGCTGTACGACGTGGCCGTCACCGTCAACGACTGGTGCGTCGACCTGGCCACGGGCGAGCTGGACGAAGCACGCGTGCGCGCCCTGCTCGACGCTTACCACGCGGTGCGCCCGTTCACCGACGACGAGCGCGATGCCTGGCAACCGCTGTTGCGCGCGGGCGCACTACGCTTCTGGCTGTCACGCCTGTATGATCTGCACCTTCCCCGCGCGGCCGAACTGTTGACGCCGCACGACCCTACCCATTTCGAACGTATTCTGCGCGAGCGCATTGCGCACCCCGCGCCGGGCTTGCCCACCACTGTCATTACATGAACAAACTACCTGCATCTACCGGCTGGACCTGGCTCAAAAATGGCGCCCTGCTGTTTCGTCAACAACCGGCCGCGCTGACCACGCTGCTGTTCGCCAATATCCTGGTCAGTATTCTGATCAGCGCCGTGCCGGTGCTGGGCGCGATGGTGGCGGTGGTGCTGATTCCCTCGTTCTCGATGGCGTTCATGATGGCGTGCTCGATGATCGAAAACGGCCAGCGCGTCACGCCGGCCGTGGCGCTGACAGGTTTTCGCAAGCCGGTGCTGCGTGAGCTGTGCAAGGTCGGCATCGTCTATCTGGGCGTGTCGCTGATCCTGACGCTGATCACGCGCTTTGCCGTGCAGCCGGATTTCTGGGAACAGGTGCAGGCCCAGAGCACGGAAGGCACCCCGGCCGTGCTGGCAGGCCAGGACGTGCTGGCGATGTTCCTGATTTTTGCGCTCGACGCGGTGGCGCTGATTTCGCTGTGCTTTGCTGCGCCGCTGACCTATTGGCAGAAAATGCCGCCGTTCAAGGCCGTGTTCTACAGCTTTTTTGCCGTCAAGCGCAGCGCCGGCATTTTCATCGTGATGCTGCTGGCGTGGTTCGGCATCTTCTTTACCGTGTGCATGGTGATCGCCGTCATCCTGGGCGGCAGCAGCATCGCGCGCGTGGTGATCATGTGGGTGATCTTCCTGTTCATCCTGCTGCTGCAGTGCGCGCTGTATGTGGGCTATCGCGAGATCTTCGGCAAGCCACCGGCAGAGCCCGGCAACAAGGTCAGCCTCGACAAGCAGCAGTAATCAACGTTCTACCGACGTTGGCGGCAGCGCCGCCAACGTGCCCCACTTAGCGGCCCACCCGCTCCAGCTTCGCGATCGACAGATCCAGCACCTTCACCCCCGCCGAACCGAAGTTGATCTGGGCCCGCGCCGCACCGGCGCCGCCCTCGATGTTGACGATCACGCCTTCGCCGAACTTGGCGTGAACCACGCTCTCGCCCACCCGCCAGCCAGTACCATTGCCGGCCTTTTGCGTGATCTGCTGCGCGATCTTGTTGTCGCTGCCGCCTTCGCGGAACTTGGCGTCGTCCCATGCCGTCGTCGACTTGCGCCCGCCAAACCAGTTGCCCTGGACGCGCGGCGACAGCCACTTGATCGATTCATCGGGCAGTTCGTCGAAGAAGCGCGATTTCATGTTGAAGCGCGTTTGACCATGCAGCATGCGCTGCTGCGTAAAGCTCATGTACAGACGGCGGCGCGCGCGCGTGATCGCCACGTACATCAGGCGCCGTTCTTCGTCGACACCGTCGGCCTCGCGCGCGCTGCTCTCGTGCGGGAACAGGCCTTCTTCGAGGCCCGTGATGAACACGGCGTCGAATTCAAGGCCCTTGGCCGAGTGCACCGTCATCAGTTGCAGCGCCTCTTGCCCGGCCTGCGCCTGAGCGTCGCCCGCTTCGAGCGACGCGTGCGACAGGAAGGCCGACAGCGGCGACATCACGGTGGGCAGCGGCGCACCGCCATCGAGGATCTCGATGCCATCCTGATACACGACCGATTCACCGGCCTGCGCCTGCGCCGGTGGGCCGAGGTGGGCCGGCGCCTGGGTGCCGAAGCCCTCTTCTTGCACGAACTGGGTCGCGGCGCTGACCATCTGCTCCAGGTTTTCGATGCGGTCGGCGCCTTCTTTTTCATTGCCGTAGTGCGTCAGCAGCGTACTGCGCTCGAGCACCACGCGCACCAGCTCGGGCAGCGGCAATTGCTGCGTCTCGAAGCGCGCGCCTTCGATCAGCTTGACGAAGTTGCCCAGCACGGTGCCTGCCTTGCCCGTCATGTACGGCACGGCCGCGTACAGCGAAATGCCGTAGCTGTCGGCTGCCATCTGCAACTGCTCGATCGAGCGCGCGCCGATGCCGCGCGTGGGGAAGTTCACCACGCGCATGAAGGCCGAATCGTTGTGCGGATTGTCCATCAGCTGCAGATAGGCGATCGCGTGCTTGACCTCGGCGCGCTGGAAGTAGCGCAGGCCGCCATACACGGTGTACGGAATACCGGCCGCAAACAGCGCATGCTCGATCACGCGGCTCTGCGCGTTGCTGCGGTACAGGATCGCGATTTCATTGCGGCCCATGCCCTCGTTCATGAGGCTCTTGGATTCTTCGATGATCCACTGCGCTTCTTCGAGATCCGACGAGGCCTCATACACGCGCACCTGTTCGCCCTGGCCCGCATCCGTACGCAGGTTCTTGCCCAGGCGCTTGGCGTTGTTGGCGATCAGAAAGTTGGCGCTGTCGAGGATGTGGCCATGCGAGCGGTAATTTTGCTCGAGCTTGATCAGGTTCTTGACCTGGTAGTCGCGTTCGAACGCCGACATGTTGCCGACGTTGGCGCCGCGGAAGGCATAGATGCTCTGGTCATCGTCGCCGACGGCAAAGATGGCGCCGCCGCCCGACTCGCCCTGCCCCGCCAGCAGCTTGAGCAGATTGTATTGGAGGTCGTTGGTATCCTGGAACTCGTCGACCAGGATGTGACGGAAGCGCATCTGGTAGTGGTGGCGCAGCGGCGTGTTGCGCGACAACAGCTCATACGAGCGCAGCAGCAGTTCGGCGAAATCGACGACGCCTTCGCGCTGGCACTGCTGGTCGTACAGTTCATACAGCTCGACCATGCGGCGCTCGATCGGGTCGTAGGCCTCGACCTGAGATGCGCGCAAGCCCTGGTCCTTGGCGTTGTTGATGAAGTACATCAGCGCCTTGGCCGGGTACTTTTCATCGTCAACGTTGTGCGCCTTGAGCATGCGCTTGATCAGCGAAAGCTGGTCTTGCGAATCGAGAATCTGGAACGTCTGCGGCAGCGCGGCGTCGCGGTAGTGCGTGCGCAGCAGCCGGTTGCACAGGCCGTGGAAGGTGCCGATCCACATGCCGCGCGTATTGATCGGCAGCATCGACGACAGGCGCGTGAGCATTTCTTTCGCGGCCTTGTTCGTGAACGTCACCGCCATGATCCCAGCGGGCGAGACCTGGTTGGTCTGGATGAGCCAGGCAATCCGCGTAGTCAGAACGCGCGTCTTGCCCGAGCCGGCGCCGGCCAGGATCAGGGCGCTTTGCGCCGGCAAGGTGACGGCGGCAAATTGTTCAGGATTCAGGGTGTCGAGTTTCAGCATCCGGCCATTATACCGCCGCGATATACTGTATGCCCATCCAGTTTCGTGGCGTACGCGTGACGAATGCTGACCAATACGCTGTTGAACGGTGCGCCATTGGTATCAATCCGGACTGCACGGCAGAAGCGCCCACCGACTAACGTTGCCACCCTTCCCGCCGTTATCTTCGGACATTTCACCGAAGAAATAGGATTAACTTCGCGCAATTTTCACAATTCAAGCTTCGCAAGCGCGCGCCGTGGGACGAGTGTTTCGCTTATGTTAACACCAGCTTTGCGACAAGCTCGTGAAAATCTTAACAAGGAGAATGATCATGCTAGGACGCGTAGTGACCATGGCCGCACTGGCCGTTGGCGGTGTCATGCTGTCAAAAAAACTCAAGGGAAACAATGGCTTTGGCGCCAGCTCGGGGATTGTCGAAACCATCGAGATCAATGTACCCGTAAGCACTGCCTATAACCAGTTCACGCAATTCGAAGACTTCCCGCAATTCATGAAAAGCGTGAAGGAAATCCGCCAGCTCGACGACAAGCACCTGCACTGGCGCGCCAACGTCGCCGGTGAAGAAAAAGAGTGGGATGCCGAGATCACCGAGCAGATCCCGGATGACCGCATTGCATGGCGCAGCGTCACCGGCGTGAAAAATGGCGGTGTCGTCACTTTCCACAAGATCTCGGATACCGTCACGCGCATCGCGCTGCAGATGGATTACGAGCCCGAAGGCGCGCTGGAAACGCTGGGCGATGCCCTGGGCGCCGTGCGCATGGAAGCGCGCGCCAACCTGGCCAACCTGAAGGAACTGCTCGAGCAGCGTGGCAGTGAAACCGGCGCATGGCGCGGCAAGGTCGACCAGCATTGATCGACACGCGGGCCGGCACAGGCACGCCGGCTACGGCCGGCGGCTGTTGACCGGCTTGATCGACGCCGGCAGCGCCACGCGCTCGACCGGCGTCGTCTGTGCGGCAATAAAACCTTCGAGCGCCAGCGACAGATCGGCCACGACCTGCGCGCCGTAGGCCGCTTCGATCAGTTTGTACTGGCGCTCGATGAGCGGCGCGATATCGTCGATCAGGCGGTCGCCCTTCGGGGCGAGGCGCACCCAGATGCGGCGCTGGTCGGCCGCCACGCGCTGGCGCTCGATCAGCCCCAGCTCTTCCATCCGCGACAGCACGCCCGTCATGCTCGGGCTCAGGATCTGGCACAGTTCGCACATCTCCCGTGGCTCGAGTTGCTCATGCTCGTCCAGCACGCGCAGGATGCGCCATTGCTGTTCGGTCACGCCGAAATGGTTGAGGATGGGACGGAAGTGCAGCAACAACGATTCTCGCGCCTTCAGAAAAAGCTGGGGAAGATTGCGGTGGGTGATCCGGCGGGCCAAGGAATGCTCCGTAATAGGTAATTCTGTCTCTGGTTCTGCATCGGCCGCTGCGCAGGAAGCGCGGCAGTCGTGCCTGGCTGACTAATATACTTGCCAGCCCGGTGGATTTCGCTTCACGCAGGCGATTCCATGCGAATTTTTTGTGAACAGATATTACCGTAACCATTCAGAAGCACAAAAGGGCGGCTCGATGGCCGCCCTCTTCACATCAACGGGCGCGCATCAACCCGCAACCGGCGCCGGCCGCGCCAGACCCTTCGCCCGTGCATCGCGGATCAATGCGCGCACCGTCTTGTCGGCGACTTTGCTTTCGCGCTCCATCTCCTTGCCCAGCATGCCCATTTGCTCGCCCAGCACATGCATCGGTTTGCCGGCCTCTTCCATTTGGCGGCCGATCGCCTCCATCGCCGCGTGCGACTTGCGTATCTGCGGCGAGTCGTAGGCCTGGCCGATCTGCCGCCCCGCGGCATTCATGCGCGCGCCGGTTGCGGCCATCTCGCGGCTCAGGCGCTCGCGCTCGGCCTGGTCACGCGCTGTTTCCATCTGGCTGCTCAGACGCTCCATGTGCTGGCCCAGCGCCTGCATGCCACCATCGATTTCACGCATGTCGCGCTCACTGGGCAGGTTGTCCTTGCCGACGGCAACCCGGTCCATCTGGCGCCCCAGCGCATCCATTTTCTTGCTGTGCACATCCATCTCCTTGCTGTGCACGTCCATGCGGGCACTCAGCCGATCCAGCGGCGCCCAGGCCGTGCGCACCTTGGCCATCACCGCGGCATCCTGGATCACGTAGTCGCGTCCATCTTCACGGAACCAGATGAACTCGCCGGGAATGACGCGCTGGGCCGCTTTCACCGCCGGCCAGTCATCGCTGCTGCCACTGATATTGAAGCTGCCTTCCTTGCCGCGCACCAGCGCGTACGGCTCGCCCTGCGTCACGCGCACCGCCCGCTTGGCTTCCTGCGCGCCAGCCTGCAGGGGCACGGTCAATGCCAGCGACGCAGCGCACAGCGCCAGACCGATGAAGGGAAGCGCCAGTCGGCGCGTGAGCGGTGCAGGATGCGGCATGATGTTCTCCTTGGGCCAGGGACAATGACAACGGGCCGGACGCAGCCGGCGATGACATCACTCTAGCCGCCGCTCCCGTCACGAACCAGCGCGCTGCGACAGGCTGTCGAAATCGCGGCGCAGACCGTCAATCGGGGCCCAGAACGACAACGCGGCCCGAAGGCCGCGTTGAATTCAGACAGAGAGCGCAGACTGCGAGGCCTGCCCTGACTTAATACACGACCACCGAGCGGATCGACTCGCCCGACTTCATCAGGTCGAAACCTTCGTTGATACGGTCGAGCGGCAGGTGGTGGGTGATCAGGTCGTCGATATTGATCTTGTTTTCCATGTACCAGTCGACGATCTTCGGCACGTCGGTGCGCCCACGGGCACCGCCGAAGGCCGAGCCCTTCCATTCGCGGCCCGTCACCAGCTGGAACGGACGGGTGGCAATTTCCTGGCCGGCAGCGGCCACGCCGATGATGATCGACTTGCCCCAGCCCTTGTGGCAGCACTCGAGCGCCTGGCGCATCGTGTTCACGTTGCCGATGCACTCGAAGCTGTAGTCGGCGCCGCCATCGGTCAATTGAACAATGGCGTCGACCACGTTCTCGACCTGGGTCGGATTGATGAAATGGGTCATGCCGAACTTGCGCGCCATCGCTTCGCGTTCCGGGTTCAGGTCGACACCGATGATCTTGTCGGCGCCCACCATGCGGGCTGCCTGGATCACGTTCAGGCCGATGCCACCCAGGCCGAACACGACCACATTCGCGCCCGCCTCGACCTTGGCGGTGAAAATCACGGCGCCGATGCCGGTGGTCACGCCGCAACCGATATAGCAGATCTTGTCGAACGGCGCGTCGTTGCGCACCTTCGCCAGGGCGATCTCGGGCACCACGATGTAATTCGAGAAGGTCGACGTGCCCATGTAGTGATAGATCGGCTGGCCGTCGATCGAGAAGCGCGACGTCGCATCCGGCATCAGACCGCGGCCCTGCGTCGAGCGGATCGCCTGGCACAGATTGGTCTTTTGCGACAGGCAGAATTTGCACTGGCGGCATTCCGGCGTGTACAGCGGAATCACGTGGTCGTCCTTGCGCAGGCTGGTCACGCCCGGGCCGACATCCACCACCACGCCGGCACCTTCATGGCCCAGGATCGACGGGAAGATACCTTCCGGATCGGCGCCCGACAGCGTGTAGTAGTCGGTGTGGCAAATGCCGGTGGCCTTGATCTCGACCAGCACTTCACCGGCCTTCGGGCCTTCGAGTTCCACTTCTTCGATCGTCAGCGGCTGACCCGCCTTCCACGCGATTGCTGCCTTGGTTTTCATGTCGTTTTCCCGTTGCTTGAATGGACCCGCGCGCGCAGGCGCGCTGCAAAACATCATGATAACAAGCTTGCGGCAACATGGCCGCGCGCTGCGGATGCGCCTGCCGATCCAGGCGTCATGACGCCGTCACATGCTGTCATTACAGTCCGCATTCGTCGGGGACGCGCATTACCTGCCCCCGGGCCATCCAACGGCGCCTCGAGGAACACGTGATGAATACGGCTAACTACAAGATCACGCACCGGCACGCGCTGCCCGACGAATCCGACGCAGACCTGCACGCCACGCGCCGGCCGGGCACGATGAGCGCACGACGGCGCCAGGATTTCCTGTTTCATCGAACCACCGGCCTGTTCGCTGCATCGGTTTTGGTCATACTGGCCGGCATCATCGCTTCGCTGACGATCGGCGCGTGGCCGGCCCTGCGCGAGTTCGGTCCCGGATTCGTCACGCGGGTCGAATGGGACCCGGTCAACGAGCAGTTCGGCGCGATGATCGCCATCGGCGGCACGCTGGCAACCTCGTTCATTGCACTGGCCGTCGCGGTTCCGATCAGCTTTGGCGTCGCGCTGTTTCTGACCGAAATCTGTCCCGCTTGGCTGCGCCGCCCGCTGGGTACTGCAGTCGAGTTGCTGGCCGGTGTGCCATCGATCATCTACGGCATGTGGGGCTTTTTCGTCTTCGCGCCCCTGTTCGCGGATTACGTCCAGCCCTTGCTGGCCAGCACGCTCGGCCAGATTCCGGTGATCGGCAAACTGTTTGCAGGCTCACAAACCGGCCTGGGTATCCTGACCGCCGGCCTGATCCTGTCGATCATGATCATTCCGTTCATTGCATCCGTCATGCGCGACGTCTTCACGATTGTGCCGGCAGTGCTCAAGGAATCGGCCTATGGTCTTGGTTGCACGAAGTGGGAAGTGGCATGCAGGGTCGTGCTGCCCTACACCCGCAACGGTGTGGTCGGCGGCGTGATGCTCGGCCTGGGGCGGGCGCTGGGCGAAACGATGGCTGTCACCTTTGTGATCGGCAATGCGCATCGCCTCTCATGGTCGCTGTTTGCTGCCGGCAGTTCGATCTCTTCGACGCTGGCGAACGAATTCGGCGAAGCGGAAAAAGCGCTGCATGTCGCGTCGCTGTATGCACTGGGACTGATCCTGTTTGCCATCACCTTCATCGTGCTATGCGCCGCAAAGCTCATGCTGGTGCGGATGCAGCGGCGCGAAGGCACGGCCTAGCCGGCGTGCGCCGGGTCGCCGATCACGGACGTTGCGATGACGGCGCGTCCACCAGCAGGCCTGGCTGCAGCGCGCGAATGCGCCACTCGGTAAAGTAGCCGCCAGCCTCGTTGTAGCGAAGATAAACCCGGCCACACGTCGTGCAGCGCGCCACCGTGCAGCGGTTATACGGATAGAAGCGCGGTGCAATGGGCGCGTCCGCACTTTCGTAGCGCGTGCCCGCCGGATGGTATTCCTTGAACGTCGGCTCGTCGTACGGATCGTCGAGCAAGGTGCCGATGTCTTCAAAACGGTCCAGTTCCAGCGTCAGCGGCTGCGCCATCCAGGCGGTCAAGGGCACCTCGGTACAGCTGCATGGCGTCGTGACTGCCGCCGACGCCTGGGCCAGGCGCATCAACATGGCGAACTCTATTTTCTGCATGGCCATCCAATCATGATCGGGTCCGTGCCAGCCGCCGTGCCGGCACTGGCGTCTCATCGAAGACTATACCGCGCCCCGTCCATGCTGACGAGGCCGCCTGTGCCCGCGGCCAATCTAGGCTATGCTTGCCGGTTAGTTTATTCAGGCAGACCGCACGATGCATATTTACTCAACTCATTCCGTGGGCGTCACGACGCGCCCACGCACCACCCCTCCCGTCACTGCAGGCCGCTTCCCGGCACGAATGGAGCGCAGCTGATGTTTCATCTGATGTTCAGCCTTCCCTGCCTGCTGGTCCTGGTGCGCTGGCTCTGGCCGCTGCCGTTGTCCACGAAATCGAAAGTAGCCAGCGCCGTCGTGCTGGTGCTGGTCTCGCAATACCACCTGTGGTCGCGCCTGTCGTCGGGCAGCGTGTTCTCGCCTGAATTCCCGAAAGGGCTGGTGATCCTGTTCAACTGGGGCTTTGGCGCGATCCTGCTGCTGGCCGTGTTCCAGTTGCTGGTCGATGCCGGCGCCCTGATCGTGATGGCGATCCGGCGCCGGCGCGTGGCGATTGCGCCACGCCTGCGCTATGGCATCGCCGTCGCCGCCGCGCTGCTGGCAGCCCTGGGCGTGAACCAGGCGATCAAGTCGCCGTCGCTCGAAGACGTGCTGATCGAGGTGAAGAACCTGCCACACGAATTCGACGGCTACCAGGTCGTGCACCTGACCGACCTGCACATCAGCCGCCTGTTCGACGCACCGTGGACGCGCAAGGTCGTCGCCGACACCAATGCGCTGGACGCCGACCTGATCGTCATTACCGGCGACCTCATCGACGGCAATATTGCACACCGCGAACGCGACGTGGCACCGCTGCGCGACCTGCGCGCACCCGACGGCGTCTGGGTCATTCCCGGCAACCATGAGTACTTCTTCGGCCACAAGGCGTGGATGGCGTATTTCGCGGGGCTCAACATGACGCCGCTGGACAACAGCCATACCGTTCTCAAGCGCGGCGCCGGACAGCTGGTGCTGGCCGGTGTCAACGACGTGACCGCCCCGCAGACGGGCGCGGCGGCGCCCGATGTCGACGCGGCCTTGCGCGGCGCGCCGGCCGGCGCACCGGTGATCCTGCTCGATCACCAGCCGCGCAATGCGCGTCATGCCGCCAGCCGCGGTGTGGCGCTGCAATTGTCTGGCCACACCCACGGCGGCATGATCGTCGGGCTCGATCGGGTGGTGGCGCGCGCCAACAACGGCTTCGTGTCGGGCCGCTACGACGTCGATGGCATGACCATGTACCTGAACAATGGCACCGCATTGTGGCCTGGCTTCGCGCTGCGCCTGGGCGTGCCGTCCGAGCTGACCCGGATCACGCTGCGGCGCCAGGCCGTACCCTCATGAAACAACAAGCCGTCCCGGCTGCTGGCAGCGGGGACGGCTTGTCGATGCAGCGATGGAAGGTCGACTGACCCTCCCTGCTGACCCTTAACGCGTGGTGCGCGTACCGACCACTTCGATCACGACGCGGCGGTTGCGGGCGCGGCCTTCGGCCGTGGCATTGTCCGCGATCGGCTGCGTTTCGCCTTTGCCTTCGGTGTACAGGCGCGCCTGATCGAGGCCCTTCGAGACCAGGTAGGCCTTGACGGCATCGGCGCGGCGCAGCGACAGCTTCTGGTTGTACGCGTCCGAGCCGACCGAGTCGGTGTGACCGACGGCGATCATGACTTCGGTGTCCATGCCTTGCAGCTTGCGCATCAGGTCGTCCAGCGCGGCCTTGCCTTCCGGCTTGACGAGCGCGCGGTCGAAATCGAACAGTGCCTCGGCCGCGAACGACACTTTCTCCGACACCGGCTGCGGCGCCGCTTCGACAACCGGCGCGACCGGTTGCACTTCCTGCGGCGCAGCCACTGGCGCCGGCGCCGGCGCAGGGATCGTGCGCGCAGCAGGACGGCCGAACGCGCGGATCAGGCTGATCGAAGCCAGGTCCATCTCGCCACGGTTGCCCAGCGGATCACGCAGACGGTAGCGCTCCACTTCGCCGCGCACTGCCCAGGCATCGTTGATCTGGTATTGCAGGCCCAGGCCGACCTTGGCCTGGAACTTCTCTTCCTTTTCGGGATTCGGCGCGGTGACGGCATTGAGCCGGTTGCCCGAGAACGTCGCCGTCGAGCGGCCGTACTGGCCACCGATGCGGGCCAGCGCCGACAGGCGTTCGGTCAGCGGCAGATGGCCGATCAGGTCGAGATTGACGCCGCGAAATTTCGTCTCGCCGCGCAGGACACCACTGCCGTTTCCGGACGTGTTTGCCTGGAAGCCGAACTTGCCGAGGTCGAAGTAACCGCCCTCGATGGCAAAGTAACGGTTGAATTTCTTGCCGATGAAGACCTTGTAGCCAAGGTCGCGCTGGTCGGTCGTGAATGCATCGAGGCTGGCGCCATTGGCAGTCAGGCTGCGGGCGATGCGCTCGTCGTCGATCGTGGCGCGGCCCTGGCCCAGGCCGGCGCCAGCGTACCAGGCGCTGTCAGCCCAGTTCGGGTCGATGACGTCGCGCCCGGCGGCGGTCTGGTCCTGGCCCGCGGCCGAGGCGTTGCTGATGCCGGCACCAGCCATGGCGATGCATGCGAGAAGTGTGAGTGTGGTTTTCATGATGGTGTAAGGCGCTTATTTGGTGATCTGGTTGTTGCTCAGGGTGACGGCAGCGGTCGACAGCACGCGGCCGTTGAGCAGGGTCGTGTTGTCGCCCACGGTGATCGCAGCAGCGCGGCCCAGGATCGATCCCTTGAAGATGCTGTTTGCACCGAGCGTGGTGGCGCCGACGGGAACCCAGGTCACGTTGTCCGCGGTGGCCCCATTGATCAATTCCACTTCCGAATTGGCGACGGTATTGAGCGTCTGGGTGCTCGTGAAGATGTACACGCCAGGACCGTCGAGCGTCAGCTTGCCCGTGATGTTCATCGTGCCGGTGGCGCAGTACACGCCGGGCGTGAGAGGCAGGCCGCCCAGATCGATATTGCCTGGGAACGTCACGGTGCAGGGACGCAGATTGGCGTCCGTGATGGCCAGCTCGAGGTCGGCAAACGCGGTATCGAGGAAGGCGCCCGTGTAGTACGTTTGGAACGCGCCGGCAATGACAGGCGTCGTCGTTTGTGACGGCGACCCGACGTTACCGGTAACGACGGTGGTCCCACCGGCGTTGTTGGTCAGCGAGGTCTGGGCCAGCACACCGAACGAGGCCGCGCTACCCAGGTCGACAGGGTCGAGGACCACGACCGGAGGCACTGGTACTGGGACGGGGACTGGCACTGGGACTGGCACTGGGACTGGCACTGGCACTGGCACAGGGATCGGGGCCGGATCCGGTTCCGGTTCCGGGACCGGCGCAGGCGCAGGTACTGGCACCGGCCGTGGTGCAAGGACGGTCAGATTCGCGCTGCCCGATTTGCCGCCCGAGGTCGCGGTCACGACAATCGTACCAGGTGTGACGCCGGTGGCCCAGCCGGTTGGCAGGACAGTGGCGGTGGCGGTCGAGGACGAGGTCCAGGTGGCAGTGGTGGTAATGACCGCTGTCGTGTTGTTCGAGTAGGTTGCCGTTGCGACGTAGCGGCGCAGGCCATTGACCGCGACAACGGCGCTTGCCGGCGTGACGGCAATGCTCGTCACGACCGCAGCACTGGTCGTCGCGTTGGCGATGGCCGATTTACCGCCGAAGCCGGCAGTGATGACCGAGGTACCACCCGCGATGCCGGTGATCATGCCGGTCGTGCCGACACTGACTGCACCCGGCGTGGCCGAGGCGTAGGTGCTGGCGGCCGTGACATCGACCACCGTGCCATCCGAATAGGTGGCGTTCACGGCCAACTGTCCGGTGGCGCCGATGTCGAAGGTGGTGGCGCCAGGCGTGAGCGCCAGCGACACGAGCGTTGGCGGCAATACCGTCAGCGTCGCGCTGCCGGTGAGCCCACCGGAGGCGGCGGCGATGACCGAGGTGCCGGCCGTCTTGCCGAGCGCCAGGCCGGTGCTGGCCGAGATCGACGCCACCCCGGTGGAGGCCGACGTGAAGGTCGACACGGCGCTGATGTCGCGTGTCGTCTTGTCGTCGAAGGTGCCCAGCGCCACGAACTGCTGCGCATTGCCGATATTGATCGACGGATTCACTGGTGCAACTGCGATCGACACCAGCCTGGCCGGCAGGACGGTCAGGGTCGCTGCGCCGCTCTTGCCTTCGAAGGCCGCGGTGATGACGGAGGTGCCGGCAGCAACGCCGATAGCAAGGCCGCGGGCGCCATCGACGGTGCCGGCAGCCGGCGTGGCCGAGGTCCAGGCCGACAGGCGGGTGATGTCACGCGCGGTACCGTCGGAGTAGGCGGCCGTTGCCGTGAATTGCTGGCTCGCGCCAATGGCAACCGACGCGGTCGTTGGCGCGACGGCCACGCTGACCAGGCTCGCTGCCGGCAGCCCCAGCACCGGGCCACGGCCCTGGTCACCGCTGCCGCAACCTGCGGCCAGCACGGCGCTTGCAAGGCCGAGGCCGCAAACGAGGCGTTTGATGGTGCGTCTCACGGTTTGTATCATGTCGTTCCCTGTTCAAGACAATTTCCGGAGCTGCTTGGCATGAGACTCATGCCAAGGACGGAAATCGGGTCGGCGCCTGCCAGGCAAGCGCGAACCGGAACGGACTATTGCTTTTCGGCACTCGCACTACTGTGCGGTAGCGCGCTTATGCACACTAATAGTTTATTAAGGAAATATTTCTACTTTGAATCAAAAACGTGGTAACAAGCGGTGTTCAGCGCGCCGCGCGCCCCGCACCAGCCTGATGTTCACACTGGTGCGATGACCAGACGCATGCGCTGCTCGACCTGATCCGATCCTGGCCGCATCGGCTCTTGCCACCCCGTCGCGACAAAGCCGGCGCGCCTATATAGACGCACTGCTCCATCGTTGGCGCAATTGACCCCAAGCTGCATAGCAGTTGCGCCGCGCGCCTGCGCCCAGCGCACCGCTTCGGCCAGCAAGCCAGCGGCCACGCCCTGCCCGCGTGCTTCAGGCGCCACCCACATCTGGAACAGGTTCACGAGGGCCGGGTCGTCCGCGTCGACCTTCGCCCAGGCCAGTCCGGCAAGATTGCCAGCGACGTCGGCTACCAATGGATGGTCGATGCCGGACGTCGCCGCACGCGCCAGACGCGCCGCCCATTCTTCGGACGGCCGCGTGGATTCGTCGGCCAGCGTGCTGCCAAAGGCGTCGGGGGCATCTTCGAGCGCGCGCAGGCGGAGCGCGCGATAGGCCGGCCATGCATCCGGCGTGAAATTGCGGATCGTGAAAGCAGCCAGTTGGTGCGCCATGCACGTGCTCCTGTTGGTTATCGGACAACGATTCTAGCAAGCAATCTCTGCCGTGTGGCTTAATCCTGTTCCCACTCTTCCAGCTTGCGCTTGCGTGCGCGGCCGACCTCAATCCGGTTGCGGGTCGTGAAGGCAATCAGCCGCGCCACGACCACCGCCAGGTACATCAAACCGACCAGCATCTCGACGCTGGCCAGCGCCCGCGCCGGTGGGGTCAGCGGAATCACGTCGCCGATGCCCGTGCTCGAGAGCAGCGCAAAGCTCAGGTAATTGAGTTCGGTCCAGGTGCGCGGCGCGCCCGCATTGACGGCGGCGGCAAAGGTGCCGGGCTGGACTTCCTGCAGCAGGATGTACATGTGCGTGAACGCCCAGGCCAGCAGCGTGAACGTGGCGCCGGCCGCGAACAGCTCGTCGGTCGTGGCCCGTTCGTCTTCCATCATGTAGGCGATCAGGCTGCCGGCCGCATAAAAGTAGAACAGCGCCTCCAGCCCCGACGACCAGGCCAGCAGGTGGTTATAGCCGAGCAGGATCTGCGCCAGCAGCAGGAAGATGATGGGCACCGCCAGCGCCCAGCTCACGCGCACCTCGCCGGGCGTGCGCCGCACCATGCGGATGGCAAACGCCAGCACCACGATGCCGAAGCAGTTGAACGCCACCTGGCCGGCACGCGTGCCCTCGATGAACGGATAGGACAGCATGCCGAGCAGCTGCACCAGCAGCAGAATGGCGGAAGGATGGCGGCGGGTATGGATGAACAGGCGCGGAGCGATCATGGCGGCAGGACAAAGTCGTAAGTACTGCCATTGTAGGTTCAGCCGGCCGAAAACAGGCTCCCGAATGCGTGCGCGGCTGCCTGCGGTTCGGCCGCGCCGTACACGCTCGTGATCGCCGCGACCATGTCGGCGCCCCGCGCGACCAGCGGCGCGGCGTTGGCCGGCGTCATGCCGCCGATGACGACGAGAGGCAGCGTGAACTCGGCGCGCGCCTGGTCGAGCAGTGCCGGTGGCGTCACGAACGTGTATTTTTTGACCGGGGACGGATAAAAGCCACCAAAGGCAAGGTAACTGGCACCGGCGTCGCGCGCGGCACGCGCCAGCGCCAGGTCACCGTAGCACGAGGCACCGACGATCTTGTCCCGGCCCAGCAGCGCGCGGGCATCCGCGATCCCCCCATCCGTGTGGCCCAGGTGCACGCCATCGGCGTCGAGCGCCTGGCACAGGTCGAGATGGTCGTTGATGACGAACGGGCAGCCGTGGCGGCGGCACAACGCCAGCAGCGCCGTGGCCTGCTCGAGACGCAGGCGCGCGTCGGCCTCCTTGTGCCGGTATTGCACGAGCGCTGCGCCGGCGCTCAGCGCAGCGTCGGTGGCGGCCAGCAGCCGGTCGGTGTCGTTCCAGTTCGGTGTGACGAGATACAAGCCCTTCATAGTGGCTCCTTCAATGTGGTTGGCACAGGCGGCGCGGGATGCGCTGGCCCGGTGCGATCGCAAACGATTGCGCCAGCGTCGCGTGTGTATAGGCCTGGGCGTGCTCGAGGGCGATGGCCATCGACTCGCCCAGCGCCAGGCGCGCCGCCAGTGCGGCAGCCAGCGTGCAGCCGCTGCCATGGTAGGTATCGGGCAGGCGCGGCCAGCGCCACTCGCGCAACACTTGACCGTCCTGCAGCCAGCGGTTGATCACCGTGTCGCCCGGCGCGTGGCCACCCGTGACGAGCATCTGCATGGTGCCTGGCATGTCCAGCGCATCGCGTTCGGGCAGATTGGGCAGCACGATCGTCGCCAGCGTCAGCAAATCGGACAAGGAGGCGCTGGCGCTGCCCTGCCCCAGCGCATCGCCATGACCGCTGGCCAGCACCGGATCCAGTACTACCGGCAGCGCCGGCTGCCGCGTGCGCAGGCTGCGGATGACGTCCGCGATTGCCGCCGCATTGGCCGCGTTGCCGGGGATGCCCAGCTTGACGGCGCGGATGTCGAAGGCAGCAACCAGCGGCGCGGCCTGGCGCGCGACCAGGCCGGCGTCGACCGGGTGCGCCTCGAACACGTGGTTGTTGTCCTGGCAGGTCAGCGCCGTGGCCACCGGCAGCGCGTGGGCGCCCTGCGCGGCAATGGCCAGGATGTCGGCCGCCAGGCCCGCGCCGCCGCCGGGATCGAGCCCGGCGAAGACCAGCACGCACGGTGTCATGGGGTGACCTTGCCCTCGACCGGCGACGATGGCGAGGCCGCGAAACGCTTCGGCATGCGCCCCGCCAGATACGCATCGCGCCCGGCCAGCACCGCATGCTTCATCGCGCGCGCCATGCGCACCGGGTCGCGCGCGCCGGCAATCGCAGTGTTCATCAGCACACCGTCGCAGCCGAGTTCCATGGCGATCGCCGCATCCGATGCCGTGCCCACACCGGCGTCGACCAGCACCGGCACCGTGGCCTGCTCGATGATCAGCGACAGGTTCCACGGGTTGAGGATGCCCATCCCCGAGCCGATCAGCGACGCCAGCGGCATCACGGCCACGCAGCCGATCTCCTGCAGGATGCGGGCCTGGATCGGATCGTCGCTGCAGTAGACCATCACGTCGAAACCGTCACGCACCAGCGTTTCGGCGGCCTTGAGTGTTTCGGGCATGTGCGGGAACAGCGTGGTGGTGTCGCCCAGCACCTCGAGCTTGACGAGGTTGCGCCCGCCCAGCAGCTCGCGCGCCATCTGCAACGTGTAGACCGCGTCCTTCGCATTGAAGCAGCCGGCCGTGTTGGGCAGGATGGTGAAGTCGGACGGCGGCAGCACGTCGAGCAGGCTGGGCGCGTTCGGGTCCTGGCCGATGTTCACGCGGCGAATCGCCACCGTGATGATCTCGGCGCCGGCTGCCAGCGTGGCCTCGCGCGTTTGCGCCAGGTCGCGGTATTTGCCGCTGCCGACCAGCAGGCGCGAGTGGTAGGCGCGCCCGGCGATGGTGAGTACATCCGGTTGCCCGTCTCGTTTCATGTTTTCGTTCATGATATTCATCCTGTTCTCCTTTAGCCGCCACCGATGGCGCGCACGATATCGACCCGGTCCTGCGCCTGCAGGCGGCGCGTGGGCCACTGCTGGCGTGGTACCACCTCGCGGTTCACGGCCAGCGCCATCCCCTGCCCGCTCAGGTCCAGCTGCTCGAGCAGCCCGGCGAGCGTCTGGCCCGGTGGCACGCCGCACGGCGCGCCATTGACTTCGATGGACGTCATTCAGACCTCCCGGTACAGCCGGGCGCCGTCGCGCACGAACTCGATCGCTTTTTCCTGCATCCCCTGCTGCAGGGCCTTCTCGCCCTGCACGCCATTGGCGGCGGCGTAGGCGCGCACTTCCTGCGTGATCTTCATCGAGCAGAAATGCGGGCCGCACATCGAGCAGAAATGGGCCACCTTGGCCGAATCCTTGGGCAGGGTCTCGTCGTGGAATTCGCGTGCCTTGTCGGGATCCAGGCCCAGGTTGAACTGGTCGTCCCAGCGGAATTCGAAGCGTGCTTTTGAGAGCGCGTTGTCGCGCAGCTGCGCGCCCGGATGGCCCTTGGCCAGGTCGGCCGCGTGGGCGGCGATCTTGTACGTGATGATGCCGTCCTTGACGTCCTGCTTGTCGGGCAGGCCCAGGTGCTCCTTGGGCGTCACGTAGCACAGCATCGCCGTGCCGTACCAGCCAATCGTGGCCGCGCCGATGCCGGACGTGATGTGATCGTACCCGGGCGCGATATCGGTCGTAAGCGGCCCGAGCGTGTAGAACGGCGCTTCATGGCACTGCTCGAGCTGCAGGTCCATGTTCTCCTTGATCAGGTGCAGCGGCACGTGGCCGGGGCCTTCGATGATCGTCTGCACATCGTGCTTCCACGCGATCTGCGTGAGTTCACCCAGCGTTTTCAGTTCGGCCAGTTGCGCCTCGTCGTTGGCGTCGTAGATCGAGCCGGGGCGCAGGCCGTCGCCCAGGCTGAACGTCACGTCGTACGCCTTCATGATGGCGCAGATGTCTTCGAAGTGCGTGTACAGGAACGATTCGCGGTGGTGCGCCAGGCACCACTTGGCCATGATCGAGCCGCCGCGCGAGACGATGCCCGTCAGGCGGTTCGCCGTCATCGGCACGTAGCGCAGCAGCACGCCGGCGTGGATCGTGAAGTAGTCGACGCCCTGCTCGGCCTGTTCGATCAGCGTGTCGCGGAAAATCTCCCAGGTCAGGTCCTCGGCCTTGCCATTGACCTTTTCCAGCGCCTGGTAGATCGGCACCGTGCCGATCGGGACCGGGCTGTTACGCAGGATCCATTCGCGCGTTTCGTGGATGTGCTTGCCGGTCGACAGATCCATGACCGTGTCGGCGCCCCAGCGGATCGCCCAGGTCATCTTTTCGACTTCTTCGCCGATCGACGAGGTCACGGCCGAATTGCCGATATTGGCGTTGACCTTGACCAGGAAGTTGCGGCCGATGATCATCGGCTCGATTTCGGGGTGGTTGATATTGAGGGGAATGACGGCGCGCCCGCGTGCGACTTCCGAGCGCACGAATTCCGGCGTGATTTCAGCGGGGATGCTGGCGCCGAACGACTGGCCCGGATGCTGGCGGCCCATCAGGTCGGCAACCCGCTTGCCCATCGGGCCGGACGCATGCAGCGACGCGATGTATTCCTTGCGCTGCATGTTTTCGCGCAGCGCGATGAATTCCATCTCGGGCGTGATGATGCCCTGGCGCGCGTAGTGCATCTGCGTGACGTTCGCGCCGCTCCTGGCGCGTCGGGGCGCGCGCTGCAGGTTAAAGCGCAGCGCGCTCAAGGCCGGATCGTTCAGCCGCTGCTGGCCGAACTGCGACGATGGTCCGGCCAGTTGCTCGGTGTCGCCGCGCCCGTCGATCCAGGGTTGGCGCATCGGCGCCAGGCCACTGCGGATATCGATTGCGGTGGCCGGTTCGGTGTACGGCCCGGACGTGTCGTAGACGAACAGCGGCGGATTGGGTTCGCCGCCAAAGCTGTCGGACGTGGCCGACTGGCTGATCGCGCGCATCGGCACGCGGATATCGGGCCGGCTGCCTTCGATGTAGACCTTGCGGGAATTGGGTAGCGATGCGATGGCTGCCTGGTCCACCGTGGCGGTGGCGGCATCGAACAGTTGTGAAGACTTCGGCGGTGCGTTCATGTGGCTCCCTTGCGTGCTTGAGAGCCAGCAAAGGAGTTGCCGGGTGCGACAAGGTCGGGCGCAAGACTGCGCACGGCCGCACGAATCGGCTGCTTCCCTTCGCTGGCATTATCCAGATCAGGTTCGGAGGGTATTTCTCACCCGCGTGTCGTTGGAACGACAGGCAGGACCCCTAGCGTGTGCCGGACGAGCAATCCCCGTCCAGCGCGGTAAATTATACGCGCTTGTAATTTATAATGGTCTTTTTCGCACATCACACGCCACCACATCATGGAATTAGCCAAGTCTTTCGAGCCAGCCGATATTGAACAGTTCTGGCGCGCAGAGTGGGAACAGCGCGGCTACTTTGCCGCGACCATGGACGAGGGCAAGCCCTCTTTCAGTACCCAGCTGCCGCCGCCGAACGTCACCGGTACCCTGCACATGGGCCACGCGTTCAACCAGACGATCATGGATGGCCTGACGCGCTACTACCGCATGCGCGGCTACAACACCGCATGGGTCCCGGGCACCGACCACGCCGGCATCGCCACCCAGATCGTCGTCGAACGCCAGCTGGACGCGCAAAAGATTTCGCGCCATGACCTGGGCCGCGACGCATTCCTCGAAAAAGTCTGGGAGTGGAAAGAAAAATCGGGCAGCACCATTACCGGCCAGATGCGCCGCCTGGGCACGTCGCCAGACTGGCAGCGCGAATACTTCACGATGGACGAGCCGCGCTCGAAATCGGTGGTCGAAGTCTTCGTGCGCCTGTACGAGCAGGGCCTGATCTACCGCGGCAAGCGCCTGGTGAACTGGGACCCGGTGCTGGGCACGGCCGTGTCCGACCTCGAAGTCGATTCGCAGGAAGAAGACGGCTTCATGTGGTACATCCAGTACCCGCTCACCGACGGCAGCGGCCACCTGACGGTCGCCACCACGCGCCCTGAAACGATGCTGGGCGACGTCGCCGTCGCGGTCGACCCGACCGATGAGCGCTACCTGCATTTGCATGGCAAGACGCTCACGCTGCCATTGACCGGTCGTGAAATCCCGATCATCGCCGACAGCTACGTCGATAAAGAATTCGGCACCGGCTGCGTGAAGATCACGCCGGCCCACGACTTCAACGATTACGCGGTCGGCCAGCGCGCCGGCCTCGCACCGATCAGCATCTTCACGCTCGACGCCAAGATCAACGAAAACGGCCCGGCCCAGTATCAGGGGCTGGACCGCTTCGCCGCGCGCAAGCAGATCGTCGCCGACCTCGAAGCATTGGGCCTGATGGAACAGATCAAGCCGCACAAGCTGATGGTCCCGCGGGGCGATCGCACCAACGTCGTGATCGAGCCGATGCTCACCGACCAGTGGTTTGTCGCGATGACCAAGCCGGCGCCGGAAGGCACGTTCAATCCGGGCAAGTCGATCACCGACGTCGCGCTGGAAAAAGTCGCCAGCGGCGAGATCAAGTTCGTCCCCGAAAACTGGAGCACGACCTACAACCAGTGGCTGGGCAACATCCAGGACTGGTGCATTTCACGCCAGCTGTGGTGGGGCCACCGCATTCCGGCCTGGTTCGCCGAAGACGGCCAGATCGTCGTCGCGCGCGATGAAGCCGAAGCGCAGGCCAAGGCCGCAGCTGCCGGCATCACCGGCGCACTGCGCCGCGACGACGACGTGCTCGACACGTGGTTCTCGTCGGCGCTGGTACCCTTCTCGACCATGGGCTGGCCCGAAGAAACGCCCGACATGAAGATGTTCCTGCCGTCGTCGGTGCTGGTCACGGGCTTCGACATCATCTTCTTCTGGGTCGCGCGCATGGTCATGATGACCGCGCACTTCACTGGCAAGGTGCCGTTCGAGACCGTCTACGTGCACGGCCTGGTACGCGATTCGCAGGGCCAGAAGATGTCGAAGTCGAAGGGCAACACGCTCGACCCGATCGACCTGATCGACGGCATCGACGTCGAGACGCTGGTGGCCAAGCGCACCACGGGTCTGATGGACCCGCGCGCCGCCGAAAAGATCGGCAAGGCCACGCGCCGCGAATTCCCTGAAGGGATCCCGGCATTCGGCACCGACGCCGTGCGCTTCACGATGGCCAGCTACGCGTCGCTGGGCCGTAACATCAACTTCGACCTGGGCCGCGCCGAAGGCTACCGCAACTTCTGCAACAAGCTGTGGAATGCGACCCGCTTCGTGATGATGAACACCGAAGGCAAGGATTGCGGCGCCCCATTGCCTGAAGACTTATCTCAGGCCGATCGCTGGATCATCTCGCTGATGAACCGCGTCGAGCAGGATGTCGCCAAGGGCTTTGCCGACTACCGCTTCGACAATATCGCCAACAGCATCTACAAGTTCGTCTGGGATGAATACTGCGACTGGTACCTGGAAGTGTCGAAAGTCCAGGTCCAGCAAGGCACCGAAGCGCAGCAACGCGCGACGCGCTACACGCTGCTGCGCGTGCTGGAAGTGATCCTGCGCCTGGCGCATCCGATCATTCCGTTCGTGACCGAAGCACTGTGGCAGAGCATCGCACCACTGGCCGGCAAGACCGGCCCGACGATCATGCTGCAACCGTATCCGCAAGCCGATGCGACGCAGATCGACGAAGGCGCCGAAGCCTGGATGGAACAGTTGAAGGCGCTGGTGGACGCCACCCGCAACCTGCGCGGCGAGATGTCGCTGGCGCCGTCGCTGCGCGTGCCGCTGATCGTCGAACCGTCGAGCGACGCCGGGCGCGCCGACATGGCGGTGTTCGCACCGTACATCCAGCTGCTGGGCAAGCTGGCCGAAGTGCAGATCGTCGATGCGCTGCCGGAATCGCCAGCGGCCGTGTCGATCGTCGGCACGACCAAGCTGATGCTCAAGGTCGAGATCGACGTCGCCGCCGAACGCGAGCGCCTGTCGAAGGAAATCGCACGCGTGGCCGGCGAAATCGCCAAGGCCAACGGCAAGCTGTCGAACGAGAGCTTCGTCGCCCGCGCCCCGGCCGCCGTCGTGGCGCAGGAGCAGGAACGCGTGGCGAACTTCTCGGCCACGCTCAGCAAGATGCAGGAACAGCTGGAGAAATTGGCAGCAGCGTAAGCAGCCAGTCCCCAAAGAAAACGCGGCCCCGGCCGCGTTTTTTGTTTCTGCTCTGCTTACTCTAATCCATAAATTCAGCACAGCCGGGGTAAGGTCTGACATTAGGACACGACCTCAGCCCTAACTACTTGAGCACAGCCGGGGTCAGGTCTGACATTCGGACACGACCTCAGCCCTAACTACTTGCAATGGCTTCTTGCCCGGTATTAGCATGGCCCGGTGCAAGCTGGTTCCGACTACCCAATTGTCGAGTTCGTGTCCGAATGTCAGACCTGACCCCGGCTTTTAGTCGAGTTCGTGTCCGAATGTCAGACCTGACCCCGGCTTTTAGTCGTGGACCGCAACGTCGGTCAATGCAGGCCGGGCGGCCGTGCATGGCATCGAATTAGAAGGCAAGGCCACGATCGACCGGCTGGCGGCACGAGCGGGCGCATCGACGTCGGCGGCACCTATACCCACACCAGCGGCGTTGTCAGCCGCAGCAGCGCATCGATCGTCGATGCAGACAGCATGAAACGCCAGCTTGACCTTTACACACTGTGGAAGCGTGATGCAAGATCGCGCCTGCGACTGTCGGTCTCGGGCCTGCTGCAGCAAGACGTTCGCGAACGGCGCACGTTCGAAGGCAACGCGCCGTTGCTGCGCGTAGCGACATATCGGGTACGCGCAACCTGGCGCCTGGTTTGGGAACACTCCCTGTAGACGATGGCAGCAATCACCCTGGAAAGCACCGCATGACGACTTCCCGTCCCCACTGGCACGCCGCGCGGCGCAACGTCGGCATCGATTGCCTGCGTGGCCTGGCGATCCTGCTCGTGATCGTGCACCATCTGGCCTTGCCGTTTCGCCTGCCGCTGGGCCCAAGCCTGCTTGGCCAGTGGCTGCCCAAGCGACTGATCGACGCCATCAGCTTCAACGGCTACGAAGCAGTCTTCATCTTCTTCACGTTGTCGGGCTTTCTGATCACGCTGCGTATCATCGAACGCGATGGCGACGTTGGACAGGTCGACCTGCGCCGTTTCTACCGCGCCCGCGCGCGGCGCATCCTGCCCCTGCTCGGCCTGGCCCTGACGCTGCTCTCGCTGCTGGCCGTGTGCCAGGTACCGGGATTCGCGCCAGAGACCGACCGCCAGTCGCTGGCCGGCTTGCTTGGTTCGGCACTGACGTTCACGTTCAACTGGTACGAGGGCCGCACTGGCTGGGCGCCGCCGGGCTGGGATGTGCTGTGGTCACTGTCGATCGAAGAAGTGTTCTACGTGGGCTTTCCGCTGCTGTGCCTGTGGCTGCCGCGCCGTGTCCTGATCGGCATGCTGGTCATGCTGGCGCTGGGACTGCAACCGTTGCGCGCGCTGGTGCCGATGAGCGACGAGGTCTGGTGGGAAAAGGCATACCTGCCCGGGATGGCCGCGCTGGCCTGGGGCGTGCTCGCTGCACTGCTGGCGCGCCGGTGGCAGCCAGGCAAACGAGGGGCCCGCATCATGGGTCTGGCTGGTGCGCTGTGCCTTGTGCTGGTATTGGGCTGGTCGGACGTGGTCTACCGACATCTGTTCAAGTCGAACCTGTATGTGATTTGCGTCGGCGCCTGCCTGCTGCTGCTGGCCTTTCACGCGCAGCCACCTGCGCCGCGCCGTGGTCTGGGATGGCTGGCGCGCATGGGAAGCCTCAGTTATGAGCTGTACCTGTTCCACATGTTCATCGTGCTTGCCACGCAGTGGCTGTACAGGTCACTTCTGGGCGACGTGCAAACCTGGACCTTTGTCGTCTATTTGCCGGTGCTGCTGTGCTGTTACGCGCTGGCGCGCCTGCTCGAACACGGCGCCATGCATCTGGGTTTGCAGCGCAGACCATCCGTGGGCCAGGCGCCCGTCAAAGGCGTGTGATGCGACGACGAACCCGTTGGCTGTCGATCCTGCCCGCGATGGTGGCGGGCTATCTGCTCCTTGTCGTCATCTGGGCCTGGGCTACCTTTGACACTGTCACTGCGCACATGCCTGCAATCGCTGACGCGCCCCTGTCCGCGCGGCAGACGCAGATCCTGCTGCGCGTCGAAGATCCTGCCTTCTTCGTACACCACGGCGTGAGCCTGACCAGCGGCCAGGGCTTTGCGACGATCTCGGGCGCGGTGGCGCGCGACGTCTACCTGGAAGGGGCGGATCTGGGCGGGGCCGGCGGCGCGTTGCAGGCGCTGTACCGCAGCGTCTTCGCGTGCTGCAAACGGATCGATCTGGGCCGTGATGCGATGGCCGTGGTGCTCGACGCCAGGCTATCCAAGGCGCGACAACTGGCGCTGTACACCACCCATGTCTATTTGGGAACGCATAACGGCAGGCAGATCATGGGCTTGTCAGCGGCGTCCCGGAATTATCTCGGCAAGTCGCTGGAACAGACCAGCGAAGAAGAATTCATTGGCCTGGTTGCCATGATCAAGGCACCCAACGCGTACCATCCTGTCAGGCAGCCAGCCGCACATGCCACGCGCGTGGCACGGGTGCGTGCGCTGGTACATGGCACCTGCAAGGCGCAGGGCTGGTTCGATACAACACTGGCGCACTGCGGCGCGTGATCATTTGAGGCCATGCCACCAGCGCCCGCCGGCCTGCGGTGCATTCAGGTTCAGCGCTTCGCCCATCTGCGGCGTCGTCAGCTTGATCCCGCGCTCGTTGGCCAGCGCCTCGATCCGGTCGAGCGGCTCCTGCCAGCGGTGCAGCGCCAGGTCGAACGTCCCGTTATGCATCGGGAGCAACCAGGCTGCGTTCAGGTCCACGAACGCTTGCAGGGTTTCTTCCGGCTGCATGTGGATGTCCGGCCAGAGCTTGTCGTAGGCGCCGGTTTCGATCAGCGCCATGTCGAATGGCCCGAATTTGGCGCCGATCTCCTTGAAGCCCTTGAAATAACCGGTGTCGCCGCTGAAGAACAGGCGCAGGTTCTCGTGCCGGATCACCCATGATGCCCACAGCGTCGAGTTGCCGTCGCGCGGCCCGCGGCCCGAAAAGTGCTGGGCCGGCGTCGCGACGAACTGCACGCCGTCGATCTCGGCGCCCTGCCACCAGTCGAACTGGCGCACCTTGGCGCGGTCGATGCCCCAGTCGACCAGCCGGTCACCCACGCCCAGCGGCGTGATAAACACGGCTGTCTTTGCCGCCAGCGCCATGATCGCCGCGTAGTCGAGATGATCGTAATGGTCGTGCGACAGGATGATCGCCTTGATGGGCGGCAGGTCGTCGATCGAGATGGGCGGCGCATGAAAGCGCGCCGGGCCGAACCACTGCACGGGCGATGCGCGCTTCGAGAACACCGGGTCGGTCAGGTAGAACTCGCCGGCAAGCTTGATCAGCATCGTCGAGTGGCCGAGGCGGTACAGCGTGTTGTCGGGCGCGGCCAGCAGGGCTGCCCGGGTCAGCGGCTGCACCGGCACCGCCTGCTGTGGCGTGGTCCCGGCCGGCTTGTGGAACACGAAGGCCCACCACAGCTTGGCGATCTCGCCAGGACCGAGCTTGTGCATGGCGACCGGATTGCGGTATTTGCCGTCGTGATATTGGGGCGACTGCGGCGTGGTCGTGGTGGTCGCCGAGACCGGAGGGGAGATTGCCATGGTAGCGAGAGCTCCCAGAAGGATGATGCCGATCAGCGGGCGCATGAACGCGTCGATTCGATAAAAGTGCACTGCGGCCAATTCGGACGTTCGGGCGTTGGCGCGGGTGGAGGACGATCCGGCGGACGCCCCGGCCTGGATGGCCGGAGCATCACGCGACGCTATTTGACTGCCGCCGCGTCGCGCGCACCGTCGCCTTGCACCTTCAGCGCAGCAGCACGCCCCTCCCAGTAATGCGCATTCTTGATCCCCAGCGCGACCGGATCGAACTCGGGTTCCTTGCCGGCCTTCTTCTGCGCCTCGTAATCGCGCAGGCACTTGAAGGCGTCCTTGCGCAGCAAGAAGATCGCGACGATGTTCAGCCAGGCCATCAGGCCGACACCGATGTCGCCCAGGCCCCAGGCCACGTCGGCGGTCTTGACCGCGCCGTAGATCGTCGCGGAGACGATGCACAGCTTGAGGAGCACGCCCAGCCACGGATGGCGGTTATGGCGGTCCATGTAGGCGATATTGGTCTCAGCGATGTAGTAGTAGGCGACGATGGTCGTGAACGCGAAGAACAGCAGCGCGATCGCGACGAACAGTGCGCCGAAGCCCGGCAGCACGTTCTCGAGCGCCGTCTGCACGTAACCGGGGCCCGACGCCACGCCCTGCACGCCGATGAAGCGCGCCGTGCCGTCAGTATTTTCGACGTTGTACTGGCCTGTCACCAGCAGCATGAAGGCGGTCGCCGAGCACACAAACAGCGTGTCGATGTACACCGAGAAGCCCTGCACCAGGCCCTGCTTGGCCGGGTGGCTCACTTCGGCCGCCGACGACGCGTGCGGGCCGGTGCCCTGCCCGGCTTCGTTCGAATAGATGCCGCGCTTGACGCCCCACTGGATCGCCATGCCGAGCATGGCGCCGAAGCCAGCGTCCAGGCCGAAGGCCGAGCTGACAATCAGGCGCAGCACCCCTGGCAGTGCTTCGATGTTCATGGCCACCACCACGACGGCCACAAGGATGTAGGCGGCCGCCATGAACGGCACCACGATCTCGGCGAAATGGGCGATGCGCTTGACGCCGCCGAAGATGATCGCAGCGAGCACCACGGCCAGGCCGATGCCGGTGTAGAGCGGATCGATGCCGGCGGCGGTCTTGAGACCTTCGGCGATCGAGTTGGCCTGCACGCCCGGCAGCAGCAGGCCCGTGGCGAACAGCGTGGCGATGGCGAAGGTCCACGCGTAGCGCTTCATCCCAAGTCCTTTTTCGATGTAGAACGCCGGGCCGCCGCGGTACTGGTTGCCGATCTGCTCCTTGTAGACCTGGCCCAGCGTCGATTCGACGAAGGCCGAGCTGGCGCCCAGGAAGGCGACGGCCCACATCCAGAACACGGCGCCCGGGCCGCCGAACGTGATGGCGGTGGCCACACCAGCGATATTGCCGGTACCGACCCGGCCGGCCAGCGTCATGGCCAGCGCCTGGAACGACGACACGCCCTGCTCCGAGCTCTTCCCTTCACGCATCAGGCGCAGCATCTCGCGAATATGCCGCACCTGCAGGAAGCGGCCGCGAATCGAGAAATACAAGCCCGCCCCGAGGCACAGGGCGATCATGATGGGGCTCCAGATGATACCGTTGACTGCGTTGACCAGGTCGAGCATGGTGGTGCGACTCCTGCGTTGAGGGGTTCCGGAAGAGCGGCATGTGGCCGCCGTGACGTCGCACAAGTTACATGATTCCGTAAGGAATTCACATCATTTTTTCGGCCCTGTGGCGCCGTCGGCCGGGCTGACTCAGGATGGGCAGGAAATGAGCGCTGCTGGTGCAGGCGCGCCCGGTCGGTGCACCAATTGCTGGCGATCTAAAGCGTGGTGGACATGATACGATCCCACCATGGACCGACGAAGCGATTACAAGACCGCCCTCCTCATCGACGCCGTGCTGCACGACGTGTCGATCGAGGCCCGCCCTGCAGCGCGCGAACTGGCCACGCTGGGCGTGCCGCTCGAAGTGAGCCTGCGCGTGCTGACCCGCCCGGCCGAGCGGCGCCACCAGGTCACCCCGGAAGACGTGCGCAACGCGCCATAGGCCCGTGCTGCGCGATTGGAAGACATCCTCGGGCGTCAACCTGTCACACGGGCGAAGCGGTAGGCTACACTGGCGCCGTACCTACAACAACACTGGAGACACCACCATGCGCCACCTGATCCAAGCAAGCCTGATTGCCGCCGCCATGCTCACCCTGCCCGCCGCCGCATGGGCACAGGCCACCTCGCCTGTCGGCACCTGGAAGACCATCGATGACAAGACCGGCAAGCCGAAGGCGCTGGTGCGGATCACCGAAGAAGGCGGCATCCTGACCGGCAAGATCGAAAAACTGTACCGCGCGCCATCCGAAGAGCAGAACCCGCTGTGCGGCAAATGCAGCGACGCGCGCAAGGACCAGCCGATCATCGGCATGACCATCCTGTCGGGCCTGAAAAAAGACGGCGGCGACTACACCGGCGGCGAAATCCTCGACCCGGCCGCCGGCAAGACCTACAAGAGCAAGGCCACGCTGGCCGACAACGGCAACAAGCTCGAAGTGCGCGGTTATATCGGCGCGCCGATGTTCGGACGCACCCAGACCTGGCAGCGCGAGCAGTAATCGTTACCACGGCCCGGCAACGGGCCGTTTTCATTTTCCATGACCCTGAACCTCGCTTACCTTTATCTCGGATTTGCCATCGTTGCCGAAGTGATCGGCACCACGGCCCTCAAAGCGTCCGACAGCTTTACCCGTCCCCTGCCCAGCCTGATCACCGTCGGCTGCTATGCCCTGTCGTTCTACCTGCTCACCTTCAGCCTGCGCGTGCTGCCAACCGGCATCGCCTACGCGATCTGGTCGGGCGTGGGCATCGTGCTCATTTCGATCGTCAGCTGGTTGTATTTCAAGCAAAGCCTGGATCTGGCGGCGATTTCCGGGCTGGCGTTGATCATCGCCGGCGTGCTGGTCATTAACCTGTTCTCAAAAAGCGTCGGGCACTGACCATGTCAACCGCGCCGTGCGCCCGGACGTTACATCCGGCCCCATCCCGATCATCCCCCCCATGAAATCCACTCCGATCACGCGTACCGCACGCCCCGTTTTTCGCGGGCGCGAAATGCGCGTGCTGCGGCTTCTGAGCATGGCCGCCGGCGTGTTCGCCATCCTGCTGCCGGCTGCGCTGCTGGCCTCGACGGCGCATGGCATCCCGGACTGGCTCGAGCCGTACATCGTGCTGGTGGGCGTGGCGCTGGGTTCGGGCGGGTTCTTCCTGGTGGCGATGGCGGGCCATCGCATGGGGCGCGACGCCATGCTGCGCTCGTTCGCGGCGCTGCTGCTGATGGTGCCGTTCGGCGCCAGCGGCATCGTCATCTGGCATGGCAGCAATATGCTGATGGTCTACCTGTGCACGTTCTTCCTGGTGCACACGGTCCTGCTCTATTGCAGTTTCATCTATCCGCTGATGCATGTGCCACAACCACCAGCGCCACCCCGGCGCGCTAATAAAACGGTCGCCTGGAACCAGTTGAGCCGGCCCCGCCGCAATCCCGACGACTACAACCAGCCGGCATCGCGCGCCAACCGGTAGGCTTCGACGCGGTTCCCGGCCCCCAGCTTGCTGATCGCCTCGGACAGGTAGTTGCGCACCGTGCCTTCCGACAGGTGCACCTGGCGCGCGATCTCGCCGCTGCTGCGCCCTTCGCCTGCCAGCCGCAGCACCTGCCGCTCGCGCTCAGTCAGCGGATCGCTGCCGCTGTTCCAGCTCTCCAATGCCAGTTCGGGCGCGATTGCGCGGCCACCGCCGTGCACGACGCGGATCGCCGCGGCCAGCGCATCGACCGGCGCGTCTTTCAGCAGATAGCCGCGCACGCCAGCTTCCATCGCGCGGCGCAGGTAGCCGCTGCGCGCAAACGTGGTCACGACCACGACGCGGCAGGCCAGCTTGCGCTGAGCCAGGCCCTGCGCCAGTTCGAGGCCCGTCATGTGCGGCATCTCGATATCGGTCAGCACGATGTCCGGCACCAGCCGCTCGCACAGCGCCAGCGCCGCGCGCCCGTCTGCAGCGCCGCCCACGACGTCGAAATCCGGTTCGAGCCGCAGCAGCGCGCTGAGCGCGCCCAGCACCAGAGTCTGGTCTTCGGCGATCAGGATGCGGATCATGCCGATGCTCCCGCCGGCACGTGCAGTTCGAGCGCCAGACCGGCGCCGGCCTGCAGCGACAAGCGCCCGCCCAGGGCCGCGACGCGCTCGCGCATGCCGGCCAGGCCGTTGCCCGGCTGCAGGCCATCCGTGCTGCGCAGCTTGCCGTCGTCGAGCACGCGCAGCACGGCATGCGTCTGGCCATCCTGCTGCTCTTGCACCAGGCTCAGCGTGCAGCGCGACGCGCCGGCATGGCGCACGATATTCGTCACCGCCTCGCGCACGGCCAGCGCTACCACGTGTTCGGCCGCCGGCGCCAGGTCGATGCGCTCGATGCGCTCGTCGAGGAGTACGTCGGCGGCAAGCAGGCTGGCGCGGGCGCTGGCCAGCGCCTGCACCAGGCCACTGTGGCGAAACCCCGTCACGGCGGCGCGCACCTCGGCCAGCGCACCGCGCGCATTGGTTTCGATGTCGGCGATTTCGCGCTCGCAGGCAGCCAGGTCGCGCCGCGCCAGCTTGCGCGCCAGTTCGGCCTTCAGCGCGATCATCGACAGCGAGTGGCCCAGCAGGTCGTGCAGGTCGCGCGAGATGCGTTCGCGCTCGGCGATGCGCGCCATGTGCTCGACCTCTTCCTGCTTGCGCATCAGGAGCGTGCGCGACGTGCGCAGCCGTGCATCCATGATGCACGACAGGCCGACCGGCATGCCGGCCATCAGGATCGGCAGCAGGAACACCATCTGCATCTGCGGGATCAGCAGGGCAACCACCGCGCCACTGGCGATCACGGCCAGCATCGCGCCCACGGCGCGGGCCGTGCCGGGGATGCGGGCGCACATGGCACAGGCAAAGATGAAGAAGCAGGCAGCGCCCGGATTCCACGGCGCCCAGGCTGCGCCGATCAGGCAGGTGGCTGCCACGCAGGCGCCGACGCGCCAGCCGCGCGGCCAGAAGCTGGCGCAGTACAGCGGCACGAACAGGACGATCGTCAGCGCCAGCAGCACCGCCTCGGCCACGCCGGGCCTCACGTAATAAAACTTCCAGAACAGGTAGCCCAGTGACAGCAGCCACGTGTATTGCAATGCGCCGTAGTCGGCCGGCATCCACGGTCGCGCCAGTACCTGCCTGAAGGTCGTTGTCATCGTGACTCCGTGATGGTTATTGCGCCAGCAGGCGCACGTCGGCGAGCTCGAAGCGGTACTCGCCCGGCTGTGGCCCGGCACTGAATGCTAGCATGGCAACCGCCGCCGGATCGATGCCGGCAAAGGCCGACAGTGGCACGCTGATGTCCTCCCACTCTTTGCCAGCGACGAATGGCACGCTGCTCGGCCGGTTATTGGCCGCGCCCATGATCATCACCTGGTAGGTCTTGCCGTCGCCGCGCACCTTGAAACGTAACACCCGGGCCGCGCTCAGGTCGGCCGGCTGCATCGGCTGCGCGCCGGGCATGAACGCGACGCTCGACCACGCATACGGCAGGCCGGGGGCAACGCTGGCCTGCACCGCCAGCGGTATCTGCCCGTCGGGCAGCGCCGGCAGCACGTCGAGCTTGACGGTCGACTTGCCGCCGGCGAACTGGTCGGTCGACGGCATCCAGCCGCTGCCGAACGGGCTGGCCAGTTTCGCCGCGCTGAACTGGCTGATGCGTCCATCGGCCGGCAAGTTCTGGCGCGTCGATCCGCCGCGCTCTTGCGCGACCCGTTCACGCCTGGCGTCGCGCAACGCATTCGCGCTCTGCCCGTCCTTCCACACCTCGACGATGCGGCGCGTGGCCGTGATATCGCGTGTCGGGTCGCCCTCGACCAGCAGCAGGTCAGCCTTGCAGCCCGTGGCGATACAGCCGCGCCGGCCCAGCCGGAAGGCGGCGGCCGGTGCGCTGGTGGCGGCGGCCAGCGCGGCGGTCGGCGTCAAACCTGCCTCCACCAGCGCGGCCAGTTCGCGGTGCATGCTGATGCCATACAGCGTGCCGGCATTGCCGGCATCGGTGCCGGCCAGGATCGGCACGCCCGCCCTGGCCAATGCCGCGGTGACCGCCTTCGGCATGGCCAGCAATTGGGGCTGCACCTGCTGGCCGTAGCGCGCCTTGAGGGTCGTCGCGCCCTCGCGTTCGACCAGCGCCGCCAGATCCGCATCGCCCAGCAAGTCGTCGACGCGCACGCCGGCCATGCTTTCCATGACGCTGAACGTCGGGATCACGAAGGCGTTCTTGCGTTTGGCCAGTTTGGCCAGGCTGTCGACCGCCGTTGGATCGGGCGCGGCGCCCAGGAACAAATGGACCAGCGCGTCGGCGCCGGCCTCGAGCGCGGCGCGGGCGTCATGTTCGGTGCTGACGTGTACAACGGCCAGCTTGCCGCGCCGGTGCGCCGCCTCGATCAGCGCGGTGGCAGTCGCGATGTCGAGCGAGTGCATCTTGCCTGTGCCATGGCCGCCCGCTTCCAGCACGATCTTGATGAAGTCGGAGCCCTCGGCAATGCGGGCGTCGACAAAGGCCTGCGCCTCGCCCGGGCTGCTCAGGGTCGGGATCGGCACGCCGAACTGGGTGCCATGGCCGCCCGGCGCCGTGGCCAGGGTGCCGGCCGAGAACAGGTCGGCCTGCCCCGCATGCCTGCCTGCGGCCATGCTGCGTTTGGCGTCCTGCATGACCGGCACGGCGGTAAACATGTCGATCTGGGTCGTTACGCCAAACAGCACCGGCAAGTCGAATTGCCTGAAGGCGTGGGTATGGGCGTCGATCAGGCCCGGCAGCAGCGTGCGCCCGGCGCCTTTGACGATGCGCGCCCCTGCCGGGGCCGGCCCGCGAAAATCCGCATCGACGACGCGCGCATCATCGAACAGCACCGAGCGCCGTTCGTGCACGGCCTTGCCGTCGAAGACGCGCACGTCCTGGACCAGGGTAGCGGCGCCCAGCGCCAGGCAGGAGAGGGACAGACCGGCTGCGGCAAGTGCCGCTTTTGCGACGATGGTGGACATGGTTTCCTCACGGGTTGGTGTGAAACCAGTATGGCGATCGCGCTGGTATGCCGACAGGCGCAGTTGCCATCACTATCAGATGACAACTGTCATGTCCGGCCAGGCTCCCGCTACATCTGAACGACACATTCACGGCAAAACAAGGACAAATCTGTCGTGTGCCGATCACCTTATTCGGGCCCGCAATATTGCCTGTGTGATATCTTTATCACACTGCCGTGCTGGCTGAATAATACAATCGATCTCGTATGAGCCAGAACACCGTCCCTGTCAAATTTGCCGCGCGAAAAATCGCCATGACGATCCTGCGCCTGCTGTGCTTTGCCGCCGGCATGCTGGTGCTCGTCGCGCCAGCAATCGTGCTGCCGGCCGGCGCCATGACGCCGCACGCGGGCAAGGCAGCGGCAACGCTGGCCTGCCTCGTGCTCGGCGCGTGTGCCTTCTTCGTGACCGGGATGGCCGGGCATCTGCTGCGCCGCTCTGGCCTGCTGCGCGCACTGGCCGCCCTGCTGCTGGCCGTGCCCCTTGCGTTCTGCGCCGCGTTGTTGTGGCGCGGCGCCGCGCCTGCCTTCATGTGGACCGCCGGCGTGCTGCTCGGCTTCACGCTGACGCTGTACCTGACCATGGTGTATCCGGTACTGCGTACGCAGACGCAAGCGCTGCTGCGCTGGCGCGCCGCGCGGCAGGTGGTGTTGGTTCCCTGAACGTGGCGCGGCATCCTCATTGCCCGACAGTTGCGCAGCAAACCTGCTGCTATAATTTCGCCAAACCCACTGGTGATCGCCTTGCGTCGGATTCTTCACATCCTCTTGCTGCTGTGCCTGCCTCTGTACGGCTTCGCCATGCAGGGCGGCGTGCCATCAAACGGCAATCCAGTGTCGCTGGTGCACGAGCTCGAACATGACCAGGGTATTTCTCACCACCACCACGCCGACGACGGCACCATCCATTACGACGATTCCGACGCGTCGCGCGATCACGCGCAAGACCATACGTCGCCTTCCCAGCCCGCAGGCGTTGGCCTGCCGCCACTACCTGTCGCGCCCCAGCAACTGGTCTCGAAGCTCGTTTCGCATGTGACCCAGTGGGTTCCGGAACCGTTCCTCGACGGTCCGTCAAGACCGCCTTCCCCCGCCCCCGGCCAAGCTGCCGGGGGGCCGCTGCACGCATGATCGCAAGATAACGGCGCGACGCCTGTCGCGCCGGTGTGCTCGCCCCCGGTGATCGTCACTATCACCCGATGGAGAACACATGCGCATAATCCGCGTGTCGCTTTACCTTGCCGGTGCCGGCCTCGCGCTTCAATGCGTGGCAGGAGCAACACCGCCAATCATGCCGCCAATGAAGCCGCTTCCGGTCGGCACCACCCTGCAACAAGCCGTCGATAGCGCCTGGCGCCGCGCACCCGTTGCCCGGACGCTGGAAGCGCGCCAGGACGAAGCCGCCGCGGCCCGCGGCCTGGCCGGATCATGGCTGGCGACCAGTCCGACGCTTGGACTGTCGCAGCGCAATGACACCGGCGCGTCCGGCCGCGATCAACGCGAATCCGACCTGTCGGTATCGACCTCGATCTGGCTCCCGCACCAGAAGCGGGCGCGCGAAACGCTCGCCGAGCGCAGTAACGAAGAAATCGCCGCCCACCTGGGCGCCACGCGCCTCGAGATTGCCGGCCTGGTGCGCAGCCGCCTGTGGGAAGCGGCCGCCGCCAGGGTCACGCTCGATGAACGACAGGGCCACGTGCAGCATCTGGAGCAACTGGCCGAAGAAGTGCGACGGCGCGTTACCGCGGGCGACCTGGCCCGCAGCGACGGTCTGCTGGCAGAGCAGGAAGTGCTCGCTGCCAGGGTCCAGGTCCTGCATGCGCGCACCGCCGCCGCCGACGCGCTGGCGCGCTATCGGGTCCTGACGGGCCTGCCCGAACTGCCTGCGCTCGAACCGGAGCCGCTCCACGACACCGATGCGCCTGCCAACCCCAGGCTCCAGGCTGCGCAGGCGTCCGAGGGGCGTGCGCGGGCGTCATTGCGCCTGGCCGAGGCGAGCCGCGCGGCGCCGCCGACGGTGGCCCTGTCGGTGCGGCGCGAAGATGAGCGGGCCTTGCGCGAACCCGCTCGCAGCATCGGCATCGCCCTGCAGATCCCGCTTGGCAGCGCAGGACGCAATCGCAGCATCGAAGCGCAGGCCAGCACGGTCATCGCGACAGCGGCCGCCGAAGCGGCGCAGGCACAAGCGAGCGCCGTCGCCGACGTCGAGGTCGCGCGGGAGCGCCTGGTGAATGCCCGGCTTGCCCTTGCCACCGCCGAGGCACGCGCGGTCGCGCTGCATGAACACACGGCGCTGTTTGCCAAGGCATTCCAGCATGGCGAACGTGGCCTTGCAGAACTGCTGCGCTCGCATGCCCTGACCCACGAGGCCGACGTCGCCGTGGCGCAGCAACGCGTTGCGCTCGGCCTGGCGCATGCCTCCCTCAATCAAGCGTTGGGAATCCTTCCATGAAACACCTGTATCTGCTGCTGATCGCCATGCTGATCTCGTCGACCGCCTGTGCCAGCCCTGGCGCCCACGGCCCCAATGGCGAGCACCTTGACGGCCAGCCAACGGCCACCGGCGCCGTCACCTCCATACCGCGCATCGAAACCTTCACCGAATCGTTCGAGCTGCTTGGCCACCTGGCCGGTGGCGAGCTGTCGATCATGATCGATCGCTACGAAACCAACGAGCCGGTCCTGAACGGCGCGCTCGAGGTCCAGTACAAGCAACTGACAGCAAGGGCAACGTTCCACGCCGACCAGGGCGACTACGCCGTCGACGATCCGGCGTTGTTGGCCGCGATCGCGAGACCGGGCTCACACCCGCTGCTGTTCACGCTGGTCACTGGCGAGGAAAGCGACTTGCTGGAAGGCGTGCTGACGGTGCCAGAGCCTGCCACCGAGCACGACCACGAACATGGCGCTGACCGCCGCTGGTGGCTGGTGGCCGCTGCTGCCCTGGCGCTCGTTGCCGTTGCCGTTGCCGTTGCCGTTGCCGTATTCCTGGCGCGCCGTCGCCGCCAACGCAAGGGAGCCTGACATGATGATTTCACACCGTGTTATTGCCGGCATCATCGCCGCCGTCTGGGCAACCTCCCTGCTGGCCTCACCAGGTGCGCATGGTCCGAACGGCGAGCATCTCGACGGCGCGGCAAGCCAGTCGGCCGGTGGACTGGCGCGCCTGCCGGATGGCAGCGTCAACGTGCCCAAGCCAGCGCAGCGCCGCATGGGCGTGCGCACGCTGATGGTCAAGGAAGGCGAGTTCGCGCGCAGCGTGACGCTCAACGGGCGCGCTGCCATCGACCCGAACGCCGGCGGCCGCGTGCAAGCCCCGTTTGCCGGCCAGATCGCGCCCGGACCGCAGGGTTTGCCGGTCGCCGGCCAGCGTGTCGTCAAGGGCCAGCTGCTGGCACGGATTGCCCCTGTCGGCGCGGCCATCGAGCGTGGCAACCAGGCGGCGCAACTGGCCGCGCTGCGTGCCAGCCGCACCGTGCTGGAAAAGCGGGTGCAGCGCCTGGCGTTGCTGGAAGGCGTGGTGCCGGCCAAGGACATCGACGCCGCCCGTGCCGAATTGCAGGGCACCATCGGCCAGGAGCGCGCCGTCGCCAACTCGATCAGCGGCACGCAGGCGATCGTTGCGCCGGCCAGCGGCGTCATCGCCGGCGCCGCCGTGCTGGCCGGCCAGATCGTCGAGTCGCGCGACATCCTGTTCGAGATCGTCGATCCGCAGCGCATGGTGATCGAGGCCTTGACGACCGACGCATCGATCGCGCGCAAGATCCGCGGTGCGGCGCTGGTCGACGCCCCGGATGCCGAACTGACGCTGCTTGGGGGTGGACTGAGCCTGCGCGATGGCGCCGTACCCATCAGTTTCCGGGCGCGCGGCGCCGCACTCGGCCTGGCGGTGGGGCAGCCAGTGACGGTCCTGGCCAGACTGGACACGACGATCAAGGGCATTGCCTTGCCGGCGGCCGCCCTGGCGCGCAATCCGGCCAATGAAACGGTGGTCTGGATCAAGTCCGGCGCCCAGCGTTTCATTGCCCTGCCGGTCGAGACCACGGTGCTCGATGCCCGCACCGTCATCGTGACGAGAGGGCTCAGTCCCGACAACAGGGTGGTGATCATCGGGACCTCCCTGATCAACCAGATCAGGTGAGCGGCGATGTTCAATGCCATTGTCCGTTTCAGCCTGCATAACCGCCTGTTTGTCCTGGCGGCGGCCCTCCTGTTGATGATCTACGGCGCGGTGACCGCAACGCGCACGCCGGTCGACGTGTTCCCCGACCTGAACAAGCCGGTGGTCACCGTCTTGAGCGAAGCCGGCGGCATGGCGCCCGAAGAAGTCGAGCAGCTCGTGTCGTTCCCGATCGAGACGGCGCTCAACGGGATGCCTGGCGTGACACGGGTGCGTTCGGTGTCGGGCGTCGGCCTGTCGATCGTGTATGCCGAGTTCGACTGGGGTACCGATGTCTATCGCAACCGGCAACTCGTGTCCGAGCGCATCACGCTCGTCAAGGAGCAGCTGCCGGGCGCGATCTCACCCGTGATGGGCCCGGTGTCCTCGATCATGGGCGAGATCATGCTGATCGCGCTGCCGATCGACACCGCCAAAACGGATCCGATGAAGGCGCGCGAGTACGCCGATTTTGTCCTGCGCCCGCGCCTCTTGTCGATCCCGGGTGTGTCGCAGGTGATTCCGATCGGCGGTGAGGTGCGCCAGTTGCGCGTCGAACCCGACACGGCGCGCATGGCGCAATTCGGTGTCTCGCTGGCGCAGGTCACTGACGCATTGCGCGGGTTTGCCGCCAACACCAGCGGCGGCTTCGTCGACCTGAACAATCGTGAATACCTGATCCGCAACCTGGGCCGCACCAACCGCCTGGACGACCTGCAAGGCCTGGCCGTCGCGTTCCGCAATGGCGCGCCGGTCGTGCTCGACCAGGTTGCCAACGTGCGCTATGCGGCAGCCTTCAAGCGCGGCGACGCGGGCCTGAACGGCAAGCCGGCCGTGATCGTGAGCATCCAGAAGCAGCCTGCGGGCGACACGGTCAAGCTGACGCAGGCCATCGAGACGGCGCTGGCCGAACTCAGGCAGGGACTGCCGGCCGGCATCGCGCCGCCCGTGGTCCTGTTCCGGCAAGCCAGTTTCATCGACGCGTCCATTGGCAATGTCGTCGAGGCGCTGCGCGACGGGGCGATCCTGGTTGCCATCGTGCTGTTTGCTTTCCTGCTCAGTGTGCGCACGACGGTCATTTCGCTGGTCGCCATCCCGCTGTCGCTGGCCGTCACGGCGCTGGCATTTCACCTGCTGGGCCAGTCCATCAACGTCATGACGCTGGGCGGGCTGGCGATCGCCATCGGCGAGCTGGTGGACGATGCGGTGGTCGACGTGGAAAACATCGTGCGCAGGCTGAAGCAGCGCAGCGAGTCGGGGCAGTCGGTGCTGGACGTGATCTGGCACGCCTCGGTCGAGGTACGCTCGGGGATCGTCTACGCCACCGTCATCGTCGTGCTCGTGTTCGTGCCGCTGTTCGCGCTACCCGGCATCGAAGGCCGCCTGTTCGCGCCCCTCGGCATCGCCTACATCACGTCGATCCTGGCATCGATGCTGGTGTCGATGACCGTCACGCCGGCCCTGGCGTACTACCTGCTGCCACGCATGAAGCGCCTGCACCGTGGCGACAGCCCGGTCGTGCGGCGCATGAAGCAGTGGGATACCGCCGCACTGAACTGGTCGCTGCCCCGTACCCGCATGCTGCTGTCGGTGGCGCTCGTCGCCGTGGTTGCGGCGGCGGCCTCGGTACCGTTCTTCCCGCGCGCGTTCCTGCCGGCCTTCAACGAAGGCTCGCTGGTCATGGGGATGACCTTCACGCCGGGGACTTCGCTGGCCGAAGCCAACCGCATGGGCGCCCTGGCCGAAACCCTGATCGCCCAGGTGCCGGAGGTGACCCGGGTCGGGCGCCGCACCGGGCGCGCTGAACTGGACGAGCATGCGGAAGGCGTGCACTCGTCCGAGATCGACGTCGACCTCAAGCCGTCCGGACGCAGCCGCGAAGACATCATGGCCAGCATCCGCAACCAGCTCGCCGTGATCCCTGCCTCGGTGGCGATCGGCCAGCCGATATCGCACCGGCTCGACCATCTGCTGTCCGGCGTGCGCGCGCAGGTGGCGCTGAAGATCTACGGCGACGACATCGACACGCTCCGGGGCCTGGCGGAAACCCTGCGCACGCGTCTGGCGAGCGTGCCGGGGCTGGTCGACCTGTCGGTGGAGCGGCAGGTCCTGATCCCGCAGATCAAGGTGCGGATCGACTACCGCAAGGCCGCCCAGTACGGCCTGGCGGCGGGCGACGTGCTGCAGGCCTTGCAGGCGCTGGCCGAAGGCACGCGCGTGACCCAGGTCATCGATGGCCCCCGCCGCTTCGATCTGGTCGTGCGCCTGTCGGACGCCGACCGCACACCCCAGGATCTGGCGCGGATCATGCTGACAGCACCCGCAGGCCAGATTCCGTTGTCCGCGGTGGCCACCGTCGAGGAAGGCGACGGGCCGAACCAGATCGGGCGCGAAAATGGCCGGCGCCGCATCGTCGTCTACGCCAATACCGACGGCGCCGATATGGCACGGGTCATCGGCGACGTGCGCCAGGCGGTGGCCGCCAGCGCGCTCCCCGGCGGCTATTTCATCCGCGTCGAAGGGCAGTTCCAGGCGCAGGAACAGGCGCAGCAGCTGATCGCCGGCCTGTCGCTGGCCTCGCTGGTGCTGATCTTCCTGGTGCTGTACTCACGCTACCGCTCGACCACGCTGGCCCTCGTCATCATGGGCAACATCCCGTTCGCGCTGGTGGGCAGTGTCATCGCCATGTGGATCGCGGGGGTTGCGCTGTCGGTGGCGTCGATGGTCGGCTTCATTACCCTGGCCGGCATCGCGACCCGCAACGGCATCCTCAAGGTCAGCCACTACGTCAACCTGTGCAAGTTCGAGGGTGAGCAGTTTGGCTGGCCGATGATCGTGCGCGGCTCGATTGAGCGCCTCACACCCGTGTTGATGACGGCACTGGTGGCGGCATTCGCGCTGACACCACTGCTGCTGGCGGCCGATGCACCGGGCAAGGAAATCCTGCACCCGGTTGCCGTCGTCATCTTTGGCGGATTGATCAGTTCCACGCTGCTCGACTCGCTGCTGACACCGCTCATCTTCTGGAAGGTCGGCCGGCGACCGCTGGAGCGGTTGCTGGCGGACGACCGTGGCGAAGTGATGTGATGTGATGTGAGTTACATGGGCCATATGGCGGCGCCCATCCCGAGCCGCCATCGTTTTCTGGAGCAAACAATGAAGACCATCTTTGCAGTAGCGGCCCTCGCGGCCAGTGTCATCCTGTCGGGTAACGTCCACGCGCACGGCGCGAAAGCAAAACATGGCGGCATCGTGCAGAGCGCGGGCGACCTGTCGTTCGAGCTGGTGGCCAGCAATGGCGCCGCAACCATCCATGTCGACGACCATGGCAAGGACAAGCAGACCGCCGGCGCGACCGGCACGTTGACCGTCCTGAAAGGAAACGAAAAAACCGAACTGCCGCTCGTGGCCGGCGGCAGCAATACGCTGGTGGTCAAGGGTGACCCGAAGCTTGCTGCCGGCAGCAAGGCCGTCGCGGCGATCACGTTCGCTGACAAGAAGACGGTCAGCGTTCGTTTTTCGGTCAAGTAAGGTCTTGCCGGGCAGGTTCAGTGGGGCTGCAACGCCGGTGCCAGGGGCGACACGTCGCCCCGCCCCACCAGCCGCGCCACCGCCCGGATCAGCAGATGCGGCTGCAAGGGCTTGATCACGTACGCCTGATACCCCGCCTGCAAGGCGCGCTGCTGGTCCAGTGGCCGCGCGAATGCGGACATCGCCACCGCCGGCAGCATGTGTTCATCGAGCCGCATGTCGTTGCGCACCGTGCGGATCAGGTCATAGCCATTGAGCTTGGGCATGCTGATATCGCTGACCAGCACCTGCGGGTGCACATCGCCCAACTGCGCGAGCGCCGCCACGACCGAATTGACGGTGACAACACCGGCGCCCCGCTCTTCCAGAACACGCCTGCTCAGTTCCAGGATGTCTTCGTTGTCATCGACCAGCAGCACGCTCACGCCGTGCAGGTCGATCAGCATCAGCTGGTCGGCTTCCGCATTCGCTTCTGCTTCAGCAACCATGCCGGCCGCGTCGTCGCCTGCCGCATCGACAACGCGCAGCGGCAGCATTACCGTGAAGGTCGCGCCCTGGCCGACGCCCGCGCTGTCGCCGCTGACCGTGCCGCCATGCAGCTCGGTCAACTGCTTGACGATCGACAAACCGATCCCCAGCCCGCCATGCACGCGCGCAGCCTTGCTGTTTTCCTGGCTGAAGCGCGTAAACAACTGCGGCAGGAAACGCGCATCGATGCCCTCGCCGTTGTCGCGCACCGTCACCGCGACCTGTCCGTCATTGCGGCGCTGGGCTGTCAGGGTGATCGCGCCACCGCCCGGGGTGAACTTGAGTGCATTGCCCAGCAAATTGGCGAAGATCTGCTGCAAGCGGATCGGGTCGCCATCGAGGTCCAGCGGCGCGCCGTCATGGGTATCGATCCGGATGGCGACGCCCTTCTCGATGGCGAGCGGACGCAAGAATTCGGCGGCCGAATCGAGCAGTGCGCTCAGGTCGAGCCGCTGCAGATGCAGAATCAGCTTGCCGGTCACGATGCGGTTCATGTCCAGCAGATCGTTGATCAGCTTGGCCTGCAGGCCGGCATTGCGCGCGATCGCGTCGACGCCCCGCTTGACGGTGGCAGGGTTGTCCTGCGCGCGTTGCAGCACGCCGGCCCAGCCGACGATCACGGCCAGCGGCGTGCGCAGTTCGTGGCTGAGCGTGGCGAGAAATTCGTCCTTCAGCAATGCCACCCGTTCGCTTTCCAGACGCGCCGTGCGTTCGGCCTCGAACAGGTATTGGCGCTGGTTGTCCATCAGGTGGCGTTCGGCCATGACTTCGCGCGCGATCTTGCGCCGCTCGATGGCGTTTTCGACGGCCCAGGTCAGGCTTTCGCGGCCCAGCCAGGCCTTGCCCACGAAATCCTGGGCGCCGTGGCGCAGCGACGCGCGGCTCTCCGTCCCGGCCACGCCGGTGAGGATCACGACAGGCAGGTGCGGAATCCTGTCGGCGTCGCACGGCAGGCGCGCCAGCACGTCGAGCGCGTCGCCGTCGGGCAAAAAGAAGTCGAGAATCATGCAGTCGAATGGCGCCGAACTCGCGCACAGGTGCATCGCCTCGTTCGCCGACGTCGCTTCGACGAACTGGTAGCGGCGATCGTGCCCACCCAGCAGCGCCGCTTTCGCGTCGGCGCGGTCCAGCGCATTGTCATCGACCAGCAGGATGCGCCAGGGACGATCGGTGTCGTAAGTCACGGGCATAAGGGTTTTCCAGTCGATGATGTGTCTGCGCCCGGCAGCACGACGTGCGTCAGCCAGTAGCGGAAGATGCTCTCGAGGTTGGCCAGGCCTTCTTCGAAGCTCACCAGTTTGACGTGATAGGCGTTGCCGCCGGCCGCGTAGAATGCATCGCGGTCGCGCGGGTTGATGCTGGCGGTCAGCACGATGACGGGTAGCGTGCGGCGTTGTGGATGGCGGCGCACTTCTTCCAGCAGCGTCAGGCCGTCTTCACCGGGCAGATTGCAGTCCAGGAGCATGAAGGCGTAGGCGTCACCAGCCGCGGCGAACAGCCGGCGCCTGGCGTCATCGGCGTCACGGGCATGCACCAGCAGGTTGCCGATGCCGGCGCGCCGCGCGGCAATCGACACGGTGTCGACATCGTCGTCGCTGTCGTCGACGACCAGAATGGGCGGCAGGTCGCTCCGCACCAGGGGCATCATGCGCCGGACTGCTTCATGCCGGCGCCGATCAGCGTGAAGTAAAACGTGGTGCCGACGCCCACTTCGGACGTGAACCAGCTATGGCCATTGTGCTGCTCGACGAGCTTCTTGACGATCGCCAGGCCAGCGCCACTGCCGCCCCCGTAGGCGTCGCGCGTGTGCAGACGCTTGAACATCATGAAGACGCGCTCGCTGTGCTTGGCGTCGATGCCGATGCCGTTGTCGCGCACGTAGAACGTCGAGACGGCGTCGGCGCCATCGGCCGGATCGAGATAGCCGATCTCGATCCGGCGCTGCAGCTTGTCGTTGTACTTGGCGGCGTTGGAGATCAGGTTGGCGAACACTTCGCGTACGCGGATACGGTCGCATGAGATCGTCGGCAGCGGCCTTGGAATCTGTACGTCGATGTCGCGCCCCAGCAGACTCGCGCCGAGCATGTCCGTCGCTTCGGCCACCACGTCGCCCAGCGCGATCGGCTGGCGCGCGAGCGAGAGCCGGCCGACGCGCGAAAAGTGCAGCAGCGCGTCGAGCAGGCTGTCCATGCGCACGGTCAGCCGCAACATGGCGTCGATGCGTTCGCGGCCATGCGCATCGAGCGGGCGACCCGCCTTCGTTTCTTCGAGCAGGAAGTGCGCGTACTTGTGGATGCCGCGCAGCGGCTCTTTCAGGTCGTGGCCGGCGACGTAGGCAAAGGCGTCGAGTTCGTCGTTGCTGCGCACCAGATCCGTGTTCAGCGCCGCCAGCTGTTCGGCGCGGGCGACGACGACATCGAGCATCAACAGGCGCAGGTTTTTGGCCGCCTCGATCTCGACCGGCTTCCAGGGTTCGGCGCGGCCCCGCACTTCTTCCTGCCACACGGCGAAGCTCTGACGCGGCGTCAGGCGCGTGCCGTGCTCCCCGGTGGCCTTGCCGGCTTCGTACGGATTACCGCCCCAGCGATAAGTCTGCAACTGCTCGGGGCGGAACCAGATGACCCAGTCGCCCTGGCTGCGCTGCGAAATCGGAAACGCCAGCAGGCCGCTGCAGCAACCAAGCGCGTCGCCGCCCTCAGGATAAGCGCGGCCCAGGTCGTCCAGCGCGATGACTGTGCCGCCATCGGCAAGGCGCGCGCTGTGCAGCGTCAGCCAGGCTGCCAGTGCCGTGAGCTGCTGGGCATCCGGGGTGGCGCCGGCCATGCTCCAATGACCGTTTTCCGATACCGCCACGCCGCCCGCGTCGATGCCGTCGAGGAGCGAAGGCGCACCATGCGTCAGCGCGGCGTAGTTGCCGTCCGCGAGCGCCTGGCCCAGCACCGCATGGTGCGCGGCCTCGAGCTTCAGCCGGTATTCCAGATGCTCCCGGCCCTCGGCCGAGGCGATTTCGAGGGACGTGACCTGGCCGAGGAATTCGGCGGCCGCGCGCAGAGTATAGGGCAGGACGATCGGCGCGTAATGGTGGCAGGCGATCAGGCCCCACAGCCGGCCATCGCGCAGGATCGGCATCGTCAGCGTGGCCGCCACGCCCATATTGCGCAGGTAATCGGTGTACATGACGGAGGCGCCGCGCAGGGCGCAATAGGTCATGTCCAGTGGCCGCCCCGTCACGGGGTTCAGCAGCGGTACGATCTCCATCAGCGCGCCGTCCACGTCCGGCAAGGGCCGCACGCCGATGCGCTTGAAGATGGCGCGCGCGGGCACCGGAATATCGCTGGCCGGATAACGCAATCCCAGCCACGAATTGAGGTCGCTGCGGTGCGCGTCGGCGATCACTTCACCGGTCTCGTCACGATGGAAGCGGTAGATCATCACGCGGTCCAGGCCCGTCGTGCGGCGTACCTCGTTGGCGGCAATGTCGCAGAACGCGCTCAGGCTGCTGGCCGATTTCAGGCGCACCAGCGTCGTTTTCACCATCGAGTAATAGTCGCTGTCGGTCACGACCGTGTCGCCCGGGCGGCTGGCCGGCTCGATCTCGACGATCAGGACGCCGTCGGCCTGGTGGACCGAAAAGTCCATCGCGATATCGCGGCAAGGGGCATGGGGCAGCGGCGCGGTCAGCACGTACAGCGCATTGCGCTCCAGGACTTCGGTGCGCATCGCTTGCACGATGCACTGCACCGCCTGCGGGCCAATCACGGCGGCCAGGGGCTGGTCCAGGACCTGCTCCATGGCCAGGCCGGTACGCTGCGGCCAGTTTTCACTGGCCTGGCGCACGATCAGATCATCGGGGCTGAGCGCCAGCAGCAAGCCGTGCGCCTGGATGCAGCCCGGGGTCTGCACCGGTTCATCGTCGCAGTTGGACAGGGAGACGCCATGGCGCTTGATACTATACGGGAACGGCAGGGTGCTGCGACTCATTGAGTGACTCTTTATCGCATGGCCGTTTGCTAGACGAAGGGGCGAAGAGTAACACTAACGTCGGAACTGCGGATAATCGTCGCGCGACGACGGCACCTTTCGCTCTTGCGCCAGACGATGCTTACTCCATCAGCCTGCTACTGCAGTCACGGTTCACACGTTTCAGTCGGGTAGTGCCCTGACTGAAAAAATAGCGGCCCTGTGCGGCGCCATCGATATCGCGATTGTTGACAGCGCGACTCCATTGCAGTGCGGCGGTATCCGCATCGAGCTCGAGAAACGCATAAGTCTGGATTTCCACCCAATCAGGCTGCGTCGGCGCTGCGTGGAGATAGTAAATCATGTGACTGTCAGGAAGCGATTGGACGCGGTATTTCGTCCCCAGTCGCACATAGGCGCTATCCGGGAATTGGGGGCCCACGTCTCTCGCCCAGATGCGTACGACGCCCTTGCAGCTCGCGACCAGAAGGTCCGACGTGCCTTCCGCCACCGAATCATCAGGGCTGATCGTTTGCGACGTCAACGTCCCTGACCATACGCCGTCTCCCAGCGGAGAGGGTACGTCGCCCTGGATTGGCGGCGCGGCGCAGCCCAGCAGGGCCAGGGCCAGGACGGCCGGGAATAGCATTTTCACGATTGCTCCAAAAAGAGAATATTGCTGTGCGCTGACCATCGCGCGCACGAAGTCACATCAGGCCACGAGCCACTTCAGCCGCCCTGCCCTGGCGGCAGACTGTCCCACAGGTCGCCCGTCGGGCTGATGCGTGGCGCGGTCACGCCAAAGTGCTGGTAGGCCAGCGGCGTGGCGATGCGCCCGCGCGGGGTGCGCTGCAGATAGCCTTGCTGGATCAGGAAGGGTTCGAGCACGTCTTCGATCGTGTCGGCCGCTTCGCCGATGGCGGCGGCCAGGTTGCCGATGCCGACCGGGCCGCCGGCAAACTTGAACAGCACTGCTTCGAGCAGCTTGCGGTCCATCACGTCAAAGCCCACGCTGTCGACGTCGAGCATCTTGAGAGCGCGGTCGGCGATGTCGCGCGTGATCTCGCCGGTGCCTTTCACCTGCGCGAAATCGCGCACGCGGCGCAGCAGGCGGTTGGCGATCCGCGGCGTGCCGCGGGCGCGCTTGGCCACTTCGCGCGCGCCTTCTTCGTCGATCGGCGCCACCAGCAACGCGGCGCTGCGCAGCACGATCTTGGTCAGCTCGGGGACGTTGTAGAACTCCAGGCGCGCCACGATCCCGAAACGGTCGCGCAGCGGATTGGTCAGCATGCCGGCGCGCGTGGTCGCGCCCACCAGCGTGAACGGCTGCAGGTCGAGTTTCACGGAACGCGCGGCCGGGCCTTCGCCGATCATGATGTCGATCTGGTAGTCCTCGAGCGCCGGGTACAGGATCTCTTCGACCACCGGCGACAGGCGGTGGATCTCGTCGATGAACAGCACGTCGTTCGGCTCGAGATTGGTCAGCAATGCCGCCAGGTCGCCCGGACGTTCGAGCACGGGGCCCGAGGTCTGGCGCAGGTTCACGCCCATCTCGCGCGCGATGATGTGCGCGAGCGTCGTCTTGCCCAGGCCCGGTGGCCCGAACAGCAGCGTGTGGTCGAGCGCCTCGCGCCGGTTGCGCGCGGCCGTGATGAAAATCTCGAGCTGGTCGCGGATTTTTTCCTGGCCGACGTATTCGTCGAGCTGCTTGGGCCGCAGCGCGCGCTCGATCGCCTCTTCGTTGGGCGAGGCCGGCGCGGCGTCGATCACGCGCTGTTCGGTAAAGTTGTCGGTCTGGATACTCATTGCTTACATCCGGTCAGGCTTTGGAGAGCGCCTTGAGCGCAAATTTGATGCCATCCGAGACGCTGGCGCCGGCTGGCATGTTCTTGATCGCGAGCAGCGCTTCCTTGTCGGAGTAACCCAGCGCGGCCAGCGCGTTGAGCACGTCGGTCTGCGTGTCGTCGCGCGGGACACCGGCCACCATGCCGATATCGGCACCGAGTTTGCCCTTGAGTTCGAGCAGCAGGCGCTCGGCGGTCTTCTTGCCGATGCCGGGCACCTTGACCAGGCGGCCCGTCTCTTGCAGCGTGACGGCCTGCGACAGCTCGGCCACGGTCATGCCCGACAGGATCGACAGCGCCATGCGTGCGCCGACACCCGTGATCTTGATCAGTTGCCGGAACAGCGCGCGTTCAGACGCGGTGCCAAAACCGAACAGCAGGTGCGCATCTTCGCGCACGGTCAGGTGCGTAAACAGCACGACTTTTTCGCCCGTGTGTGGCAGGTTGTAGAACGTGCTCATCGGCACATCGACTTCATAGCCGACGCCATTGCAATCCACCAGCACGTGCGGCGGCGCTTTTTCGAGCAGGGTTCCGGAGAGACGACCGATCATCGAATGAGTTCCTTGTTATGAGACGAGACGGCTGTTTTTCATGCGCAGCCCGATCATGTCGGGCGCAATCGCGCCCAAGAGGGCCAGCGTGTCGATCGTGTGGGCATGGCAGATCGCGACGCCGAGCGCATCTGCGGCATCGCTGCCCGGCAGGCCCGGCAGCTTGAGCAGGCGCGCAACCATGTCCTGCACCTGCGGCTTGGCCGCGCGGCCTGTGCCCACCACCGCCTGCTTGACCTGCACCGCCGTGTATTCGGCTACATCGAGATCGGCGCCCACGAGCGCCGTGATGGCCGCGCCGCGCGCCTGGCCCAGCAGCAGGGTCGATTGCGGATTGACGTTGACGAACACTTTTTCGATGGCGGAACAGGCCGGCTGGTAGGTCGCGATGATCTCGCTGACGCCGTGCAGGATGACTTTCAGGCGTGGCGGCAAGGCGCCTTCCAGCCCGGTCTTGATGGTGCCCGAAGCGATGTAGCGCAGCTTCGTGCCGTGTTTTTCAATGACGCCGAACCCCGTCGTGCGCAGGCCCGGGTCGATGCCGAGAATAATCATGCTGGAATGTTACCCCGGCTGGGGGTGTTCGTGGGGAAAATACTGTGCAAAAACACAGGGGCGCACCATTTCGGCACGCCCCTGTTGGACTTCAGCGGGGGCGACAGGTTTCCCGCCGCCCTCGCCTTGTCATCGAATCAATGACGGAAGTGACGCGTGCCCGTGTACAGCATGACGACGCCGCGCTCGTCGGCGGCATCGATGACTTCCTGGTCGCGCATCGATCCACCCGGGTGGATCACGCAGGTCGCGCCGGCATCGACGACGACGTCCAGGCCATCGCGGAACGGGAAGAATGCATCCGACGCCACGGCCGAGCCGGTCAAGCTCAGGCCGGCGTTCTGGGCCTTGATCGACGCGATGCGCGCCGAGTCGATGCGGCTCATCTGGCCGGCGCCGACGCCCAGCGTCATGCCATTACCGCAGAACACGATCGCGTTCGACTTGACGAACTTGGCCACGCGCCACGCGAACATCAGGTCTTGCAGCTGCTGCGGCGATGGCTGCAGCTTGGAAACGACACGCAGGTCTTCCATGCCGACGTTCTTCGCGTCCGGCGATTGCACCAGCAGGCCGCCGCCGACGCGCTTGACGTCGTAGGCATTCTGGCCGGCGCCCAGCGCGATTTCCAGCAGACGCACGTTCTGCTTGGCCGACATGATCTGGCGCGCTTCGGCGGTGAAGCTCGGCGCGATCAGTACTTCGACAAACAGCTTGGCCAGCGCTTCGGCTGCCTTGCCATCGACTTCGACATTGAAGGCGATGATGCCGCCAAAGGCCGAGGTCGGATCGGTCTGCAGCGCGCGCGAATACGCGTCCAGTGCATCGACGCCGATGGCCACGCCGCATGGATTGGCGTGCTTGACGATCACGCAACCTGCCGCCTGGCCGAGACCGCCGAGCGACTTGACGCATTCCCAGGCCGCATCGGCATCGGCGATGTTGTTGTACGACAGCTCTTTACCCTGCAACTGGCGGTAGTTGGCCAGCGCGCCATCGATCGTGACGAGGTCGCGGTAGAAGGCGGCGCCCTGGTGCGGGTTTTCGCCGTAGCGCATTTCCTGGACTTTCTCGAAGCCCATGTTCAGCGTGGCCGGGAAGTTCGAGCGGGTCGCGTGTGCGCGGTCGTCGCCCAGGCTGGTCAGGTAATTGGTGATCGCGCCGTCGTACTGGGCGGTATGCGCGAAGACCTTCTTGGCCAGTCGGAACTTGGTCTCGTAGCTGACCGGACCGGCGTCGCCGCCCGAGCCCTTCATTTCCGCCAGCACGACGCCGTAGTCGGCCGGATCGACGACCACGACCACGTCGCGGTGGTTCTTGGCGGCCGAACGCAGCATGGTCGGACCACCGATGTCGATGTTCTCAATTGCATCTTCCAGCGAGCATTGCTCTTTGGCGACGGTTTGCTGGAACGGGTACAGATTGACCACGACCATGTCGATCTGCGGAATATTGTGCTCTTCCAGTTTCGCGATGTGCTCGGGGAAATCGCGACGGGCCAGGATGCCGCCGTGCACTTTCGGGTGCAGCGTCTTGACGCGGCCATCGAGCATTTCCGGGAAACCGGTGTAATCGGCCACTTCCGTGACTGGCACGCCATTTTCTTGCAGCAGCTTGGCGGTGCCGCCAGTGGACAGGATGTTCACGCCCAGCTGGTTCAGGGCGCGCGCGAAATCGAGCACGCCGGTCTTGTCGGATACGGAAATGAGAGCTTGTTTGATCATGGTGAGGCCTATGGTTGAGAATTCCTGGCGCCGGACGTGGAGACCGTTGGGTCTCCGGGGCCGCGCAGGAAGCGCAGCCAACCGGCAACGCTTAGAGCAGCCCGTGCTCTTGCAGTTTCTTGCGCAATGTATTGCGATTGATGCCCAGCATCTGCGCGGCATGCGACTGGTTGCCGTCGGCGCGCGACATGACCACTTCGAGGACGGGCTTTTCGACGGTCAACACCATCATGTCGTAGATGTTGGTCGGTTTTTGCTCGCCGAGATCGTTGAAATAGTCTTCAAGACTCTTCTGGACGACTTCCTGGATACTTTCTTTGCTCATGTCTTTGCTGCTTCATCCTGGTTGTGTGATTGCTGCCCGGCTTGCTGCACTGGCTTGCTGCATCTGCGGGCAGCGCGTCCCCAATTGTTCTTCTTGTCGCTTGTTGTGCTGGTCTTCTATGCCGCGATCGCGTCCACGGCGGGAAGCGCGGGGCGGTATTGTAACCGCTCGCCATGGCGGTGCTGGGATTTCAGGAAGTCATCCATCGCCGCAAGTTGCTCGGCGGTCGATTCCAGCAGATTCATGCGTTGACGGAATTCCTCGCCATCTGGCAAGTCCTGGACATACCAGCCGATGTGCTTTCGCGCGGTCCGCACGCCGATGAACTCGCCATAAAAAGCGTAGTGCGCCGGCAAGTGCTCGTGCATCAGTTCGCGCACCTCTTCCACCAGCGGCGCCGGCATGTGCTCGCCCGTGCGCAGGAAGTGGTCGATTTCGCGGCAGATCCATGGCCGGCCCTGGGCCGCCCGGCCGATCATGACGGCGTCCGCCCCCGTGTAGTCGAGCACGAACTTCGCTTTCTCGGGCGTGGTGATGTCGCCATTGGCCACCACCGGGATGCCGACCGACGCCTTCACGGCGCGGATGGTGTCGTACTCGGCGTCGCCCTTGTAGCCATCGGCCCGGGTGCGGCCATGCAGGGTCAGCATCTGGATGCCGGCCTGCTCGGCCAGGCGCGCGATGCGCAGCGCGTTCTTGTTTTGGCGATCCCAGCCAGTGCGGAACTTCAGCGTGACCGGCACGTCGACGGCCTCGACCACCGCGTGCAGGATGCGCTCGACCAGGTCTTCGTGCTGCAACAGGGCCGACCCGCACCAGCTGTTGCAGACTTTCTTGACCGGGCAACCCATGTTGATGTCGATGATCTGCGCGCCACGCTCGACGTTGAACTTCGCACAATCGGCAAGGTCTTTCGGATCGGCGCCGGCGATCTGCACCGCCTTGGGCTCCATCTCGCCCGCATGGTCGATCCGGCGTGACGTCTTTTCGCTGGCCCACAGGCGCGGATTGGACGCGGCCATCTCGGACACCGCATAGCCCGCGCCGAGCTGCTTGCACAGTTGCCGGAACGGACGGTCCGTCACACCAGCCATCGGCGCGACAAAGACGTTATTACGCAGGAGATAAGGACCTATTTGCACAGCTGGCAGACTCAAAAGTGACACGAGAACCTGCTATTTTACCTCAAGCGCTGCTCAATTTATCAGCACAATTTTTCAAATTGTTGTGTGTGCGATATTGGCAAGGCCAGGAAATGGGGAATGAGACGCTCACGTAGGGTGGACGGCTTTGCCGTCCACCCGGCGATCGCTATCGGCGACGGTCACGCGAGGGGCGAGCCCACCGCTAACCAATCGGTGCCGGTTGCGTGCCGGATAACCCCACCACCAACCATCACCGCGTGGAAGGCGGAGCCTTCCACCCTACGGCAACTCGTCGAGGGCGGGTTGCCGCAGGTGCTCGACTTCGCCCCAGCTCGTCAGGCGCAGCTTGCCCTGCTCGACCGCAAAGCGGTTGATGCTGGCATTGTGCACCTTGAAGTCGCGCGGGGTGTCCAGGGCCAAGCCCAGTGCAGCCCGGTAGGCGCACTCGAGCACGCCACCGTGTGCCACCAGCGCCAGCGTCTGCCCTGGATGGCGTGCGGCATGGGCCGCGATCGCCGTCGTGACGCGGTCGAAAAAGGCACGGAACGATTCACCCTGGTTCTTACCCGGTGGCAGGGTCGCGTCGACATTGCGCGCTTGCCAGGCGGCAAAGTCTGCCGGATAGCGGGCCGCGATCTCACTATAGAGCAAGCCTTCGAAGCCGCCGTAGCAGCGTTCGCGCAATTGGGGATCGACCTGCAAAGCCATTGTTGCGCCGCGCGCGCGCAGGATCGCCTCGGCAGTCTGCCGGGCACGGCCCAGGTCGCTGGACAGCACGTGGTCGATGGCTTCACCGGCCAGTGCCCCGCCAAGCAGCGCTGCCTGGCGCTCGCCTTCGGCGTTGAGCGGGATATCGAGATGGCCCTGCAGCCGGCGTTCGGCATTCCAGGCGGTTTCGCCGTGGCGGATGAGCAGGATCGTGGTCGCGCCCCGGGGCGCTGTGGTCATGGTCATGAGGTTCTTGTGCCCGAACCTCGGGGCAATCGGATGGAAGCGCTATTTTGGCAGATCGGCGACGGCGTGGGGATTGAGTGCATAGGTGCCGAAGATGCACGCCTCGTCGAGGATGTGCCCGTAGATCGCCATGCGCGCCTCGGGCCCCGTGAAGCGGCCCGTAAGCGGCAGGCGTGGCATATCGAGCGCATACAGGGTAAAGACATAGTGGTGCACGCGCTCGTCGTTCCAGGGTGGACACGGGCCGTCATAGCCATAGAACTCGCCGGCCATACCGGGCGCGCCGGCAAACCAGTCGGTATAGTCATTGAGGCCATGGCGCAACTGGTGCTCGGTGCCGTTCTTGATGGTGAATGGCACCAGCGGCCCCGGTTTGCCATGCGGCGTGACGCGATTGGAAAACCTGCCCTCGGCCAGCGTCGTGAGGCACACAGGGATATCGGCCAGCGTCCAGTGGAAAAAATCGATGCGCGGGGCCCTCAGCGGCACCGTGCAGCCGTCGACATTGACGCGGCGGCCATCGCGCGGGACGTCGGGATTGTGGCAGACCAGCACCAGCGATTCGGTGCCGTTCGGTACGTCGTCCCAGGCGATGTGCGGGTTGCGATTGCTTGACAGCCTGACATGGGCGGCAGAGTCGCCCACGGCAAACGCGCAGGCGGCAGGAATGGCGGCCCCGTTGGTAAACGAATTGCTCCAGATGCGCATGGCTCCTCCCGGCTACTGGTTTTGACACCTGCAGCCAGCCGGGGTTTCAGCGCGTTGTCACGACCGGATCAACCCGCAGCCAGAATGTCACCGGCCCGTCATTGATGAGTGACACCTTCATGTCGGCGCCGAACACGCCGGTTTCCACCTGCCCGTGACGCGTGCGCGCCTGGCGCACGGCGTAATCGAACAGGCGCCGGCCGTCTTCCGGTGCTGCCGCTGGCGTGAACGATGGCCGCGTGCCGGATTTGGTATCGGCCGCGAGCGTGAATTGCGGCACCAGCAGCAGGCCGCCATTGACGTCGGCCAGGCTGCGGTTCATCTTGCCCGCCTCGTCCGAAAAGACGCGGTAACCGAGCAATTTGGTCAGCAGTAAATCGGCTTCGCGCTCGGTGTCACCCTTTTCGGCGCACAGCAATACCAAGAGGCCGGGACCGATGGCGCCAACGGTCGCGCCATCGACGCGCACTGCCGCTTCGCCCACGCGTTGCAGCAGGCCGATCATGCCAGCGTCACGCGCGCGAACTTGCGCTTGCCCACCTGCACGACGAGTGTGCCGGCAGCCACCTGCAACCCTTTGTCGGCCACGACGGCACCGTCGATGCGCACACCGCCCTGGTCAACCATGCGCATGGCCTCGGACGTCGATGCGCACAGGCCAGCTTGCTTGAGCAATTGCGCCACGCCCATCGGCGCGCCCGACAGCGCCACTTCCGGCACGTCGTCAGGAATGCCACCCTTGGAACGGTTGACGAAGTCGGCCAGCGCATCGTCCGCCGCCTGGACCGAGTGGAAGCGCGTCACGATTTCCTTGCCCAGCGCCACCTTGGCGTCGCGCGGGTTGGCGCCGCCGTCGATCGTCGCCTTCAGTTGTGCAATGTCGTCCAGCGAGCGGAACGACAGCAAATTGAAGTACTTCCACATCATGTCGTCCGAAATGCTCATCAGCTTGCCGAACATGGTGTTTGGTGCTTCGGTGATGCCGATGTAGTTGTTTTTCGACTTGGACATCTTCTCGACGCCGTCCAGGCCTTCGAGCAGCGGCATGGTCAGGATGCACTGCGGCTCCTGGCCGTAGTCCTTCTGCAGTTCGCGGCCAACCAGCAAGTTGAATTTCTGGTCCGTTCCACCCAGCTCAAGGTCGGACTTCAATGCGACCGAATCGTAGCCCTGCATCAGCGGATACAGGAACTCATGCACGGCGATCGGTGTCCCACTCTTGTAGCGCTTGGTGAAATCGTCGCGCTCCATCATGCGCGCTACTGTATAGCGGGACGCCAGCTGAATCATGCCGCGCGCGCCGAGCGGGTCGCACCACTCCGAGTTGTAGCGCATCTCGGTGCGGCCGGCGTCCAGCACCAGCGATGCCTGACGGAAGTACGTCATCGCGTTTTCTTCGACCTGCTCGCGTGTCAGCGGCGGCCGGGTGGCGTTGCGCCCCGACGGGTCGCCAATCATCGACGTGAAGTCACCGATCAAGAAGATCACCTGGTGACCCAGATCTTGCAATTGACGCAACTTGTTCAGCACCACGGTGTGACCCAGATGCAGGTCTGGCGCCGTTGGGTCCAGACCCAGTTTGATGCGCAGCGGTGTGCCGGTTTGCTCCGAACGCGCCAGTTTTTGCGCAAAATCGGCCTCGACCAGCAACTCGTCCACACCCCTTTTTGCGATGGCGAGGGACTCGAGAACGCGGTCAGTCAGAGGAAGGCGCACAGGCGCATTTACCATGGAATTGCCGCCAGGAACTGCTGTTGAGGTCATAAATTCGTGTAGGAAATTGGCTAAAACGGTTGTAGGACCACATCTTTTGGTATAATTCACGATCCTGTTTTCGTTTCCCAAAGAAAACTTTGTTAAACGTCATGAACATGGCCCTTGAAAGTTCAGCCGCAAATTTTAACTGATTGCATGAACCCTATACAGAAAATTACCCGTCAGACACTGCTGCAGCTGGTGCCGAAGACCCGCAAAGCCCGCGTTTTGAGCGCCGGCGCCGTCTTCCTGAGCATGTGCGCCTTTGGCGCAGTAGGTGTCGCCCCGATCGCCAACGATCCTTCCGACCTGCCCGTGACCTCGGTCGCGACGAACCTGGAACTGCCAAATCTGGCATCCCAGATCGCCGCGCTCCAGCAAGACGAGCAGCAATTCATCCACGAAGAACGCATCCGCCGCGGCGATTCGCTCGGCTCGCTCTTCACCCGCCTTGGCATCGAAGATGCACAGGCACAGAAATTCGTTCGTTCCGACAAGCTGGCACGTCGCCTGCTGTCGCTCCAGACCGGCAAGCGTATCCAGGCCGAGACCGATGAAAACGGCCTGCTGCTGTCGATGCGCGCCACCGTCATCGATGGCAAGAACGGCAACGCACGCACGATCAGCATCGAACGCAAGGGCGAATCGTTCGTCGCCCTCGAAGCGCCGGCCAAGCTCGAGCGTCGCGTCGAAATGCGCTCGCGCGACATCGCGTCGTCGCTGTATGCAGCCACCGACTCCAACGTCGACGGCGGCAGCCTGCCCGATTCGATCGTTGGCCAGATCATCGAGATGTTCTCGACCGATATCGACTTCCGCACCGACGTCAAGCGCGGTGACCGCTTCAATGTGGTCTACGAGACCTTCTGGCTCGACGGCGAACAGGTCAAGACCGGCCGCATCTTGGCTGGTGAGTTCGTCAACCGTGGCGTGGCGTACCAGTCGGTCTGGTACGAAGATCCGATCACCAAACAGGGCGGCTATTACACCCTGGACGGCAAGGCACTGAAAAAGGCCTTCCTGAAGTCGCCACTCGAGTACTCGCGCATTTCGTCGGGCTTCTCGATGCGCGTGCACCCGCTGTCAGGCAAATGGAAAGCGCACAAGGGCGTCGATTACGCAGCATCGACCGGCACCCCGATCCGCGCCGTGGCTGACGCTACCGTCGACTTCGCCGGCAACGGCAATGGCTACGGCAATATGGTCGTGCTCAAGCACTGGTCGGCATATAGTACCGCCTACGCGCACATGAGCCGTATCGCACCGGGCCTGCGCAAGGGCGCCAAGATCAGCCAGGGTCAGGTCATCGGCTACGTCGGTTCGACCGGCTGGTCGACCGGCGCGCACCTGCACTACGAATTCCGTGTTGCAGGCGTGGCCAAGGATCCAAACCAGTACAAGTCGCTGGCACAGCAACCGCTGAGCCAGGCTGAACTGGGTCGTTTCCGCATGGCTGCCGCCGAGATGAATCACCGCTTCTCGCTGCTGGGTCCAAGCGGTTCGGCCATGGCCGCCCGCTAAGACAGCTTCACCCCTGTCCCGACGCCCTCCGCTGCATCTCGATGTCGGAGGGCGTTTTGCTTTGTATGGCCTGATTTTTTCATAACACCATGACCGAGACCCCGTCCCTTTTCATCGGCCTGATGTCAGGCACCAGCCTCGACGGCGTCGATGGCGTGCTGGCCGACTTTTCGCAAGGCGCGATCCGCACGATTGCAGCCGCGTTCACGCCCTTTCCTGCCGACTTGCGCGATGAGCTGATGGCGCTGCAGGCAGCCAGCCACAATGAGCTCGAGCGTGAGGCGCTGGCCGCCAATGCGCTGGCACTGGCGTATGCCGACTGCGTACGTGCGCTGTTGCCGTCCAGCCCCGGCAAGGTCGCTGCCGTGGCCGTGCATGGCCAGACGATCCGCCATCGCCCCGAACTGGGCTTTACGCGCCAGACCAATAATCCGGCGCTGCTGGCCGAACTCACCGGCCTGGACGTGATCGCCGACTTTCGCAGCCGCGATGTCGCTGCCGGTGGCCAGGGTGCGCCGCTGGTGCCGGCCTTTCACGCGGCCGCATTCGGCGCGCCAGGCACCGCGCGTGTCGTTGTGAATATCGGCGGCATCGGCAATATCAGCGTGCTGCATGGCGACGGGCGCGTGACCGGCTTCGATACCGGTCCGGGCAATGTCTTGATGGATCTGTGGATCGCGCGCCACCAAGGCCGCGCCTATGACGAGGATGGCGCCTGGGCAGCGAGTGGGACCGTGCACCCGCCATTGCTGGCAGCGTTGCTCGATGAGGCGTACTTTGCGCTGCCGGCACCCAAGAGCACGGGGCGCGACCTGTTCCATGCGGACTGGCTCGATGCCAGGCTGGCCGCTTTCCACGATGTCGCCCCGGCCGACGTCCAGGCCACGCTCACGCGCCTGACGGCTGTGACGATCGCACGCGCCATCCGTGATGAAGGCATCGCGCCGGATGCGGTGTACGTGTGCGGTGGGGGCGCCTATAACGGCGCGCTGCTGCGCGCAATCAGCGCCGAACTCGATGGTGTAAAAGTGGTATCGACGGCCGAACTGGGCGTGGCGCCGAACAGGGTCGAGGCGCTCGCGTTCGCCTGGCTGGGTTGGCGTTTTACGCAGCGCGAACCAGGCAATCTGCCAGCCGTCACGGGCGCACGCGGCCTGCGTGTCCTGGGTGCGCTGTACCCGGCGTGAACGCAAAAAGGCCCGCTCGAAGCGGGCCTTTTTCGATACTCCGGCAATTGCCGGGCAGCGCTGCGCTGCTTACGCCGAGAACGACGAACCGCAACCGCAGGTCGAGGTGGCGTTCGGGTTCTTGATCACGAACTGCGCGCCTTCGAGGTCATCCTTGTAATCGATCTCGGCGCCGACCAAGTACTGGTAGCTCATCGAATCGATCAACAGCTGGACGCCTGCTTTTTCCATCGTCGTGTCATCGTCGTTGATGATCTCGTCGAAGGTGAAGCCATACTGGAAGCCCGAGCAACCGCCACCCTGCACGAAGACGCGCAGCTTGAGGTCAGGGTTGCCTTCTTCTTCGATCAGCTGGGCCACTTTCTGTGCCGCGCTGTCGGTGAAGTTGATTGGTACGGGAATCGTGTCGAAATCTACTACTTCGGCGACTGCGGTCATGGAATGCTCCTGGATAATCAAACTCCGCCCATTATAGACGGTTGGGGGAACTCATGCTGCCGACCCTCAGGGAAAGTCGGCCAGATGAGACACCAGTTGTCACTCAGACAGGGTACCGTCCCTTGATGATATCAAGAGGACATGATCCTTCTGCAAGAGCTGGTGCAGTAGCCTCGAAGATGCGGCCAAGTGGCCGCAATTCAAGTCTGGCAGGCACCAGCGACGCCTGTTACGGCAGCAGCGCGATCTGCTTCAGCCCAGTCGCTTCATCCAGCCCGAACATCAGGTTCATGCACTGCACGGCCTGACCCGATGCGCCCTTGACCAGATTGTCCTGCACCACCAGGATCACGACCGTGTCGCCGCCATCCGGGCGATGCAGCGCCAGGCGCAGCACGTTCGAGCCGCGGGTCGAACGCGTCTCAGGGTGCGAGCCGAACGGCATCACGTCGACGAACTCGCTGTCCTTGTATTCATCTTCGAACAGCGCCTGCAGCGCCGCATCGTCGATCTCTTTCGTCAGGCGCGCGTACAGCGTCGCGTGCATGCCGCGGATCATCGGCACCAGGTGCGGCGTGAAGATCAGGCCGACCTTCTGGTCGGTGAAGCGCGCCAGCTGTGCCGTCGTTTCCGGCGTGTGGCGGTGACCGCTCACACCATAGGCCTTGAAGTTGTCGCTCGACTCGGAGAACAGCGTGGCGATCTCGGCCTTGCGACCGGCACCCGACACGCCCGACTTGCAGTCGGCGATCAGGTTGCCCGCGTCGATGATGCCGGCCTTGAGCAACGGGTAGTAGCCAAGCTGCATCGTGGTCGGGTAGCAGCCCGGGTTGGCGATCAGGCGCGCGCCCTTGATCGCGTCACGGTTCAGCTCTGCCAGGCCGTACACGGCTTCTTCAAGCAGTTCGGGCGCCGTGTGGTCGATCTTGTACCATTTTTCGAACGTGGCCTGGTCTTTCAGGCGGAAGTCGGCCGCCAGGTCGATCACTTTCACGCCGGCTGCCAGCAGCTCGGGCGCCTGCGCCATCGCCACGCCGTGCGGGGTGGCGAAGAACACGACGTCGCAGCTTTTCAGGTCGGCTTTATCAGGGCTCGAAAACGCCAGGTCGACGCGGCCGCGCAGCGACGGGAACATGTCGGCCACCGGCAGGCCGTCTTCCTTGCGCGACGTAATTGCCGTCAGTTGCACATCCGGATGCACGGCCAACAGCCGCAGCAATTCCACGCCCGTGTATCCGGTGCCGCCAACGATGCCAACTTTGATCATGTTCTGTTCCTCGATAATGGTAGAAAGGCCCTGCTTTCAGGACGAAGGGTGCATTTTAACAGCCTGGGAAATGCGGGGCGTACCGCTCTGAAAAGCAAAAAAGCCGCCCAACCTTGCGGTGGACGGCTTTTTCGGCACAGCGCCCAAAGGCGCTGGCAACAGCGAATTAACGCTTCGAGAATTGCTTTGCGCGACGTGCTTTGCGCAGACCAACTTTTTTACGCTCGACTTCACGCGCATCGCGGGTGACGAAGCCAGCACGGGCCAGATCTGGCTTCAGTGCTGCGTCGTAGTCGATCAGAGCGCGGGTGATGCCGTGACGGACGGCGCCAGCCTGGCCCGACTCGCCGCCGCCGTGCACGTTGACTTTGATGTCAAAACGCTCGACGTTGCCGGTCAGTTCCAGCGGCTGGCGAATGACCATCAGGCCGGTTTCGCGCGAGAAGTATTCCGAAGCAGGCTTGCCGTTCACGATGATCAGGCCGGTGCCAGTTTTGATGAACACGCGAGCGACTGCACTCTTGCGACGGCCGGTGCCGTAGTTGTAGTTACCGATCATGTCAGTTCCTTAGAGGGTCAGTGCTTGTGGTTGCTGAGCAGCGTGTGGGTGCGAACCTTCCGCGTACACTTTCAGCTTCTTGATCATTGCGTAGCCGAGTGGGCCTTTAGGCAGCATGCCCTTGACCGCTTTCTCGAGTGCGCGACCTGGGAAACGCTGTTGCATTTTCAGGAAGTTCGTTTCGTAGATACCGCCCGGGTAGCCCGAGTGACGGTAGTACGTTTTTTCGGTGGCCTTGGTACCGGTCACACGCAGTTTGCCTGCATTGATCACAACGATGAAGTCACCGGTGTCGACGTGCGGGGTGAATTCCGGCTTGTGCTTGCCGCGCAGTCGGAGTGCCACTTCGCTGGCAACACGTCCGAGGACCAGGTCCGTCGCGTCAATGACAAACCAGTCGCGCTGGACTTCATGGCCCTTAGCGGAAAAAGTTTTCATGTTTATTCCAAAATAAAAAATTGCTCAAATGGTGGTTCCGCCCTGTACTTCAGCGGACTCGGCCTTGTTATCTTTTCCTGAGCAAACGGAAAGCCGACGATCATAACCTGCACGGGCACTGCCGTCAATCGCCATCTGGTGATTTTCAGGGGCCAGCGCGACCACAATCCTGACCCGGTCCGCATGCCTTGATGCATAGTTGAAACAATGGGTTGACCATAGAAACAACGCGAACTTATCATCGTTGCAACCTGAGGAGATGTTGTGACGATATTCAAGATTTTGCCCACCCTGCTGGCGCTGCCTCTGCTGCTGGCCGCGGGTAGCGCCAGCGCTGCTGCACCGGCCATGACGGACCGCAGCTGCCACCTGCCCGGTGTGGTCGAGGCGCTGCGCTGCGTCAGCGTGACGGTGCCGCTCGACCATGCGAAGCCGCAGGGTCCAACGCTGGCGCTGCATGTGACCGTGGCCCCGGCCTTCCGCCAGGGCAGCCGTACCGATCCGCTATTCGTGCTGGCCGGTGGCCCGGGCCAGGCGGGCAGCGATGTGCTGGTGTTGCTCAAGGCCGCGTTCGACCGCGTGCGCGCCACGCGCGACATCGTCTTCATCGACCAGCGCGGCACCGGCCGCTCGGGCAAACTCGGCTGCGTCAGCAAGCCCGAACACGAAACCATGGGCGACGCCGAACTGATGGCCGAACTGCGCGCCTGTATCGCGGCCAACAAGTCGCCTTTGAGTGCGTACACCACGCTGGCCGCCGCGCGCGACCTCGAACGCGTGCGCCTTGCGCTGGGCTACGGCCAGGTCAATCTGTGGGGCGGCTCGTACGGCACGCGCCTGGCGCAAACCTACGCCCGCGCCTATCCATCCAGCGTACGCGCCCTCGTGCTCGACGGCGTGGCCGCGCCCGACCAGGTCATCCCGGCCGGGGGCCGCGACTCGCAGACCGCGCTCGACGGCGTGTTTGCTGCCTGCGCCAAGGACGCCGCCTGCCACAAGGCGTACCCGAACCTGCGCACCGAATTCGATGGCCTGGTCACCCGGCTCGAAGCGGGCGACCTGCGCCTGTCGCTGCCCAATCCGCGCACGGCCGAGCAGACCAGTTTCACGATGTCGTCCGACCGCTTCCTGGGCACCGTGCACAACATCCTGTATGCGCCGGCCGATGCGCGGCGCCTGCCATTCCTGATCCATAACGCGAGCCAAGGGCGCTGGCAGCCGTTCATCGCGCGCCAGAACCTGGCCGGTGACTTCGGCAACGATGCGAGCATGTCGATGCTGCTGCACTTCGCCGTGGTGTGCGCCGAAGACGTGCCCCGTTTCACGCCCGAGTTGATGAAGGCTGACGCCGCCGTGCTGGCGCGACCGCTGGCCGAGATGATGCCGAAGCTGTGCAGGGACGACATCAAGGTGCCGGCCGTGCCGTATGCAGAACCGACCCGCATCGACGCACCGGCCCTGCTGCTCTCGGGCGCGCTCGATCCGGTCACGCCGCCACACCGCGCCGCGAGCGCCGCCAGGTCGATGGCGCACGCCCAGCAGATCGTGGTGGCCAATGCCGGCCACGGCGTCTCGCAACTGGGCTGCGCACCGCGCCTGCTGCGCGCTTTTCTGGACCATCCGCAGGACAAGCTCGACGCGGCCTGCATGGCCGAGATCCCGGCGCCCACCTTCCAGCTCGGCAGCGCCGGGCCGCAACCATAAGATTCGGACACGCCATGATCGAAGTTCACGATGTACGCAAGGCCTTCGGCGCCGTCCAGGCGCTGGGCGGCGTTTCCTTTACCGCGCGCGATGGCCAGATCACCGCGCTGCTCGGCCCCAACGGCGCCGGCAAGACTACCCTGCTGCGCACGCTCGTCGGCCTGCTCAAACGCGACCACGGCAGCATCCTGATCGGCGGCGTCGACCCCGAACAGGACCCGATGGCGGTGCGCCGCAATATCGGCTTTCTCACCGACCAGTTCGGGCTGTACGAGCGCTTGACCACCCGCGAATACCTGCATTATTTCGGCGAACTCAATGACATGCAGGCCCCGGCACTGCGCACGCGCATCGGCGAAGTGGCCGAGCTGCTGGGCATGGAAGACATCCTGGATCGCCGGGCCAAGGGCTTCTCGCAGGGCCAGCGCATCAAGGTCGCGCTGGCGCGCACGCTGCTGCACCGCCCGCGCCACCTGCTGCTCGATGAACCGAGCCGCGGCCTGGACGTGATGAGCACGCGCGCGCTGCGCACGGCCCTGAACGCGCTGCGCGAGGACGGCAGCTGCGTGATCATGGCCACCCACGTGATGCAGGAAGTGACGCACCTGTGCGACGACGTCATCGTCATCGCACAGGGCCATACCGTGGCCCAGGGCTCGCCCGAAGAACTGTGCCGGCGCACCGGCATCACCAACCTGGAAGACGCCTTTGTCAGCCTGGTCGGCACCGAAGAAGGTATCGCATGAAGTCCAAGATCCGGATCGTGTTTTTGAAAGAGCTGCGCGAGATGCTGCGCGAGCGCCGCACGCTGGCGTTCCTGCTGGCCGCCTCGCTGATGTACCCGGCCATCATCGGCCTGCTGCTGAACCAGATGATCGAACGGAACACGCGCACCGAGCGTGAAGGCATCGAGATGGTCGTCATCGGCGGCGCCAAAGCGCCGACCCTGATGGCCCAGCTGCGCGAGCGCAGCGTGACCGTCACCGAGGCCGCGCCGATGAATGAGGACGCCATCGGCGACCTGCTGCGCGCAAAAAAAACCGTCGCCGTGCTGCGCGTGACGGACGACTACATCGCCAACTACCAGGCCATGCGCCCGGCGCGCCTGGAGCTGTGGTTCGATTCGTCCACCGAAAGCGGCCCGCAGCGGCGCGACGTCGAAGACATCCTGCAGGCCTACAGCAGCAATATCGCCAGCGCGCGCCTGCTCGCGCACGGCGTCTCGCCCGCCACACTCTCGCCCATCGAACTGCAGCGCCATGACACCGGCACCAATGCCTCGCGCTCGGCAATGGTCATCGGGGGCATCATCGGCATCCTGTTTTTGCCGGCGTTTTTCCTGAACCTGTCGGCGGCCGTCGACAGCACGGCGGGCGAACGCGAACGGCGCTCGCTCGAAGTGCTGATGGCGCAGCCGGCCCGCAGCTGGGAACTGGTGGTCGGCAAATGGCTGGCCGCGAGCGTGCCGTCGCTGCTGGGCGTGACGCTGATCCTGTGCGTCGCCCACGCGATCCTGCGCTGGCTGCCACTTGAGGAAATCGGCATGTCGTGGAACCTGGGCTGGGGTGAGCTGATGCTCGTGTGCCTGGTCACGGTGCCGCTGTCGCTGCTCTCGAGCGCCCTGTTCATCGGCCTGGCGATGAACGCGAAGACCTTCAAGGAAGCCCAGACCACGGTCAGCTTCGTGACCATCCTGCCCGTGATTCCGGGCTTCGTGGTCTCGTTCATGGAACTCAAGACCGCGACCTGGATGTACCTGGTGCCGATGCTGTCGAACCAGACGCTGGTCAAGGAACTGGCCAAGACGGGCGACATTGGCCCGCTGCCCTTCGTGCTGACATTCCTGTGCGCGCTGCTCCCGGCGCTACTGGTGGTGGCGTTCGCGAGCTGGCGCATGAAGAGCGAGAAATACGTGCTCGGTGTGTAATCCCGCCGTACAATCGAAGCCCCTTTTCAAGAACACAGCACAGCGGAGCAGAACATGGATGTAAAAGTCAGCTGGAACGGCCCGTCGGGCATGAGCTTCCGGGCCCAGACGGGCAGCGGCCACATGGTGGCGATGGATGGCGCACCGGAAGGCGGCGGCCACAATCTGGCGCCACGCCCGATGGAAATGGTGTTGATCGGCACCGGCGGCTGCGCCGCGTATGACGTGGTGCTGATCCTCAAGCGCGGGCGTGAAGACGTGCGCGGGTGCGATGTGACACTGCAGGCCGAGCGCGCCGAGGTGGATCCGAAGGTCTTCACGAAGATTAACTTCCACTTCGTGGTCACGGGCCGCAACCTGAAGCCGGCGGCCGTCGAACGCGCGGTGCAGCTATCGCATGACAAGTACTGCTCGGCGTCGGCCATGCTGGCCAAGACCGCCGAGATCACGCACTCGATCGAGATCGTCGAAAGTTAAGACGGGGCCTCAGATGCGGTAGGCGGCGGTGGTCATGACCTTGGCCATCGCCCGCATCGCCATCTTGACCGGCATCGGCAACGGGGCTGCGCCCATGCTTTGGGCCGCGTCGGCGTGCGCGATTTCATCGATGCGCATCTGGTCGACGATCGCGCGCGATTTGGCGTCCTGCTGCGGCAGCAGTTCGAGGTGGCTGTTCAAATGCGCCTCGACCTGGCGTTCGGTCTCCACCACGAAGCCCAGGCTGACCGGGTCGCCGATCCGGGCCGCCACCGCGCCCATCACATAGGCGCCCGCATACCACAGCGGATTGAGTACGCTCGGCTGCGAACCCAGTTCGTCCAGGCGCTGCGCGCACCAGGCCAGGTGGTCTTCTTCTTCCTGGCCGGCTTCTTCGAACTGCGCGCGCAGTTGCGGCGTGTGGGCAAAACTGGCCTGCGCATCGTACAGCGCTTGGGCGCACACTTCGCCGACATGGTTCACGCGCATCAGGCCCGCGCTGTGACGGCGCTCGGTGTCGGACAGTTCGCTGTCCATGGCGTGCGTGGCCGGGTTCGGGCGCGACATGGCGGTCACGCCGCCGACGACGCGCAAGGCCTTGTCGACGCCGACAATCAGGTGGTCCAGGGGGCTGATGAAACGATTCGCGGTCATGGCTGGCTCGGTAATCTAGTCGCTGAGGCCTTCATTATATGCCTTAGTTCTCGCGATCCACTCGACCAGCGGGCCTTCGGGTTCGATGCCCGAGATGTTCTTGGCCACGCCCAGGTTCAGTTCAAGCAGGTATGGCACCGACACGATCGGCACACCGGGACAGTGGCGCGAAAACGCGTCCAGAAAACGACTCGATTCCACGGTGGGCATGACCTTCTCGCCGCTCATGAACTGCAGCACGCTGGTGATCGTGTGGCCGTTGCCCAGCGTGTGGTAGATGAAGCGGTTGAATTCGCGGTCGACCGTCTTGAAGTCGATTTCGTCCTTCGTCATCAGGCCGGCCAGATACACCAGGCCCAGGCCGACGCGGAACCAGTCGGTCGATTCGGCCCGGCTGCGCCCTTCGCGCATCAGGATTATCAGTTTGTCTTGGGTGGCGGCGTCCATGTTGCCATTATCCATAATTTGGGCGGGCGCGGGCCGCACACCCGTTGCGCAGGACAACAAATTTATAGAAAGAAACCCGGCATGCACCCTGTCACCGGATAATGCAGCCTGTGGCCCGCTTTGGCCCGTGTATCGCACCGTGCCTGCCCTCGCCGTGACGATTGAATACAATGCCAGTGTGAAAAAAGAGTAGCTGCGATGTAAATACATCACTGCAGCCAGGAGTTGTCATGCAATTAAAGATCCGCAATTTGTCCAAGACCTACGCCAACGGCGTGGTCGCGCTCGACCGTGTCACGCTGAATATCCCGGCCGGGATGTTCGGGCTGCTCGGCCCGAACGGCGCGGGCAAATCGACACTGATGCGGATCCTGGCCACGCTGCAGGAATGCGACGCCGGCTCGGTGTTCCTCGACGATATCGATGTGCTGGACGAAAAAGACGCGGTGCGCCGCATGCTCGGCTACCTGCCACAGGACTTCGGCGTCTATCCGAAGGTCACGGCCTACGACCTGCTCGACCATTTCGCGCAGCTCAAGGGTCTGTCGCACCGGGCACGCCGGCGCGAGGTCGTCGACGGCCTGCTGCAACAGACCAATCTGTGGGACGTGCGCGCGCAGCGCTTGGGCACCTTCTCGGGCGGCATGCGCCAGCGCTTCGGCATTGCCCAGGCCCTGCTTGGCGACCCGCGCCTGATCATCGTCGACGAACCCACGGCGGGCCTGGATCCGCAGGAGCGCGTGCGCTTTCACAATCTGCTGTCGGACATCGGCGAAGAGCGCACCGTGCTGCTCTCGACCCACATCGTGTCCGACGTGGCCGACCTGTGCGCCAATATGGCGATCATCAACAAGGGCCAGGTGCTGCTGTGCGGCGAGCCGCAAGAACTCATCTACGGCATCGAAGACTTCATCTGGGCGCGTTTCGTCACCAAGGCCGAACTGCCGGCATTCCAGGCGCGCCACAGCGTGATCTCGAGCCGCCTGCTCAGTGGCCGCACGCTGATCCACGTGTATGCCGAGGACGATCCGGGCGACGGCTTCGAGCCGGCCCGCGCGAGCCTGGACGACGTGTACTTCGCCACCATCGCCGGCCGTCATAATCCCGCCGCCGGGGATTGCTGACCGTGCGCGCGCTGCTCGTCATTGCCCGTTTCGAGGCCAGGCAGCGCCTGCGGCTGCTGTCGACCTGGGTGTATTTTGGCGGCTTCCTGGCGCTCGGGATGCTGTGGATGGTGGCGTCGGGCGGCGCGTTTCGCGAGCTGTCGATCACGTTCGGCGCCCGCATCGCGATCGATGGGCCACGCCAGATCGCGCTGGCCACCGCGATGCTCGGCAGCCTCGGGGTCATTGTTGCCGCAGCCGTCATGGGCCGCGCGGTGCAGCAGGATTTCGAGCACGAGATGCACCACTTCTTTTTCAGCGCGCCGCTGCGCAAGGCCGACTACGTGTTCGGCCGCTTCCTGGGCGCGTATGCCACGCTGGCCGTGATCTTCGCCGGCATCGTGCTGGGCCTGTGGTTCGGCACCATGCTGCCCGGGATCGCGCCCGATCGCCTCGGCGGCGCGCCGCTGGCCGCCTGGCTCACGCCGTATCTGTTCACGCTCCTGCCCAACCTGTTCATCTTTGGTGCGATCTTCTTCGTGCTGGCCGCCCTCACGCGGCGCATGCTGCCGGTGTACGTGGCCAGCGTCATCATGACGCTCGGGTACACGGTCGCGCCGTCGCTGGCGCGCGACCTCGATTTCAAGACACTGGCCGCGCTGATCGACCCGTTCGGCACCACGGCCCTGATCCGCCTGACCGAATACTGGCCGCTGGCCGAGCGTAACGTGCGCCTGATTGCATTGACCGATGTGTACCTGGTCAACCGCGTGATCTGGGCCGGTTTCTCGCTGCTGGTGCTGCTGCTTGGCTACTGGCGCTTCCAGGCCGTCGGCGAGACCGAAGGCCAGACGCGCGCACGCCGCAAGCTGGCGCCCGAACTGCCGTCCGGGCTGCCCTCCGGGCTTACCCCGCCGTTGTCGCGGGCGGCGCGCGACACCAGCACGCCGCCCGATTTCGCGGCCCGCAGCCTGGCCGTGCTGCTCGTCAAATCGGGCTGGGGCGAGCTGCGCGAATCGACCCGCAACGCATACTTCGTGGCGCTGGCCACGGCCGGCGTGCTCGCACTGATCGCCAGCGCGCTCGACCTGGGCGCGGTGTATGGCACGCCGACCTATCCCGTCACGTACATGATGCTGGAACTGATCCGCGGTGTCACCGGCCTGTTCGTGATCATCACGACCATCTTCTATGCCGGTGAACTGGTCTGGCGCGAGCGCGAGATGCGCACCAGCCAGATTCTCGATGCGCTGCCGGTGCCAAGCTGGCTGCCGCTGGCCAGCAAGACGCTGGCGCTGATCGGGCTGCAAGCCTGCCTGCTGCTCGTCGCCATGGTCACGGCCATGCTGATCCAGCTCTTCAAGGGGTACTTCCAGCTCGAACCGGGCCTGTACCTGCAGGCGCTGTTCTCGGTCATGCTGCCGCACTTTGCGCTGCTTGCGGTGCTGGCGATCGCCGTGCAAGTCATCGTCAACCACAAATACCTAGCCAACTTCGTCATGATCGGCTGGGTGCTGGCGGCGCTCGCCTTCAATGGCGCGGGCCTGGATCATCCGCTGGTGCTGTACGCGGTCTGGCCCGACCTGACCTATTCGGCGATGAACGGCTTTGGCCACTACCTGCTGCGCGAACGCTTCTACCTGCTGTACTGGGGCGGCGCGGCGCTGATGCTGTTGGGCGCGGCGCGCGCGCTGTGGCCGCGCGGCGTCGATAGCGGCTGGCGCGAGCGCCTGCACCTGGCGCGCCGCAGCCTGAGCCTCCCGGTGCTGGCCACGATCGGCACCGGCGCCGTCGTGTTCGCGGGCAGCGGCGCCTTCCTCGCATGGGAAATGGCGCAGGGCGGCTACCTGAGCGCGCACCAGGCCGAACAGCTGCGCGCCGACTACGAACAGCGCTACCACCGCACCGCGTTCCTGCCGCAGCCGCGCATCACCGCCGTCAAACTCGATACGGCCATCCATCCCGCCGCGCGCGCGCTGCAGGTCAAGGGCAGTTATCAGCTCGAGAACCGCACCAGCCGCCCGTTGTCGGACGTGGTGCTGTACCAGCAGCGCGGCGCGCGCCTGAACGTGACGTTCACGCAGCCGGCAACGCTGGCAGCGAGCGACCCGGAACGGGGTTTCTATCGCTATCGCCTGGCCACGCCGATGGCGCCGGGCGCGCGCATGGGGCTGGACTTCACCGTCGACTACGCGCCGCGCGGCCTGCTCGGCCTGGGCAGCGAGACGCCGGTGGTGGGCAACGGCACGTTCTTTACGGATGACGTCATGCCGCGCATCGGCTACCAGCCGGCGGTGGAACTGCGCGACGAACGCGATCGTCGCCGCCACGGCCTGGCCCCGCGCGCGCGCATGGCTGCGCGCGACGATCCGGCGGCGCGTGCCAACCACCTGCTGGGCGTGGACGCCGACTGGATCGACTTCGAGACCACCGTCAGCACGAGCGCCGACCAGATCGCGGTGGCGCCAGGCACGCTGGTGCGCGAATGGAGCCAGGACGGGCGGCGCTACTTCCGCTACAAGATGGACCGCCCGATGCTCAACAGCTACGCCTTCCAGTCGGCGCGCTACGAAGTGCGCCACGAACGCTGGCAGGACGTGACGATCGACGTGTATTACCACCCGGGCCACGAAGCGAACGTGGAACGCATGGTGCGCGGCGCCCAGGCGGGCCTCGATTATGGCGCGCGCAACTTCGGGCGCTATCCGCTGCGCGAACTGCGCATCGTCGAATTCCCCCGTTACAGTGATGGCGCCGTTGCCTACCCCGGCGTGATCCCGTTCTCGGAAAGCGCCGGCTTCATTGCGCGCATCGATCCCGGTTCACCAAAAGACCTCGACTACCCGTTCTACATCAGCGCGCACGAGACGGCGCACCAGTGGTGGGGGCACCAGCTCATCGGCGCCAATACGCGCGGCAGCACGGTGCTCAGCGAAGGGGTGTCCGAGTACATGGCGCTCATGGTCATGCAGCGCGCTTACGGCGCGGGCAAGATGCGGCGCTTCCTGCGCTATGACCTCGACGGCTACCTCAGGGGCCGCGCGAACGAGCAGCGCAAGGAAGCGCCGCTGGCGCTCAATGAGCAGCAACCGTACATCCAGTATCAGAAAGGCGCGCTGGCGCTGTACCTGATGCAGGACATGCTGGGCGAGGATGTCGTCAACGGCGTGCTGCGCGGGCTGTTGGCGCAGCACGGCTACCAGGGCCCGCCCTACCCGACCGCGTCAAGCCTGATCGACGGCCTGCGCGCCGTGACGCCGCCGGCGAAGGCCTACCTGATCGACGACCTGTTCGAATCGATCGTGCTGTACGAGAACCGGGCCGACAGCGCCACGGCGCACCGGCGCGCCGATGGCAGGTACGACGTGACGATCCATGCCAGCGCCGGCAAGATGCGCGCTACCGACCAGGGCGAAGAGCAGCCGATGCCGCTACACGACTTCATCGAATTCGGCGTGGACGACAGCGACGGCAATCCTCTGGTGCGCGAACGGCGCCTCGTCAGCCGGGCCGAACAGCAGATTACGCTGGTGGTCAATGGCATGCCGGCGCGCGCCGGCATCGATCCCGATAACAAGCTGATCGATCGAAAACCGCGTGACAATATGCTTGCAGTCGACAAGCCGTAGTTCTCGCGCTATGATCAAATCAAAATATGGGGGAGGAAGCGTCATGTCAAACCTGGTCACGGAGATTACCGAAAAAATCCAGATGCTGAACGCAACAGAGAAACAGCAAGTGCTACACATGCTGCTGCAGGATATCGACGGTCCCGATCAGGACGCCGATGAAGCGTGGCGCAATGAAGTCGTGCGGCGCGTGCAAGCCATTCACAACGGCGAAGCAGCCATTCGCGCACTGAAGGAATGGCAGGACTGACAGCGTTCGGTTCGTCTGAAAAACAAAAAACCGCGGCATGCCGCGGTTTTTTTACGCCGGTGGGCGCTGGTTTATTTCGCCGCCGCCTTCTTGGCAGGCGCTTTCTTGGCCGCCGGCTTCTTGGCCACTGCCTTTTTGGCCGCAGGTGCCTTCTTGGCCGCTGGCTTGGCGGCCGCTTTGCGTGCTGCCTTCATCGGTGCTGCTGCGCCGTCGACGGTTGCCTCGGCATCTGCGGCGCCATCGGCAGCGCCCGCCTTGACCTTGGCGCCCGGCTTGGCCTTGCGCTCTTCGAATTCGAAGCTGATCTTGTTGTCCTTGCCACGCACCAGGAACGCCTTGAACGCGCGCCGCGTGCGCTGCGACACGAAGCCCGGCAGCAGGTCGGTCTTGCCTTCGTTGAGCAGCTTGCTCATCTGTTCAGGCAAAATCTCTTGCTGCAGGATGATGCGGCCGCTGCGGAAGTCGCACGTCTTTGGCTTGGCCACGCTGTGTTCGCACACATAGGCCAATGGCATTTCGAACACGCCACCAGTGCACTTCGGGCACGGGCCGACCGGCGTCTGGCCAGTAAAGTCCACGCCTTCGCCATCGGCGCCTTCATCGTCCTGGCCAAAATCGAACTCGAGCTTGAAGTTCTTGATCTCTTCGTCGCGCACGATGCGCAGGATGGCGGCAAACGGGCGGCCCATCTTCGAGCGGAAGCCTTGCAGCGGGCCGATCGTGCGTTTTTCGAGCAGCTCTTCGACTTCGCTGATCTCGAACTGGCGGCTGCCCGGCGTCTTGCTCATCGAGAAATCGCACTTGGTGCACGCAAAGCGACGGTAGTTTTCCTTGACCACGTTCGCGCAGTTCGGGCACGGGGTCGTCAGCGTTGCGTAGTCGCCCGGGATCGTGTCGTTGCTGTATTCCTTGGCGCGCTTGACGATGATCTGGGTCATCTGGGCAATTTCGCGCATGAATTCTTCACGCGAGATCTTGCCCTTTTCCATTTGCGAGAGCTTGAATTCCCATTCGCCGGTCAGCTCGGGTGCTGTCAGTTCATTCACACCCAGGCCGCGCAGCAAGGTCATCAGCTGCGATGCTTTGGCAGTCGGCATCAGCTCGCGGCCTTCGCGCAGCAGGTATTTCTCGGTCAGCAGACCCTCGATGATGGCGGCGCGCGTTGCCGGCGTGCCCAGGCCCTTGCCGGCCATCGCGTCGCGCAGCTCATCCGAGTCGATCAGCTTGCCGGCGCCTTCCATGGCCGACAGCAGCGTCGCTTCGTTGTAGCGTGCGGGTGGTTTGGTGACCAGGCCATTGGCCGTGATTTTTTCGGTCAGGACTTTCTCGCCCTTGGCCACCGGCACCAGGTTGGCGCCATCCTTGTCGTCGCCCAGGTCCTTGCCGTACACGGCCAGCCAGCCGGGATTGGTCATGACCTTGCCTTCGGTCTTGAACTGGTGACCGGAGACTTCGGTAAAGCGCGTCGTGACCAGGAATTCGGCCGCCGGGAAGAACACGGCCAGGAAGCGGCGCGTGACCAGGTCGTACAGTTTCTGTTCCGGCTCGGACAGGTTTTTCGGGACGATGCCGGTCGGGATGATCGCGAAGTGATCCGAAATCTTGGTGTTGTCGAAAATGCGCTTGTTCGGCTTGACCCAGCCGCCCTTGGTCACTTGCTTGGCGAACTGGTTATAGTTATTGGTCTCGGCCAGCGCGACCAGCGTTTCCTTGACCGTAGCGATATAGTCTTCTGGCAAGTGGCGCGAATCGGTACGCGGGTAGGTCAGCACCTTGTGCTTTTCGTATAGCGCCTGGGCCAGGCCCAGCGTGTTCTTGGCCGAGAAACCGAAGCGGCCGTTGGCTTCGCGCTGCAGGCTCGTCAGGTCGAACAGCGCCGGCGCCATCGACGTGGTCGGTTTGGACTCTTCGGTGACGGCGCCCTGCTTGCCGCGGCAGGCGGCGGCGATCGAGTCGGCCGCAGTCTTGCTCCACAGGCGCTCGGCGCGTTTTTCAGGGTCGTTCTCGTCCTTCTTGAACTTCTGGTCGAGCCAGCGGCCTTCGTAGATACCGGCGGCGCACACGAACTCGGCGCGCACTTCCCAATAGTCGCGCGGGACGAATTTCTTGATCTTTTCTTCGCGCTCGACGACGATCGACAGCGTCGGCGTCTGGACGCGGCCGACGGTGGTCAGGTAGAAGCCACCCTCTTTCGAGTTGAACGCCGTCATCGCGCGCGTGCCGTTGATGCCGATCAGCCAGTCGGCTTCGGAGCGGCAGCGCGCGGCATCGGCCAGCGGCAGCATTTCTTCGTCGCTGCGCAGATTGGCGAAGCCGTCGCGGATCGCGCCGGCCGTCATCGACTGCAGCCACAGGCGCTTGACCGGTTGCTTGGCCTTCGCGTTCTGCGCGATCAGGCGGAAGATCAGTTCACCCTCACGCCCGGCATCGCATGCGTTGATCAGGGTCGTCACATCCTTGCGCTTGATCAAACGATTCAGCACCTTCAGGCGCGATTCGGTCTTGGCGATCGGATTGAGCGCGAAGTACGGCGGGATCATCGGCAGGTGCGTGAAGCTCCACTTGCCGCGCTTGACGTCGTGCTCTTCGGGCACGGCGATTTCGAGCAGGTGGCCAACAGCCGACGAGAGCACGAATTCGTCCGATTCGAAGTACTCATCGTGCTTGGTGAAGCCGCCCAGCGTCTTGGCGATGTCGTTCGCGACCGACGGCTTCTCGGCGATGATGAGGGATTTGGTCATAGTGTTTCTCGTCGTACTGTCTATATAGTGTGGGGCTTGCGCATCATACATGCTCGGGCCAGCACCGGTGAAATTCTGGCCATCATGCCAGTTTGGTAACGTCCTGAATGAAGCGGCCAATGATAAGCGGGTTCCCGCGCATCCGGCAAGGGGCCGCCCCACGCTGGTGCATCATGGCAGGCAGGCCAGAAATACAAAACGGGGCGCGCAGCCCCGTTCAGTCGTTACCATTATTGCATCAGCTTCAATGCAATAACCGCGGCTCCTGCTCGTCGTCGTCGCTGAACAGATCGTCGAACATCAGCGCATCCGGCTCCTTGCCCTGACTCCACAGCACCATCAACACGATGATCTTGAGTTTGCTCAATGCAATGGGCGATTCGTCGCAGGCCAGCGCACGCTCGATGACGATTTCGCGCTGGATCGGGCCAAGGACCTTGGCGCTTTCGAGGAAGGCAATAAAGCCGATCGCTGCGCTGCCAAGCTCGATATATTCTTCGTCGACGTAGTAACGGGTGCCCGTGGATGCATCGATCGTTTCGGGCAACGGCGCGTCGGTCAATCCGCCCAGCCAGTCGAGCGCCTCCGTGATTTCGATGTCATCGAAACCAACGGCGGAGAGCTTGCGCGCCAGGGCTGCCGGCTCGGGGCAGGCGTCGGGACGGTAGTACGTCTCGTAGAGATAGACCAGGATGTCGAACATAGTGACGCTACTGTAGCAGCTAAACTTCGTGAGGTACAAGTGGAGCACGCCAGCCACGCCGCGCTACGGAAAAACCGTTGTATCCAAGCCTTGTTCAATAAGCCAGCTTATTAATAATGATTAAAAACAAGCACATACCATTCGCATAATACGGATCGGGAAGCACGACCCCGGTGTCATTGTCGGTCATAAATACCCCCTGCCACGGCGTTGTCAGTGCCAGATGCGCTGCATACGGCCACCCGGCAAACGGGCCACGAGGCCGGCCAGTTCCAGCTCGAGCAGGCGCGCGCTGAGCGCGCCGGGATCGATTGCCAGGCGGGCCAGCAGTTCGTCGAGCGCGACCGGTTCGTGGCCCAGGGCGTCAAGCAGGAGAGCGTCGTCCTCCGACGCAGGCGCGGCAGCATCGACCTGCGGCAACCCTGCCAGCGGCGACATGCGCATGGCCATCAACACATCGTCCACCGTCTCGACCAGTTGCGCGCCTTCGCGAATCAGGCGGTGGCAGCCCTTGGTCAGCGCCGAATGGATGGAACCGGGCAGCGCGAACACTTCGCGGCCCTGCTCGGCCGCCAGTTGCGCCGTGATCAGCGAGCCGGACTGCGCCGCTGCCTCGATCACCAGCACGCCCGCTGCCAGACCGCTGATGATGCGGTTGCGGCGCGGGAAGTTGGCGGCCAGCGGCGGCGTGCCCAACGGATATTCGCTGACGATGCAGCCTTGCGCGGCGATCCGGTGCGCCAGCGCCCGGTTGCGCGCCGGATAGACGCGGTCCAGGCCCGTGCCGACGACGGCGATCGTCGAGCCGGTTCCGCGCAGTGCGCCTTCGTGCGCCGCCGTGTCGATCCCCAGCGCCAGCCCCGACACCACGCACAGACCGGCACGGGACAACGCGGCGGCAAACGACTCGGCATCCACCCTGCCCTGCACGCTGGCATTGCGGCTGCCCACGACCGCAACGAGCGGTTGCGCGAGCAACGCGATGCGGCCACTGACATATAACAGCAGCGGTGGATCGGGAATCTCGGCCAGCGCCGGCGGATAGCGTGGATCGTCGAACGTGACGAGATGGTGATCAGGCCCGGCCAGCCAGGCAAGCGTGGCGTCGATGAGCGCCGCCAGCGCAGGCGTGACGGGGGCGCAGATGGCACGCGCCTGGGCGGGGGTGACGTGGGCGCCAAGGGCTGCGGGGCCCGCGCACAGGATGGCCCCGGGGGTGCCGAACACGGCCAGCAGCGCGTGCACGCTGCGGCGCCCTACCCCGGCCGCCTGTTCCAGGCGCAGCCAGTCGGCGATCGGGGTGGCATGCTGGTCCGGCGTTGGGCGGGGGTCCGTGGCCTGCACGGCGGGGTTACTCCGGTGATTTGACCACGTCGCCGACTTGTACGGGCGCTGTCACCGTCATGATCAAGCCGTACGAGACGTTCTTGAACACGCGGAAGATAAACAGGCTGCCGTTTTGCTCGTCAGGCATTTTCAACTGTGCACGCCCCATGCCGAGGAAACCCCGGCTCGCCGGGTCGGCCACAGTCTTCCCGACATGATAGAGCTGCAGCACGGCGCCGACATCGAGTCCGTCAACCGCGCCCCGGTTGACAGTGACGACCTGGCTCTGGCCGGCGTAGGTCACGCCGGCGTAAATCGACATCACGCGCGCATCGATCGGTTGCAGCGGCGCATGCGGCACATAATTGCGCACCGGCGTGGGTGGCTGCGGCACCAGCAGGTCGCCCACGCCCATTTCGCGCACGGTGTCTACGACCTGGAACGTGTGCGCATCGACGCCGGGGCCGGCCGGGGTAACGAGCTTGACGCTGCCCAGGAAGGCCGCTTCATGCGCCATCACCTTGCCGGTCTGCGGATCGCGCAACACGGTGCCAGGGCGGAACACCTGGTACACCGTGTCGCTCGTGAGCGCGCCATGGACGTACACGCGGTCGCCCATGCCCAGGTAGAAACGGCCTTCCTGCGAGGCCACGATGCGCGGCGCGCCGGCCAGCTCGTCGGCTTCGACCACCAGCGGCTGGGTCAGGTACGGCTCGATGGCCCCGGCGGGGATCGACGGCACCGCGCCCTGGCCCGTGCCTTCGCTGCGCACCTGCGGCGACAGGCGCGTCAATGGCGGCTGGCCACGGCCATCGCCGTCTTCGCCGGGCCGGTTGAACGACAGGCGGCCGCGCGCGCGGTCGAACCAGATCACCTGGCCCGGATAGATCCAGTGCGGGTTGCGAATTTCATCGCGGTTCATGCCCCAGACCTGCGGCCAGCACCATGGGTTGCGCAAGAATTTGCCGGAAATGTCCCAGAGGGTGTCGCGCTTGACGACGACGTGCTTGTCGGGGGCGTCGGGGCGGAACGCGCAGGCCGCCGACGGGGTGGCAGCATTCGTCTGGGCCACGGCGGGGCCGCTCGCGGCGCAGGCCAGCAAGGCCACCGCTGCAGCATGGGCCATGACTGTGCTAAAATTTTTCATTGAAGACGTCCGTTAAGTCCGGCGTTAAGACAGCGTAAATCCGAATACGATTGCAGGCCGCGCGTGAATTCCGCCCGGCCGCGGCGCCAGAAGCATCACGACGTACCGCTCCCCGCCCACGGAAGGGTTGCTGTATAGAATCAAATTCTGCACACAATTGCCTGAACTAGCAAGACAAACCGGCGTTTGTCCTGCGGGGCGTGTGGCGCATTTGCTGTCTGAAATTGCCTGCGCTCCAGCACCCCGTCAACCGCTCCCACCTCTCGAAATCCGAACTGATCATGGCCCTACTCGACATCCTTCGCTATCCCGACCCACGTCTGCACAAGATTGCCACGCCCGTGACCGAATTCGGCACCGAGCGCCTGCGCACGCTCGTGGCCGACATGGCCGACACCATGTATGACGCGCCCGGCGTTGGCCTGGCCGCGAGCCAGGTGGACGTGCACGAGCAAGTCGTCACGATCGATGTGACCGAAGCGCAGGACGACCTGATGGTGTTCATCAATCCCGAAATCACCTGGTCGAGCGACGAGCGCGCCGTGTACGACGAAGGCTGCCTGTCGGTGCCGGGCGTGTACGACGGCGTCGAGCGGCCATCGCGCGTCAAGGTACGCGCCTTCGATCTCGAGGGCAAGGAGTTCACGGTCGACGCCGATGGCCTGCTGGCCGTCTGCATCCAGCACGAGATGGATCACCTCAAGGGCAAGGTGTTTGTCGAATACCTGTCGCCTTTGAAGCGCAACCGCATCAAGGCCAAGCTGCAGAAAGAAGAGCGCGGCCTGGCGCGCGAAGCGGCCCAGCGCGGCGCGCGTCGTTGATGAAGGTCGTCTTTGCCGGCACGCCGGAATTTGCCGCCGTCGCCCTGCGTGCGATTCACGAAGCCGGTTTTACCGTGCCGCTGGTACTGACCCAGCCCGACCGCCCGGCCGGGCGCGGGATGCAGTTGCAGGCTTCCAGCGTCAAGCAATACGCGCTGGCGCATGGCATGCAGGTCGCGCAGCCGCTGTCGCTGCGCACCGACAGCAAGGATCCCGAGCGCGCCGAACAGGCACGCGCGGCCCATGCGCAGCTGCTGGCGCTGGACTACGACGTGATGGTGGTGGCGGCCTACGGCCTGATCCTGCCGCGCAGCACGCTGGACATCCGCCCCTGCATCAATATTCACGGCTCGCTGCTGCCGCGCTGGCGGGGCGCCGCGCCGATCCACCGCGCCATCGAGGCGGGCGACCCTGACGCCGGCGTCACCATTATGGAAATGGAAGAAGGCCTCGATACCGGCCCGATGCTGCTGATGGAAGGCTTGCCGATCGAGGCCACCGACACCACTGGCACGCTGCACGACAAGGTGGCGGCGCTGGGCGCACGCATGATCGTCGAGGCGCTGCACAAGATGGCCGCCGGCCAGCTGGTCGCCACGCCGCAGCCAGATGCCGGCGTGACCTACGCGGCCAAGATCACGAAAGAAGAGGCAAAGCTCGATTTCGCGCTGCCGGCAGGCGTCCTGGCGCGCAAGATCCGCGCATTCAATCCGTTCCCCGGTGCGAACGGCATCGTCGATGGCGTGGCGGTCAAGATCTGGCATGCCGACGCCGTTGATGGCAGCGGCGCGCCGGGCCAGGTGCTGCAGGCGGATGCGGGCGGGATCGTGGTGGCGTGCGGCGCGGGCGCGCTGCGCCTGACCGAGCTGCAAAAACCGGGCGGCAAGCGCCTGGCGGCGGCGGAATTCCTGAAAGGGTTTGCGCTGGCGGGATTGACGTTCAGCTGAGCCCCACGCGCTCCGGATACGACAAGGCAGCCCGCGGGCTGCCGTTTTTGTCTTCACATCGTGAAAAAGGCGCCTCGCCGGCGCCTTGCAACTGCTTACTCTGCCTGCGAATTACGCTGGGCATCCATATGTTCACGCAGAACCTGGTTGATGCGGGTCTGATAGCCAGGACCTGCGGTCTTGAACCATTCGAGCATATCCACATCCAGACGGATCGTGACGATCTGTTTCACACCATTGCTGGCGACTTGCGGCTTCGACGATGCTGCTGAGTCCGGGCTGCTGTCAATTGGCTGATCCCAATCCGGTCGGTATTCTTTGTTCATGCGTAATCCCATCTGTTCACGCCACTCGCGGTGGCTTGACTTCATTGTCGTCTCACCGTGTAACGTAAAGATTGCTGTTAAGTCGCGAATTGTAACGCCATGTAACACATACCATGTTACATACAAAAGGATACATACATGGGTCCGACTTTCAGCGATATCAACGGCTTGACGTATAATCGTAGACCGCCCAACAGGCAATATCTTCAAGCCGCCCTCCTCGAAAGACCTCACCATGAACGCCCGCTCCAACGCCATCTCGCCGATCGAAACCCAGCTGCGTGACATCCTCGCGCGCCGTATCATGATCCTGGATGGCGCGATGGGCACGATCATCCAGCAGTACAAGCTCGATGAAGCGGCGTACCGCGGCGAGCGGTTTGCGACCTTTGCCGCGCCCGAAGGCAGCGGTGCGCGCGAACTGTTCGTCAAGGGTAACAACGAGCTGCTGACGCTGACGCAGCCGCAGATCATCCAGGAAATCCACGAGCGCTATCTGGCCGCCGGCGCCGACCTGCTCGAGACAAACACGTTCGGGGCCACCGGCGTGGCGCAGGACGACTATCACATGGCGCATCTGGCCTACGAGATGAACGTGCAGGCCGCCAAACTGGCGCGCGCCGCCTGCGCCAAGTACTCGACGCCGGACAAGCCGCGCTTTGTCGCCGGCGCACTCGGCCCGACGCCCAAGACCGCGTCGATTTCGCCCGACGTGAACGACCCGGCGGCGCGCAACGTGACGTTCGACCAGCTGGTCGCGTCGTACCATGAGCAGGTGCGCGGCCTGGTGGACGGCGGCGCCGACGTGCTGCTGGTCGAGACGATCTTCGACACGCTCAACTGCAAGGCGGCGCTGTTTGCGATCGACCTGTACTTCGACGAACACCCGGACGTGCCGCGCCTGCCCCTGATGATCTCGGGCACCGTGACCGATGCATCGGGCCGCATCCTGTCGGGCCAGACCGTGCCGGCCTTCTGGAACTCGGTGCGCCACGCCAAGCCGCTGACGATTGGCCTCAATTGCGCGCTGGGCGCCGCCCTGATGCGCCCCTACGCACAAGAGCTGTCGAACATCGCCGACACGTTCGTCTGCATCTACCCGAACGCCGGCCTGCCCAACCCGATGAGCGACACGGGCTTTGACGAGCTGCCAGCAGACACGTCGGCGTTGCTGCGCGAATTCGCCGACGCGGGCTTCATCAATATCGCCGGTGGCTGCTGCGGCACGACGCCGGAGCACATCAACGCGATCGCGACCATCCTCGAGCAGCACGCGCCACGCGTGATTCCCGAAATCCCGGTGGCGATGCGCCTGTCGGGTCTGGAGCCCTTCACGATCGACGAGTCGTCGCTGTTCGTCAACGTCGGCGAGCGCACAAATGTGACGGGCTCGAAAGCGTTTGCGCGCATGATCCTCAACGAGCAGTTCGACGAGGCGCTGTCGGTCGCGCGCCAGCAGGTCGAGAACGGCGCCCAGGTCATCGACATCAATATGGACGAAGCGATGCTCGACTCGCAGGCGGCCATGACGCGCTTTTTGAACCTGATCGCATCGGAACCCGATATCTCGCGCGTGCCGGTGATGATCGACTCGTCCAAGTGGTCGGTGATCGAGGCGGGCCTGAAGTGCGTGCAGGGCAAGGCGATCGTCAACTCGATCTCGATGAAGGAAGGCGAAGAAGAATTCATTCGCCAGGCAGTCCTGTGCCGCCGCTACGGCGCGGCCGTGATCGTGATGGCGTTCGACGAACAGGGCCAGGCCGACACGTTCGCGCGCAAGACCGAGATCTGCGCGCGCGCCTATAAAGTGCTGACCGAGCAGGTGGGCTTCCCGCCCGAAGACATCATTTTTGACCCGAACATTTTCGCGATCGCGACCGGTATCGAAGAACACGACAACTACGCGAACGACTTCATTCAGGCGTGCCAGTGGATCCGCGACAATCTGCCGTACGCGAAGATCTCGGGCGGCGTGTCGAACGTGTCATTCAGCTTCCGCGGCAACGATCCGGCGCGTGAAGCGATCCACACCGTGTTCCTGTACCACGCGATCAAAGCGGGCCTGACGATGGGCATCGTCAACGCCGGCATGGTCGGCGTCTACGACAACCTGGCGCCCGAACTGCGCGAGCGCGTCGAGGACGTCGTGCTCAATCGCCGCAAGGACGCCACCGAACGCATGATCGAGATCGCCGGCACCCTCAAAGCCGGTGGCAACAAGCAGGAACAGAATCTCGAGTGGCGTGAAGCGACGGTGGAGAAGCGCCTGGCACACGCGCTGGTGCACGGCATCACGCAGTGGATCGTCGAGGACACCGAAGAAATGCGCCAGCAGGTGCTGGCCGCGAACGGCCGCCCGATCCACGTGATCGAAGGCCCGCTGATGGATGGCATGAACATCGTCGGCGACCTGTTCGGCCAAGGCAAGATGTTCCTGCCGCAGGTGGTGAAGTCGGCGCGCGTGATGAAGCAGGCCGTGGCGCACCTGGTGCCGTTCATCGAAGAAGAAAAGGCGCTCGAAGAAGCGCGCACTGGCATCGTCTCCAAGCCGAAGGGCAAGATGGTGATCGCCACCGTCAAGGGCGACGTGCACGACATCGGCAAGAACATCGTCTCGGTCGTCATGCAGTGCAATAACTTCGAGATCGTCAACATGGGCGTGATGGTGCCGTGCGCTGACATCCTCGCGCGTGCCAAAGAAGAAAACGCGGACATGGTGGGCCTGTCGGGCCTGATCACACCATCGTTGGAAGAGATGGCGCACGTGGCGCGCGAGATGCAGCGCGACCCGTACTTCCGCGACCGCAAGATGCCGCTCCTGATCGGCGGCGCAACCACCAGCCGCGCACACACGGCCGTGAAGATCGCGCCGTTCTACGACGGCCCGGTGGTGTACGTGCCGGATGCGTCGCGTTCGGTGTCGGTCGGCCAGTCGCTGGTCACGGACGACACGCGTGACGCCTACATCATCGAACTGGCCCAGGACTACGAACGCATCCGCATCCAGCACGCCAGCAAGAAGGCGCTGCCGATGCTCACGCTCGAGCAGGCCCGCGCCAACAAGGCGCGCCTTGATTTCGCGCCAGTGAAGCCGAAGTTCATTGGCCGCCGCATCTTCAAGAACGTCGACCTGGGCATGATCGCGCGTTACATCGACTGGGGTCCGTTCTTCCAGACCTGGGACCTGGCCGGCCCGTTCCCCGGCATCCTCACCGATGCGGTGGTGGGCGACGCTGCGAGCAAGGTGTTTGCCGAAGGCCAGGCAATGCTCAAGCGGATCATCGAAGGCCGCTGGCTGTCGGCCAACGGCGTCATCGCGCTGCTGCCGGCGAACACGGTGCATGATGACGACATCGAAATCTACACGGACGAATCGCGCTCGCAAGTGGCGCTGACCTGGTACGGCCTGCGCCAGCAGGGCGTGAAACCCATGGTGAACGGCGAGCAGCGTCCGAACCAGTGCATTGCCGATTTCATCGCGCCGAAAGACAGCGGCATCGCCGACTACATCGGCATGTTCGCGGTGACGGCCGGCCTGGGCATCGAAAAGTACGAACAGCGTTTCGAAGCCGCGCACGACGACTACTCATCGATCATGCTCAAGTCGCTGGCCGACCGCCTGGCAGAAGCGTTCGCCGAATACCTGCACGAACGTGTGCGCACCGACCTGTGGGGTTACGCCGTCGGCGAAGACCTGAGCAACGAAGCGCTGATCGCCGAAAAATACCTCGGCATCCGCCCCGCTCCCGGCTACCCGGCCTGCCCGGAGCACACGGTCAAGGCCGACATGTTCGCCACGCTGCAAGCCGAAGAAATCGGCATGCAACTGACCGAGTCCTACGCCATGTACCCCGGCGCCGCCGTCTCCGGCTTCTACCTGGCCCACCCCGACTCGAAGTACTTCGTCGTCGGCAAAATCGGCAACGACCAGGTCGACGACATGGCCACCCGCCGCAACATGGACAAACAAGAAGTCGAACGCCACCTGGCCCCCAACCTCTCCTGAACTCCAATGAGGGTCAGAGTAGAATTAATCAGTAATTTTTCCGAAAATCACGCTTTTTAATGAGGGTCAGAGTCGAATTGTTGAGCAATTGCTCTCGCCAATAACGGGCTCTGCCATTCGGCGCCTTGCGGATAGGAAAAGTTGTCAAACAATTCGACTCTGACCCTCATTGTTGGGTAATTGCTTTCTGTGGCGGGAATGCGCAACGGGCCGGCAGGTTATCCTGGCGGCCCGTTCGGGTGATGTTGCTGGTGGCGTCAGATCGCGTAGCGTACGACCTTGTCGCTCCACTCGAATGCGGCCACTTCGAGCTCGGCCAGGTCGTCGCCGTCGAAGGCCAGTGACTTCAGGCCTGCGAGCATGTCGTCCTGCTCGTCGTCCATGCGCTCGATCGATTCAGCCAGCTTGAGCAGCTCGCCAAAGAAGCCCGTGCGGTTCAGGAGCGCGGTGCGCACTTCGTCGATCACGGGAATCTGTTCGACGATGTCGCGCATTGGAATGCAGAACAGCGTGTCCATCAGCGACATCATGCCGACCGTGAATGCGATGTCGGCGACGTTGCGCTGCGCCGGGCGCATGCGTTGGGCCAGCAGCTCCATCAGGCGCGCGCGGGTCGTGGCCAGCATCAGGAGCGGACTCTGGCTGTGGCCGCGCACGTCGGGCTCGGCAAACAGCAGTATCTGCAGCCAGCGCTGCAACTGGCGCCGGCCCAGCAGGTTCAAGGCCTGGCTGATCGATTCGATGCGGCGCCCTGCCCCCACTGCCGGCGTGTTCACCAGGCGCAGCAGGTTCAGGCCGATCGTCACTTCACGTTTGACCACCTGCTCGATTTCGGCATTGTCGGCATCCGACGTGATCAGGTTCATCAGGTCGAGCACCGTCGTCTGTGACGGCGACAGCTTGCGCCCTGCGATCACGGATGGCTTGGCAAAGTAATAGCCCTGGAAATAGTCGAAGCCGACGTCCAGGCAAGTCCGGTATTCGGTGAGGTTCTCGACCTTCGCCGCCACCAGCCGCTTGCCGGTGTTGCGCAGGCGCGGTGCGAGCGACAGCATCGTCACGAGCGGCAGCGCGCGCAGGTCCATCTTGACGAAGTCGATCACCGGCAAGAAACGCGACAGCGCCGGGCCATGGGCCGAGGCTTCGGCAGCAAAGCGAAAGCCGTGCGACGCCAGATGCGTCATGCGCTCGATGACGTCGACATCAGGCTCGACCGAGCTGACGATGTCCAGCACCGTGCGCTCGCGCGGCATGAACGCAAACATATCGCTCATCAACGCGTCCTTGTCGACATTGATGAACGCCGTCGCATCGCCAATCGCACGTGGCAGGCCGAGCTGGGACGCATGGTGGATGACGCTGGCGCTGGCCGACAACCCGGACTCGAACTCCGCCGACCCCTGGGCACTGCCGCGGAACAGCAATTCGTAGCCATACAGTGCCTGGTTACGGTCCAGCACCGGCTGGCGCGCCAAGAAGAAATTGCGCATGCGCAGTGGCTGGGATGCCTCGTCGAGGCGGGCTGTATCGGTCATATCATTCTCAATATCGCGGCAACCGATCTACTTTACCGCATCCCAATGGCAGTTGGGTTTCCTAGCATAAATTTTTTGTGAGAATGTTGGGGAACGATCAACCCGCTGACAAGGTCGCTACATCCTGCGGCAAGCCATCGACGAACACCTTGAGTTCACCCGGCGCGAAATGGGTCCATGCCTCGTTCGTCGTCAGCGGTTCAGTCACGATGATCGCGACCCGGTCATCCGGCGTCGTCACCTGCGAAAAGTCGACCGACAGGTCTTCGTCCGACAGGCAGGCCGTCACGAACGGGTGCTTGCGCACGACGTAGCACAGCTTGGTCGAGCAATGCGTGTACAGCGCCGTCCCATCGGACAGCATCATGTTGAAGGTGCCATGGGCGGCGATGCCGGGAATGATGCGTTCGAGTGCGCCAGCGAGCGCCGCGCGCGTGGGCGCCGTATCGCCGAACTCGCGGCGCAGGCTTTGCAGCAGGAAGCAGAAGGCCAGTTCGCTGTCGGTCGTGCCGACTGGCCGGAACGCGCCATCGAGCACGGGCGCGAATGCCTTGAGGTCGCCGTTGTGGGCGAACACCCAATAGCGGCCCCACAATTCACGCACGAACGGATGACAGTTTTCCAGCGCCACCTGGCCGACGGTGGCCTTGCGGATATGGGCAATGACGTTGGTGGACTTGATCGGGTAACGCTTGATCAGCTCGGCGATTGGCGACGCAATCGCTGCCTGGTGATCGACGAAGTGGCGTACGCCCGTCCCTTCGAAGAACGCGATCCCCCAGCCATCGTGGTGGGTATCGGTGCGGCCGCCGCGATGGGCGAAGCCGGTAAAAGAAAAGACAATGTCAGTGGGGACATTGCAGTTCATTCCGAGTAACTGGCACATGGGTACAGCTTCGTAAGCTACTGAAATGAGAGCGCCATCACCTTGGCTGGCAATGGCGCGGCAGGTACTTCGACACCGGCTTAATGCAGCACCACTGGTTGGCTCATCAAGGTATCGTACTCGCCCAGGAACTCGTCGATTTCTTCCATCGTCGGTTCGCTGGCGATCAGGTTGTTGACATCGCGTCGGAACGATTGCGCGAGTCGGCCGCCGATGAACGCTTCGCGCCGGCCGGCCTTGTCGACGATCTCGAAGCCACCAAAGCGCAGTGCTTCGAGTTCACGGTCGACGCCGAATTCGACGACGCTGTACTGTTCACTGTTATAGATCATGTTCATGTTGACTCCTTCGATCAGAAAGTTGGTGCCAACCTGCCGGATGGCGGCGAATGGCAGGCTGTTCACTTCGATAAAGAGGTGGGGCTGGCCAGCTGGATTTCAAGTGAACGCACCCGTAAAACTCAGGCGTGCACGGTCGGTTCCAGGGCCAACAGCTGATCGTATGGCGGTGCTGCAAGCCACGATCGCAACTGATCAAGGTGTTCGCTGCTCGCCAGACCGATGAACAGGCGCCGAGGGCGTTGGCGCAGCAGACGATTCAATGTTACACGCAAAACCAGATTGCCGTCGCAGCACAGGCAGCCCGGGGCGATGCGCATGACGTGCAGGCCGGGACCGGTTTCGAGCGGCGTGGCCGCCACGCCCAGGCCTTCGAGAATGACAGCGTCGAACGGGATGGCGGGCACCGGCAGGCGGCTTGCGGGAGAGGTCGCTCCGTCAGCAGCGAGGCTGCTGACGGACGCTGAAGATGCAAACGCTGCATCGAATGGCATGGCCAACAGCGCCGCAATAGCCGCTTCGCGCGCCGCCGCCGTCGAACCGGTAACGAGACTGGTGGCCGCGCGGGCCATCAGCCCCCTTTCTTGGCCAGCTTGCCCGGCTCGACGCCCAGCTGCTTGAGCTTGCGGTACAAGTGGGTGCGCTCCAGGCCCGTCTTTTCGGCCACGCGCGTCATGCTGCCGCCTTCACGGCCCAGGTGGTGCTCGAAGTACATGCGCTCGAACGCATCGCGTGCTTCGCGCAGCGGCAGGTCGAACGACAGCGTGTAGCCGGTGCCCTCGCCCTGCGACATCGCATGCACCATGCGCGCGCCGTTGCCAAGGGCCGCGCCGGCGCCCGGCTGCGTATTGGCCGACGCGAACATCGGCGCCGATGGCGAGGTCGATGCGGATGCCGCGCCACCGCCGTCGAGCGCCATGCTCGGCACGCTCGGTGCAATCGGCCGCGGTGGCGCCATCGGCGCACGCGCGACTTCCTGCGCGCGGCTCAGGCCCTGCTGCACGGCCTTGAGCAGCTTTTGCAGTGCGATTGGTTTCTCGAGGAAGTTCAGCGCGCCGATGCGCGTTGCTTCGACTGCGGTGTCGATGGTCGCGTGACCCGACATCATGATGACCGGCATGGTCAACAGGCCGTCGCGCTGCCATTCCTTGAGCAGCGTGACGCCATCGGTGTCAGGCATCCAGATATCGAGCAGCACGAGATCCGGGGCGCCGGCCGCGCGCGCCTCACGCGCTTGCTGCGCGTTCTCGGCCAGGGTGATGGCATGACCTTCGTCACCGAGAATCTCGGAGAGCAGCTCCCGGATCCCCATTTCATCGTCAACTACCAGTATGTTCGCCATCTCTTCTACCTTCCTGATCTTCTACCCGACGTGTGTGCAATTTTATAAGTTTTTTGCACTGAAGGGGAGTTCGAAAAACCATTACGAGCGGAGCCACGATCGGCCGGAAAAACGCACTGTACTGACAAACACGGCGCAATGCACTGCCAGGCGGTGCGATTGGCAGGGCAACACGCAGCCGCTTGTTCAGTTGTCCTTAAGCCAAGCTTGCTTCGGGAGCTAACTTTAACAGCAAAATCGACACTGCTGCGCCAGTTCCATCGCTGCGGTTTCCGACATCGATCCGGCCACCGTGTTCATCGATGATTTTCTTGACCATCGGGAGGCCAAGCCCCGTGCCGCGCGCCTTGGTCGTCACGTATGGCTCGAACGCGCGCGCCAGGATGCGGGGCGCGAAACCGGGCCCATTGTCCACGATCGCCAGTCGCACCGCAGTGCCGGCCAGGCCGCCGGCGCCCGTGTACTGGATCGCCTCGGTCGTGATGTCCACGCGTGGCGCCGGTGCGTCCGGTCCGCGCTCGACCAGCGCATCCTGCGCGTTTTGCACCAGGTTGTGGATCACTTGGCGCAGCTGGGTCGCGTCACCCATCACGCGCGGCAGGTCCGGCGCGAGGTTCGCATGAATGATGTCGCTGCCATCGTCGGCCAGGTACAGGCTGAGGATCTCGGCGATCAGGCCATTCAGGTCGAGCTGGTCGAGCATCGCCGGCGGCGTGCGTGCATAGTCGCGGAAGTCGTCGACCATGCGCTTCATCGCATCGACCTGGTTGACGATCGTGGTCGTACCACGCTGGAGCAGGTCTGCCTGCGCTTGCGGCAGGTGTTCGGCCAGCTTCATCTGCATGCGCTCGGCCGCCAGCTGGATCGGCGTGAGCGGGTTCTTGATTTCGTGCGCCAGGCGGCGCGCCACTTCGCCCCAGGCCACCGAGCGCTGCGCCGTGATCACGTCCGAGATATCGTCGAACACGACGATGAAGCCGCTGTCGGCACCCACCGGCAGGCGCGAGCCGCGCGCCAGCAGCACGATGTCGTGCTCCTGTTCGTCGGCCGCGCCGGTCTTACGCTGGGCGTCGCGCGGGATCTCGATCTGCTGCTGCCAGTGTGCGCGCTTGCGGCGCTCGGCCGCCACGTGCGCGCTTTGCGCCGAGAACGAGCGCGTGACCGTGTTCGAAAAATGTTCGAGGCCGGCGATGCGGTTCAGCGGCCCGGCCATCGCGCCCGGCTCCACCTGCAGGATGCGGTATGCCGCATCGTTCGAGTTGACCACCACGCCTTCGGCATCGAGCACGATCACGCCGGCCGACATATTGGCCAGCACCGATTCCAGGTGGGCCTTGGCGCTTTGCAGCGCGGCGCGGTTGCGCTCCACGGCGCTCCTGGCCTCGAACAGCTGGCCCGTCATCGCATTGAACGATCGGGTCAAGGTGCCCAATTCATCGTTGGTCTCGACGATCGGGCGCGGCGACAGGTCGCCCTCGGCCACCGCCTGCGTGCCTTCGGCCAGCACCAGCAGTGGCTGCGCCAGATTGCCGGCGATGAGGAAGGCACTGCCGATCGCCCCGAAGATCGCCAGCAGCAGCGTCAGAGTCAAGGTCACGATGTACATCTTGCGCAGGCCCGTGCGCGCTTCGAGGCGCAGCCGGTATTCGGTGGAGGCCGAGCGCAGCACCTCGGCGTTCGATGCCAGGCCGACCGGCACCGCCTGCAGCAGTTGCAGGTAGCGCTGCTGCACGCCGGGCGGTTCGGGCACGGCCATCACCACGCGCAGACGCAGGCCGGTCACGGCGTCGAGCGCATTCGAGGCGCCGTCTGTGGCCTCGTCGCCCGCATCGGCTGGGCCGACACCGCCCTCGGCCTGGGCATACCCGCCCGGCATCCCGGCGCTGCGCAGCATGCGTTCATTGGGTGCATCGGCCGCCAGATTGGCGCCGCGGTCTTCGGTAGCAGCCGACAGCACGGCGCCGTTGGCGTCGACCAGCATCACGCTTTGCAGACCGCTGGTGTCATGCAGCAGGCGCGCCAGCACGGGTTGCGCGGTCATGTCGCTCTGCCCTGCCAGCGTGGCGGCGGCAGTCTGCGCGGTGGCGCCCAGTTCGGACAGCGATTCGTCGAGCGCGGCGCGGCCCAGGTTCAGGCCCGATTCGATGGCCGATTCGATCTTGACGTCGAACCACGAGTCAATGGAGTGCGACACGAACTGCACCGACACGATGAAGATCACGAGACCAGGCAGGATGCCGATGCCGGCAAACAGCAGCACCAGCCGGGCCATGAGGCGCGAGCCGAACTTGCCGGCCTTGTAGCGGGAATACAGGCGCCCCAGCGCCACGACCACGACGATCAGGAGCAGGAACGCCATCGCGGCGGTCAGACCCAGGAGCCAGCTGTAGTAGCGGCCGAAGAAGCCGGAATTGTCGGATGCGCCAGCCAGCAGGAACAGCAGGATCGAGACGATGGCGCCGCCAACGATCAGCGCGTAGCGCACCCCACCGCTGATCACTTCACTCCGCACGGTAGGTGAACGTCTTGCGGCTGGAGGTCAGGCGCCAGTCCGAGTCGTTGAAGGCATTGACCTGCAACGGCTTTTGCAGGTACTCGCGGTCCATGAACATGCGCAGCGAAACTTCATAGACTTCGCCGGTCTTGAGCGCGCCCTTGGGCGCGATCAGCCAGCGCGTCGGGCGCCGGATCATGAACATCGCGTCTTCAAAGGTCTGGAAGCGCTCCTGAAACGAGCCCACCACGACCACGTAATACTGGCGCGTGAGCACGTCGTACGAAATGCGGATGGTGCGTTTTAATGAGACGGCCTTTTCGTCACGCCAGTACCAGCGCGGGCGCGTGAGTTCGATCTCGGTCGTGAAGTGCAGCTGAACCCCATGCTGGATCGCGTCCTTCAGGCCGTGGTTCAGCTCGAAGTTGTAGGCCGTGTTGAGGCGGTAGCCATCGTCGCTCGCTTCGATGGTTGCGCGGGTGATTTCGATGTCGTCGGCCGCCTGCGCCGGCGTGCCCATGGCAACGCACGCGATCGCCAGCAGCAACTGACAGGCGAGAAGGCGGAAAAATCGTAACGTCACGGGGGAGCCGGGGCCTTAAATAATGCGCGTAGTGAAAAGAACTTCACGCCGCTTTCTTCTGGAACAGGGCGTAGAACAAACCGTCATGATCCTGTCCGGCGCCACCGACGGGCAGCAGTTGGCCCGGCGCATCGAGGCGGACCGCGTCGTGGCGGGCCGCGAAGGCAGCCGCCTGCGCCTCCGATTCCTGGGGCCAGAGCGAACATGTCACGAATAGCAATTTACCATTCGGCAGCAGCATCTGCCAAAGGTTGTCGAGTATTTTGGCGGAAAGTGTTGCAAGTTGGGATGTATCCGACTTGCGGCGCAACCACCGGATATCCGGGTGGCGGCGCACGATGCCCGACGCCGTGCACGGCACGTCGGCCAGGATGCGGTCGAATTGACGGCCATCCCACCAGTCCATTGCGCCGGCATCGGCCGTGACGAGCTGCGCGGCCAGGCCCAGGCGGCCGAGGTTGTCGCCCACGCGACCGAGGCGCAGCGCATCGGTGTCGACGGCGGTGAGTTCGACATCCGCGGTCTCGAGGATATGACCGCTCTTGCCGCCGGGCGCTGCGCACGCGTCGAGCACGCGCATGCCGTCCTGCAGGTCGAGCAGCGGCGCGGCCAGCTGGGCCCCGGCATCCTGCACCGACACCACGCCTTCGGCAAAGCCGGGAATCTGACTCACATTGATCGCCTGCGCCAGGCGCACCGCGTACGGGCCGACCTGTTCGGCGTCCAGGCCCGCATCCTGCAGCGACTGCAGGTAGGCCGCGACATCCTGCCGGCGGCGGTTCACGCGCAGCGTCAGTGGCGGATGTGCGTTGCCCGCGGCAAGCACGGCTTCCCAGTCACGCGGGTAGGCGGCGCGCGCCGTGTCGATCCACCACTGCGGATAATTCCAGCGCGCCAGCGGCGTGCGCAGCGCTTCGTCGACGAGCGATTCACGCTCGCGCAGGAAGCGGCGCAGCACCGCATTGACCATCGCCTTGGCATGCGCAAAATCGGGATGCGCCGCCGCGCCGGTGACGGCCTGGTCGACCACGGTGAACGCTTCGTACGGCGCCGGGGTGCCCTCGGGCGGGTCGAGCAGCGACAGCGCCGCGCACAGCAGCGCGCCCAGCATCGGCGGCTCGGGCGCCTTGCTCGTCATCAGGCCCAGCAGCGTTTCGCTGCGGCCCAGCTGGCGCATCGTGCGGTAGGCGATGTCCTGGATCGCGCCGCGCGTTTGCGGCGTGACGTCGTAGGCGCCGAACACGATCGACAGCGCCTGCGGCAGCGCCATGCCGCCCTGCACGCGGGCGACGGCGCTGGCTGCGCCCAACAGCGCCAGCGCCAGCGAGTCGGATTTCAGGTCGGGCTTGTAGTCGCGCTGCGGCGCCACCTTCACTTCATGACTGGCGCGCAGGCGCGGCTCTTCACGCGGCGCGCGCACGACATGGTGCTTCAACTGATAACCGGACGGCGCTGCCGGCTGGGCCGGTGCCCGTTCGCCTTGTGCCTGACTGCCCTGCCCTTGTCCCTGTGCGCGTGGTTGCGCGCGCTCGGCGGCCTGGGCCGGCTTGCGGCCTGCTGCGCCGGCGCCGCGCCGGTCGGACGCCGGCTTGGCCTTGGGTTTCAGGGAGAGCGTTGGACGCTTGTCAGTCATGGCGAATAAAATGTTGCGAAAATGGGCTCCCATTGTAACGGTTATGCCTTTGAAGACGCTTAATATAGTGGCCGATGTGGTTATCCTGATGGTGGGTGCCACACTGGCCACTGGCGCCGCAGCCCGCCAAAGCGGCCCGTCAAGCTAGTATAATGTGCACTGTTTGCCTGACCTCCAGGCGCCGCCTCATTACATTTTCGACCATTCCCATGCTCGCCCAACAAAAACAACAAATCGTTGCCCTGTTCCAGGCCGCCCTCGCGCCGATCGTTGCCGGTACCGATCTCACCCCGAACGTGGTGCTCGAACGGCCGCGCGATCCATCGCACGGCGACATCGCCTGCAATATCGCCATGCAGCTGGCCAAGCCACTCAAAACCAATCCGCGCGAACTGGCCACGCGCCTGGTCGCCGCACTGCTGGCCGAACCTGGCGCAACAGGCCTGATCGATGCGGCCGACATCGCAGGCCCCGGCTTCATCAACCTGCGCGTGGCGGCCAGCGCCAAGCAATCGGTCGCGCGCAGCGTGCTCGAACAGGGCGCGGCATTCGGCAGCGGCACCAGCGGCGCCGGCCACCACGTGATCATCGAATTCGTCTCGGCCAACCCGACTGGCCCGCTGCACGTCGGCCATGGCCGCCAGGCCGCGCTGGGCGATGCGATGGCCTCGCTGTTCCTGTCGCAGGGCCATGACGTCACGCGCGAGTTCTATTACAACGACGCGGGCGTGCAGATCGCCACGCTGGCCAACTCGGTACAGGCGCGCGCGCGTGGCTTCAAGCCCGGCGACGCCGAATGGCCCGAATCGGCCTACAACGGCGACTACATCGCCGAAATCGCCGCCGACTTCCTGGCCAAAAAAACCGTTTCGGCCAGCGATGGCGAACCGGCCACCGCCAGCGGCGACGTCGACGACCTCGAATCGATCCGCCGCTTCGCCGTCACCTACCTGCGCAACGAGCAGGACCAGGATCTGCAGGCCTTTGGCGTCAAGTTCGACAACTACTACCTCGAGTCGTCGCTGTACGCCGACGGCAAGGTCGACACCGCCGTCAAGACGCTGGTCGACTCGGGCAAGACCTATGAAGACGGCGGCGCGCTGTGGCTCAAGACCACCGACTACGGCGACGACAAGGACCGCGTGATGCGCAAGTCCGACGGCACTTATACGTACTTCGTGCCGGACGTCGCGTACCACATCCAGAAATTCCGCCGCGGCTTCGACCAGGCGATCAATATCCAGGGCAGCGACCACCACGGCACAATCGCGCGCGTGCGCGCCGGCCTGCAGGCCGTGGACATCGGGATCCCGCAAGGCTATCCCGACTACGTGCTGCACAAGATGGTCACCGTGATGAAGGACGGCGAAGAGGTCAAGATTTCCAAGCGCGCCGGTTCGTACGTCACCGTGCGCGACCTGATCGACTGGTCGGGCGCAGGTGACGTCACGCGTGGCCGCGACGCCGTGCGCTTCTTCCTCATCTCGCGCAAGGCCGACACCGAGTTTGTGTTCGACGTGAACGTCGCGCTCGAAACGAGCGACGAGAACCCGGTGTACTACGTCCAGTACGCCCACGCGCGCATCTGTTCGGCGCTGGCCAACTGGGGCGGCGATGTCGCTTCGCTCGCCGGCGTCGACCTGTCGCCGCTTACCTCGCCGAAGGAATTCGAACTGCTGGCCAAGCTGGCGTCGTACCCTGAAGTGCTCGAGCGCGCCTTGGCCGAACTGGGCCCGCACCAGGTGGCGTTCTACCTGCGCGAACTGGCCGGCGACCTGCACAGCTACTACTTCGCGCACAAGTGGCTGCTGGACGACGACGAGCCGCTCAAGCTGGCCCGCCTCGCGCTGGCCGCGGCCACGCGCCAGGTGCTGCGCAACGGCCTCGCGCTGATCGGCGTGTCGGCGCCGGACAAAATGTAATCACTGCATCCCACTGCCCAACCAGAAAGCGTCATGACCGCCATTCGATCCTTCTCGCCCCTCCGCCAGCGCGGCAGCACCCTGACGGGCATCATCATCGGCCTGATCATCGGGTTGGGCATCGCAGTGGCGGTCGCACTCGTGATCACCAAGGGTGCCTCGCCCTTCACCGACCGCTCCAACAAGATGGGGCGCCCGGCCGACCTCGAGCCGAGCCAGGCCAACGACCCGAACAAGCCGCTGTACGGTACCCGCACACCGGTGCGCGAGACGCCCAAGCCGGCACCGAGTGCACCAGCTGCCGCACCGGCAGTGCCGGCCGCACCTGCCGCGCCAGCTGCAGCGCCCGCAGACGCCGATCCACTGGGCGCCGCGATCGCCGGCATGCAGGCACCGCGCCGCGCGCCGACGCCGGCGCCATCGCAGGCACCCGTCAACACGGTCGCCGCAGCGCCGGCGGCAGCCGCCGTCACCGACGGCTACATTTATTACCTGCAAGCGGGTGCATTCCGTGAAATGTCGGACGCCGAAAACACCCGCGCCAAGCTGGCCCTGCTGGGCTTCGAGGCCGCGATCACCGACCGCACGACCGACAGCGGCGTGCTGCACCGTGTGCGCGTTGGCCCGTTCACGCAGGTCGAAGCCGTCAACCGCGCACGCGCCAAACTGCTCGACAGCGGCATCGACGTCGCCATCGTGCGCAACCAGCGCTGATCCGGCATGTCGCTGCCGGCGAAGCGCGTCTTCATCACCGGCGCCTCGAGCGGCATCGGCGCCGCGCTGGCGCGCGAATATGCCGCGCGCGGCGCGACACTGGGCCTGCTCGGCCGGCGGCGCGACGCGCTCGACCAACTGCGTCAATCGCTCCCTGATTCATCGCGCCACCAGGTATATGCAGTCGACGTGCTCGATCGCGCGGCCCTCGCCGCTGCAGCGCAGGATTTCATCGCCGTAAACGGCGGCGCCGACATCGTCATCGCCTGCGCCGGCATCTCGCAGGGCACGCTGACCGAACAGGCCGACGACCTGGCCGTGTTCGACGCCGTCTTCGCCACCAATGTGAATGCCACGGTGGCGACGTTCGCGCCGTTCATCGCCCCCATGAAAACCCAGTCGAGCCCATGCCGCCTGGTCGGCATCGGCAGCGTGGCCGGCATTCGCGGTATGCGCGGCGCCGGCGCCTACTGCGCCAGCAAGGCCGCGCTGCACAGCTATTGCGAAGCGCTGCGCGTGGAACTGCGGCCGTCGAACATTCGCGTGGTGACCATCGCGCCCGGCTACATCGATACCCCCATGACCCGTGCCAACCGCTTTCCCATGCCCTTTTTGATGCCCCCCGAACGCTTTGCCACGCGGGCTGTCGCCGCGATTGCGCGCGGCGACAGTTACCGCGTGCTGCCGTGGCAGATGGGCGTCGTCGCCAAGCTGCTGCGCCTGATGCCCAACGCCCTCTTTGATCGTCTCTTTGCGCGCGCGCCGACCAAGCCGCGCCGGGAGCAACCATGAACGCCGCCGCCATCGCCGCCCTGTCGCGCGCAGGCGTCGCCGTTGAAGTCGTGGCGCAGACCGGGTCGACCAACGCCGACCTGCTCGCGCGCGCCGACACACTTGCCGCCCCGCTGCTGCTGGTGGCCGAACACCAAAGCGCCGGCCGCGGGCGCGCCGGGCGCAGCTGGCTGTCGTCGCCCGAAGGCTCGCTGACGTTTTCGCTGGCCTGGCGCTTCGACGGCGGGCCACAGGCACTGCTTGGCCTGCCGCTGGCGGTGGGCGTGGCGCTGGCCGACACGCTTGGCACGCTGGGCCAGCAGGTGCAGTTAAAGTGGCCGAACGATGTCCTCAAGGATGGCGACAAATTGGCCGGCATCCTGATCGAAACCCAGTCCGCCCCTGGCGGCGGCACCTGGTCCGCCCCTGGCGGCGGCACCTGGTGCGTGATCGGCATTGGCCTGAACCTGTTGATGCCCGACACAATGGAAGCGCAGCTGGGCCGCAGCGCGGCCGGCATGCCATGGCTGGCGCGCATGGACCGTGACGCGTTGATGGCGGCGCTCCTGGATGGCCTGGCCGACTGCCTGCGCGAATTTACCGCGCGCGGGTTTGCCGCCTTCAGCGCGCGCTGGAACCTGCGCCATGCGTGGCAGGGCGAGACCGTCGTTCTGCTTGATGGCGGTGTCGTGCTGCATGAAGGCCGCGCGGCCGGTGTCGACGATAGCGGGCGCTTGCTGCTCGATACGGCCGAAGGCCGCATCACCGTGATGGCCGGCGACGTCTCGCTGCGGGTAAAAGCATGATGCTGCTGATCGATGCCGGCAATACCCGCGTCAAGTGGGCGCTGGCAGACGCCGGCGCGGCGCCTGGCGCCTGGTCGGGCACTGGTGCAGTAACGCATGCCGGGCTGGATGCATTGGCGTCCGACTGGGCCGGCGTCACGCGCGTGCTGGTCTCGAACGTGGCGGGTCCCGCGCTGGCCGCACGCATCGCCGCCCTGCTGCCGGCGCATGCGCAGGTCGAGTGGTTCGCGTCCACGCCGCAGCGCGCAGGCGTCACCAACGGCTACCGCGAGCCGGCGCGGCTCGGGTGCGATCGCTTTGCCGCCGCCATCGGCGCGCGCGCACTGGTGCCCGGCCAAAACCTGATCGTGGCCACCTGCGGCACCGCAACCACGGTCGACGCGGTACGCGCCGACGGCCGCTTCATCGGCGGCATGATCCTGCCCGGCCTGGCCTTGATGGCCGCGAGCCTGGCGCGCAACACGGCGCAACTGCCGCAGGTCGATGCGGGCGCACTGCCGCCGCTGTTTGGCGACAACACGCATGATGCGATCCTGTCCGGCCTGCTCTCGGCGCAGGCGGGCGCGATCGAGCGTGCGGTGGCCGGACTGGGTGGCGCCATCTGCATCATCTCGGGCGGCGCCGCACCCCATATCGCGCCGGCCCTCAAGGTTGGGCACCAGGTGGTCGATAACATCGTACTGGTCGGCCTGCATGCAGCAGCCGCCGGCTCGACGGGAGATATGCAGTGCTGAAATTCTTGTTCTGGGTGCTGCTGGGCGCCAATGGGGTATTGCTGGCGTATGGCCAGGGCCTGCTTGGGCAGCCGGCCGATGCGGCGCGCGAGCCGGCGCGCCTGAAGAATCAACTCTCGCCCGAACGCATGCAGCAGCTCACGCCGGTGCAAGCCAGGCAGGCGGCGGCGAGCGCTGCACCGGCGCCGCAAGCCGAGGTGGCCGCGCCCCTGCCCGAGCCAGCGCCCGCGCCAGCACCAGTGCCAGTGCCAGTTGCTCGGGATCTGGTCGCCTGCGTGCAGGCCGGCCCGTTCAGCACGGCCGATGCGCGCCGCTTCGAGGCCCGTGTCGCACGGCTTGGCCTGGCGCCGCGCCAGTCGCGCATCGAGATACCGTTCCAGGAAGTGACGAGCCGTCTCGTCTATCTGCCACCGAACGGCGGCCGCGAAGGCGCCCAGCGCCGCGTCGCCGAGTTGAAGGAACGCGGGGTGACCAACTTCTTCATCATGCAGAACGACACGTCGCCACTACGCTATGGGATTTCGCTCGGCGTGTTCAAGTCGGACGGTGCGGCGCAAAAGCTCGTGGCCGACCTGCAGCGCCAGGGCGTGCGCGGCGTGCGCATCATGCCGCGCGGACCGCAAGTGACGCGCGCCGGCTACCAGTATCGCCAGATCGATGCTGCCGAGCACGACCGATTGTCTGGCATTGCCGACAACTACAGCGGCGTTGCCCTCACTCGTTGCAGCTGAATCGTACTGCCGCCCATCGATGGCGCACCTGCGGGTGCGCTTTTTTTCGTCCATGCGTAGTGCGCAGACGCTAAAAAGTGTCGAATTTCTTTACACTAATTTTTTTTAAGAAAATAAGATTGTTTATAATCAATGAGTTGTAGAGCTGGCATGATGATTGCTATATACAAATTATTGTTTCTTAAATTAAAACTTCGAACTTGCCATGAAAAAACTGATCACCACCGCTTTGCTGACCACCCTGTGCACCATCTCCGCTGCAGCATTGGCCACCCCAATCGCCATGACCGGCGCGTTCGCGTCGAGCGACCTGGCAAATAACAATTACAGCGCCGTGTTCAGTGGCAAATCGTTCCTGCCGACCGACTACACGGTCAACAGCCTGGCGTACTCGTTCTCGTTCCGTGATGATGGAAACGATATGTTCACGACGTCGGCCCCGGTCTCTACCGGCAGCAGCATGACGGGCTGGCGGCCCCATACCGCGGTGAGCTTCGCACGTTATCTGACAAAATACGCGACGGTAGAACGCACGAGCCAGCAGGAAAGCGCTGCGCTGTCGATCGGCGACGTCGTTCTCGGCACGGGCAGCACTGCACTGACCGAATCGAGCAAGACCACCTCCAGCCCACTTCATGCCAAGTATGAAGGCAAGGGTTGCTTCTACCACCACTGCTACGCCTTTTATACGAAGAGCTGGACCGACACCACGACCATCACCCGCGACTACACCGGCGCTTTCACGATCAGCGGCATTATCTCGAACCAGTCGATCATCGACGAACTGCTGCGCAGCGACCAGTTGACGCTGAACCTGAAAGTCGCGGGCGACCTGATTCTGACCAACTCGCAGCTGCTGCTGGATTACACGGAAGTCGTGGCAGCCGCTGAAGTGCCGGAGCCATCGAGCATCCTGCTGGCGCTCGCCGGTCTGGCCGGTCTGGGCGCCGTGCGTCGCCGCAGCAAGCGCGCGGCTGCATAAGACAGTTCGTAAAGAGGCGGCGAGACGTCAGCGCCGCACGACGATCGGCTTCAACCCCAACGAAGCCGGTAGTGCGTCCATCGCCTCGACCGCCTCGGCACGCGTCGGATACGGCCCGCCGTACAGGCGATTGAATGCCCCCACCTTCACCACTTCGAGTCTGCCCACGTCCACGCCGGCGCGGGTGATCTGGCCGCTGATCGCTTCGGCGGTACCACTGCGGCCATACGCGCCAAGCTGGATGTAATACTCGCCAGTAGCGGCGCGCGCCGCCGGCGCCGCCGGTGTTGCCGGTGTTGCCGGCTCCACCAGGCGCACGACGGCGCCGCTGTCGGACTGCACCCGGTCTTCGAGCATCAGCGCAGCGATCTCGGGCGGCGCCGATTGCGCCTGCGATGTCGCTTCACGCCGCGCGGCGGCAATCTGCGCGGGATTGACGATCGGATCGCCCGGGAACAGGCGCTCGATCTCGACCTCGTGGCTGCCGTTGCCGAGCAGGCCCAGTTTCAGCGCGGCCGTGTACGACACGTCGATGATGCGCGTGGAATGGAACGGGCCGCGATCGTTGATGCGCACGACCACCGACTGGCCGCTTTCCAGGCTGGTCACGCGCACGTACGACGGAATCGGCAGCGTCGGGTGCGCCCCCGTCATCTTGTACATGTCGTAGAGCTCACCGGAGGCCGTGCGCTGGCCATGGAATTTCTTGCCATACCAGGTGCTGATGCCGCGCTGGGTCAACCGTTCATCGTTGCCCAGTGGCGTGTAGGTCTTGCCCAGCACCGTGTAGGGACGGCTGGTGAACTTGTTGAACGGTTCGGCCACGACGACCGCGTCGGGCGTCTCGAGCAGGCCGTCGGGCGGATTCTCGCCCGGGCCGTCGTCCTTGTAGTAGCCGCCCCGCCCTGAATTGGCGGGCGGCAACTTGGGCGCGGGGCCGTGCTTGGCGGTGGGCTTGTGCGGCCACGGGAATGGCGACAAGCGCTTGTGTTCACCGGTACTGCTGCACGCCGTGACAAGAAAGGCAACCGCTACGACCGCCGGGATGTTTTTGCGAACGCCCATTGGCAGTCCTCCTGCTAGTTAAGTCTTCACCAGTTTACGGTGTCTTTGAATACTCATCAATATGCCGGCGCCAAGGCCGAGTGTGATAAAGGCAGTGCCGCCATAGCTCATGAAGGGCAGCGGCACCCCGACCACGGGCAGGATGCCCGCCACCATGCCCATGTTGACAAAGGCATAGGTAAAGAAAATCATCGAGATCGACCCGGCCAGCAGGCGCCCGAAGGTATTGGCTGCATTGGCCGCGATCATCAGGCCGCGCCCGATCAGGAGCAGGTACACGAACAGCAGGAACAGGTTGCCGATCAGGCCGAATTCTTCCGAATATACCGAGAACACGAAGTCGGTGGTCCGCTCGGGCACGAATTCCAGGTAACCCTGCGTGCCCTTCATATAGCCCTTGCCGCTCACACCACCGGAGCCGATCGCAATGATCGACTGGATGATGTGGAAGCCCTTGCCCAGCGGGTCGGAAGTGGGATCGATCAGCGTCATCACCCGCTCGCGCTGGTAGTCGTGCATCATCGACCAGCCCACCGGCAGGCCGGCCAGCCCCAGTACCGACACGGCGGCGATGGCCTTCCACGACAGGCCGGCCAGGAAGATCACGTACAGGCCCGACGATGCCACCAGCAGCGACGTGCCCAGGTCAGGCTGCTTCATGATGAACGCCACCGGGATCATCAGGAGCGCCCCGGCGACCAGGTAATTCTTCCAGCTCGCGACCTGCGCCCGGGTCTGGAAATACCAGGCCAGCATCAGGGGCACGCCGATCTTCATGATCTCGGACGGCTGGATGTCGATCACGCCGATGTGCAGCCAGCGCCGCGCGCCCTTCTTGATCAGGCCAAACATGGCCACTGCAAGCAGCAGCGCCACGCCGATGGTATAGATCGGCACGGCCAGACGCATCAGCGTTTGCGGCGCGATGTTCGCGGCGATCCACATCACGGCAAACGACAGCAGGAAGTTACGGATCTGGTGCTCGACCCGGTCCGGGAAGTCAGCGCCGGCCGACGACATGGTGACCATGCTGATCGTGACCAGGACCGCCAGGATCAGCGTCAGCGGCAAGTCGAATACCGTGAAATAGGGGCGCAGGCGCCGCCGCAGCGAACGCCGTTCTGGGATATGGGCCATGGTTTACTCGGTTCGGGTGACGGCGGACACGCTGGCCGTCTGGAGCGGTGCGGTCACGGGCGCTGGTGCTGGCGCTGGCGCGGTCTTCTTGACGGTGACGGGGCGCTCGGCCTTTTTTGGTTCGGCCGGCGGCGCCGGGCGCTTGCCCAGGATGGCGTAATCGAGCACCTTGCGCGCGATCGGCGCGGCCACGGCGCCGCCAAAGCCGGCATTTTCGACGACCATCGCCAGCGCGATGCGCGGCTGCTCGGCCGGCGCAAACACGGTAAACAGCGCATTGTCGCGGTGGCGTTCATCGATCGCGTTGGCATTGTATTTCTTGCCGCGCAGGCCGATCACCTGGGCGGTGCCGGTCTTGCCGCCGGCCGTGTACAGGGCGCCGGCAAAGGCTTTCTGGCCGGTGCCTTCGCGAATCACGCCCGCCATCGCATCCTTGATGAAGGCGATGTGCTCGGGCTTCATGGCCAGGCGCCGGGTTTCCTTCGGCACGGTCAGCGTGCGCTCGCGCGTGGCGCCATCCTCGATCATCTTGACCAGGTGCGGCTTCATCACCACGCCATTGTTGGCCAGGATCGCGGTCGCATGCGCCAGTTGCAGCATCGTGTAGTTGTTGAAGCCCTGGCCGATCGACACCGAAATGGTGTCGCCGCCGACCCACTTCTGGGCTGCAGGACTGCGCTTGAAACGCTCGGCCTTCCACTCCTTCGAGGGCAGCACGCCCGTCTTTTCGTAATCGAGGTCGATCCCGGTCGGCTGGCCAAAGCCGAATTCGCGCATGAACTTCGAGATGTTATCGATGCCCATCTCGTTGGACAGCTGATAGTAATAGGTGTCGCACGAGTGGGCGATCGAGTGGTACATATTGACGATGCCATGGCCGCCCGGCTTGTCATCGTTGAAGCGGTGCCCGCCCAGCATGAAGAAACCGGGGTCGCGGATCGCATCCTGCGGCCGGCGGAACCCCAGCTCGAGCGCTGCCAGCGACATGAACGGCTTGAAGGTCGACCCGGGCGGATAGGTGCCCGACAGCGGCCGGTTCATCAGTGGTTTGTCGAGCGAAGTATTGAGTTCGTTCCAGCTCTGGGTATCGATGCCGTCGACGAACAGGTTCGGATCGAAGCCGGGGCGCGACACATAGGCCAGCACGTCGCCGGTGGCCGGTTCGATCGCCACCAGGGCGCCGCGCTGGTCACCAAACGCTTCTTCGGCGATCTTTTGCAGTTCGATGTCGATCGACAGGATCAGGTTACTGCCTGGCGTTGGCGCCGTGCGGCGCAGCGTGCGGATGGCGCGCCCGCCAGCGGAGCGCTCGACCTGCTCGTAGCCGGTCTGGCCGTGCAGCTGGCGCTCGTAGCGCTTCTCCACACCTTCCTTGCCCATGTGGTCGGTGCCGTTGTAATTGGCAGCATCGTCGCTCTCTTCCAGCGCGTCGGCTTCCTTCTGGTTGATGCGGCCGATATAGCCGATCACGTGCGAGGCCACCTCGCCCATCGGATACTGGCGAAACAGGCGCGCCTGCACTTCGACGCCGGGAAAGCGGAAGCGCTGGGCCGTGAAGCGCGCCACTTCGTCATCGGTCAGGCGCGTGCGCAGCGGAACGCTGGCGAAGCTGCGCGACTCTTCCAGCAAACGCTTGAAGCGGCGCCGGTCGCGCGGCTCGATCTGCACCAGCTTGGCCAGTTCGTCGATCACCGACTCCATGTTCGCCTGCAGCTTGGACGGTGTCAGTTCGAGGGTGTAGGCCGAATAATTGCGCGCCAGGACCACGCCGTTGCGGTCGACGATCAGGCCGCGGTTGGGCACGATCGGCACCAGCGCGATGCGGTTGTCCTCGGCTTGGGCGGCGTACTGGTCGTGGTGCAGCACCTGCAGCCACACGACACGCGCGACGAGCAGGCCAAAGCAAATGAAGACCAGGCCGATCAGCACCGTCAGGCGCATCCGGAACTGGTGGATCTCGCGATCGCTGTCTTTGAATTCGGTCATGCGCTTATTGGTCGATTCAGGTCGGTCAGATCGGACGGGTGTGGTCGCGGTCGACCGCGCGGCGCTGGGGCGCCAGCAGCAGCCAGGTGATCACGGGCCACAGGATCACCGCCACCACGCTCTCGATGAACTGCAGCAGGCCCGGAAAGCGCCCGGAGACGATGAAATGCACGATCAGCTGGATCGCCTGCGCCATCAGGAGCAGCGGGAACACGTGCATGGCCTGGGTAAGCGTCGGGAACCACAGCACCCGGCGGTGGATCATGATGGCGAAGTACGACAGCAGCGTATAGGCCAGTGCGTTCTCGCCCAGGAGGCTCGCATCGTGCACGTCCATCAGGAGGCCCATGCAAAAGGCGACGCCGATGCCGACCTTGCGCGGCTGGTGGATGCCCCAGAAGACCAGCACCAGTGCGACGAAGTCGGGCGCGCCGAGCCAGCGGCCCCACGGCATCAGGTTGAGCATGAAGGCGCACACCAGGCTGAACGTGATGAACAGCGGGCTGACGGGCAGCAGGATGTAATGCGGGCGGTTACCTGGCATGGTGGCTTATCGGGTTGGGGTCGGTGCGGCCGGCCTAGGCGCGGCCGGCGTCGATGCGGCCGGCACCGGTGCAGTACCTGGCGCGGCGCCCGGGGTGACCGGCGCCGCCGGCGCAACCGGCGACTGCACCGCGGTTGGCGCACCAGCCGCCGGCAATGGCGACGCGGGCAACGGCGGCGTCGGCACCGGCGCCATTGCCGGCAACTTGCGGCGGTTGCCGGTTGGCGGCGTTTCCTGCGGCGGACGCGCTGGCAAGGCGTGGTTCGACATGATCACGAGCACCTGGCGATTGCGGTCGATGCCGGCCAGCGGCAGGCCGACCACGCGGCCGAACGAACCGGTCGCTTTTTCAACCTGCGTCACGCGCGCCACGGCCAGGCCGGCCGGATACATGCCGTCCAGGCCCGACGTGACCAGCACGTCGCCAACCTGGATGTCGGCATCCTGGGCCACGAAGCGCAGGTCGAGCTGGCCGGAATGACCGCGGCCGTACACGATGCTGCGCAAACCGCTGCGCAGCACCTGCACGGGAATGGCCTGGTCCTTGTCGGTCAGGAGCGTCACTTCGGACGTGAACGGGAACACGCGCGTGACCTGCCCCACCACGCCGGCATGGTCGATCACCGGCAGGCCGGGCGTGACGTCGTCGCGCGAGCCGCGGTTGATGACGATGCGGCGCGTCGACGGATCGCGCGCGTCGTACAGGATTTCGGCCATCTGCGATTGCACGGGCAGTTGCTGCTTGCCGTCCATCAGGCGCCGCAGGTGGATGTTCTCGGCCATCTGGAACTGCGCCTGCTGCAGCAGGCGGGACTGGGCCAGCTCCTGGTTCTTCAGCGCCTGGACCTGTTTTTGCAGCGTGGAGACCGACGAGAAATAAACGCCCATATTGCCCACTGCATCGCGTGGCAGCATGGCGGCCATCTGCATCGGATACAGCACGGTGGCGGCGACCGTACGCACGCCGGCAAGAAGCCCCATACGGGCATCGACCACCAGCAGAACGATCGCGATCAGCGCGAACACCGTCACCTTGACACGCGCGGGCGCGCCTTGTTTGAACAGCGGCGGAGGACTATATTCCATGAGCTCTGGTGGTGGTAACGCGGGAGTTCATATCAAGACGGGCAGATGCGCGCAGCTTGTGACCGCACGCCCTGCCCGTCCTGGAAGACCACGTGCGGCTTATTCGTACGAGAAGATGGAACCGAGTTTGTCCATCCGTTCCAGCGCCATGCCCGAGCCGCGCACCACGCAGGTCAGCGGGTCTTCGGCCACCAGCACCGGCAGGCCGGTTTCTTCCATCAGCAGGCGATCCAGGTCGCGCAGCAGCGCGCCGCCGCCGGTGAGCATCATGCCCTTTTCGGCGATGTCGGCGCCCAGTTCGGGCGGGGCCTGTTCCAGCGCGTTCTTGACGGCCGAGACAATCTGGTTCAGCGGGTCGGTCAGCGCTTCGAGGATCTCGTTGCTCGAAATGGTAAACGAGCGCGGGATGCCTTCGGACAGGTTGCGGCCCTTGACTTCCATCTCCTTGACTTCCGAACCCGGGAACGCCGAGCCGATCGCCTTCTTGATCGCTTCGGCGGTCTGTTCGCCGATCAGCATGCCGTAGTTACGGCGGATGTAGTTGACGATGGCTTCGTCGAACTTGTCACCGCCCACGCGCACGGAGCCCTTGTAGACCATGCCGCCCAGCGAGATGATGCCCACTTCGGTGGTGCCGCCGCCGATGTCGACCACCATCGAGCCGGTCGCTTCCGACACTGGCAGGCCAGCGCCGATGGCCGCAGCCATCGGCTCTTCGATCAGGTACACCTGCGAGGCGCCGGCGCCAAGCGCCGATTCACGGATTGCGCGGCGCTCGACCTGGGTCGAACCGCACGGCACGCAGATGATGATGCGTGGCGACGGGCGGAAGAATTTGGACTCGTGCACCATGCGGATGAACTGCTTGAGCATCTGTTCGGTGACGGTGAAGTCGGCGATCACGCCATCCTTCATCGGGCGGATCGCCTCGATATTGCCCGGCACCTTGCCCAGCATCTGCTTGGCTTCCTTGCCGACCGCCTGGATCGTCTTCTTGCCATTTGGCCCGCCCTGCTGGCGGATCGCGACGACCGACGGCTCGTCCAGCACGATACCCAGGCCACGCACGTAAATCAGCGTATTGGCGGTACCGAGGTCAATGGCGAGGTCGTTCGAGAAATAGCTGCGTAAAAAACCAAACATGGGTGTCCTGATGCGCATCAATGTGCGCCTAAACATTGATCGGGGATTCTGTGCCGCACCTGCCAACCGAGGGCACCGCGGACTTTCATTGCGCGGGAGCCATAGCTTTCGGCACGACAACGCATTAGCCCGCCATTCTACCTTATAATTTGTCGTTTACATGCCCAATACAGGTGGATTTCCCCACCGAATTGCAAGCGGTTTGCGCGATATTTGAAGGGTTTTATCAACTTTAAAATGCTGTTCGCTGACAACTTGCCAACATTCTTTATTCGCCTAATCACATTCTGCGTAGCCTTGGGCCGCGCCACCTTGCCATGTCCCTGACCCTATCTGACGTAAAACGCATTGCCAACCTGGCCCAGCTCGAGATGAGCGAGGCCGATGCCGAAATCGCCCTGACCGAGCTGAACGGCATTTTCGCGCTGGCCGAGCAGATGCAGGCGGTCGACACCACCGGCGTGGCGCCACTGGCCCAGCCGCTGTCGGCGATCCTCGCCCTGCCGCTGCGCTTGCGCGACGACGTGGTGACCGAACAGAACCACCGCGACGATTACCAGGCGCCGGCCCCGAAAGCGCAGGACGGCCTGTATCTGGTGCCGAAAGTCATCGAGTAATCCCGGCTTTTGAATCGCTCACGAATCCGCTTTTAGAATCGACACGCACATGCATAACAAGACCCTCAAGGAGCTGTCCGCGCTCCTGCACTCGAAGCAGATCTCGAGCACCGAACTGACGCGCCACTACCTCGGCCGCATCGACGCCAGCGAGCATAACGCCTTCCTGCACGTGGACCACGCGCGCTCGCTGGCCCAGGCCGCCGAGGCCGACGTGCGCTTCGCCGCCGGCACGGCCGGCCCGCTGACCGGCGTGCCGATCGCGCACAAGGACATCTTCGTCACGCGCGACTGGCGCACGACGGCCGGCTCGAAGATGCTCGAGGGCTACGTCAGCCCGTTCGATGCGACCGTGGTCGAGCGCTTCCGCAATGCCGGCATGGTCACGCTGGGCAAGGTCAACCTCGACGAATTCGCGATGGGCTCGGCCAATGAAAACTCGGCCTACGGCGCAGTGAAGAATCCATGGGACACGACAGCGGTGCCGGGCGGCTCGTCGGGCGGCTCGGCGGCGGCGATCGCTGCGCGCCTGGCGCCGGCGGCCACCGCCACCGACACCGGCGGCTCGATCCGCCAGCCGGCCGCGTTCTGCGGCGTCACCGGCATCAAGCCAACGTACGGGCGCGTATCGCGCTTCGGCATGATCGCGTTTGCCTCGTCGCTCGACCAGGGCGGTCCGATCGCCCAGAGCGCCGAGGATTGCGCGCTGCTGCTGAACGAAATGATCGGCTTCGACGAGCGCGATTCGACCAGCCTGACGGTCGACCAGGGCAACGTCGCGGAAGACTACGCGCGCGCGCTGGATCACCCGTTGACCGGGCTGCGCATCGGCGTGCCGGCCGAGTATTTCGGCGAAGGCCTGGCGGGCGACGTCGAAGCTGCCGTGCGCGCGGCGCTCGAACAGTTCGTGAAACTGGGCGCGACGCTGGTGGACATCTCGCTGCCGAAGACCGCGCTGTCGATCCCGACCTATTACATCATCGCGCCGGCCGAAGCCTCGTCGAACCTGTCGCGCTTTGACGGTGTACGTTATGGCCACCGCGCCAGCGAGTACAAGGATTTGCAGGACATGTACCGCAAAACCCGCGCCGAAGGTTTCGGCACCGAGGTCAAGCGCCGCATCCTGGTGGGCACCTATGTACTGTGCCACGGCTACTACGACGCCTATTACGTGCAGGCGCAGAAGATCCGGCGCCTGATTGCCGACGACTTCCAGGCTGCGTTCGCCGACAAGTGCGACGTGATCATGGGCCCGGTCGCGCCGACCGTGGCGTGGGACCTGGGCGCCAAGTCGAACGACCCGGTGGCGAACTACCTGGCCGACATCTACACGCTCTCGACCAGCCTGGCGGGCCTGCCCGGCATGTCGATCCCGTGCGGCTTCGGCGCCGGCGAGAAGAACGGCAAGCGGCCGGTCGGCCTGCAAATCATCGGCAACTACTTCGCCGAAGCCAAGCTGCTCAACATCGCGCACCAGTACCAGCTCGCGACCGATTGGCATACGCGCACGCCGGACGGCGTTTGATTCGCGCCGACACAGAACAAAGAGAGAACACTATGCAATGGGAAGTCGTCATCGGTCTTGAGAACCACGTGCAGCTCACGACCCAATCGAAAATCTTCAGCGGCAGCGCGATCCGTTTCGGCGCCGAGCCGAACACGCAGGCCAGCCCGGTCGACCTGGCGCTGCCAGGCGTGCTGCCGGTGCTGAACCGCGGCGCGGTCGAACGCGCGATCCGTTTCGGCCTGGCGGTCGGCGGCACCATCGCGCCGGAGTCGGTCTTCGCGCGCAAGAACTACTTTTATCCTGACCTGCCGAAGGGTTACCAGATCAGCCAGTTCGCCGATCCGGTGGTCCAGGGTGGCACGCTGACCTTCGCCTACGAAAAAGACGGCAAGCTCGAAATGAAGACGGTCAACCTGACCCGCGCCCACCTCGAGGAAGACGCGGGCAAGTCGCTGCACGAAGACTATGCGGGCATGAGCGGGATCGACCTGAATCGCGCCGGCACGCCGCTGCTGGAAATCGTGTCCGAGCCTGAAATGCGCAGCGCTGCCGAAGCGGTGGCGTATGCCAAGGCGATGCACTCGCTGGTGATGTGGCTGGGTGTTTGCGACGGCAATATGCAAGAGGGCTCGTTCCGCTGCGACGTCAACGTCTCGGTGCGCCCGGTCGGCCAGCAGGAATTCGGCACGCGCTGCGAAATCAAGAACTTGAACTCGTTCCGCTTCATGGAAGAAGCGATCCACTACGAAGTGCGGCGCCAGATCGAACTGATCGAAGACGGCGGCAAGGTCATCCAGGCCACGCGCCTGTGGGACCCGGACCGCAAAGAAACGCGCTCGATGCGCACGAAAGAAGACGCGCAGGATTACCGCTACTTCCCCGACCCCGACCTGCCGCCGCTGGCAATCGGCCAGGACTGGATCGAGCGCGTGAAAGCGGAGATGCCGGAACTGCCAGGCGCCATGCGCGCACGCTTCACGGGTGAGTACGGCCTGCCCGAATACGACAGCCTGGTCCTGACGTCGTCGCAGACGATGGCGACGTACTACGAAGCGGTGGTGGCGAACGCCGGGAAAGAAAACGCGAAGTCGGCTGCCAACTGGATGATGGGCGACGTGTCGTCGACGCTGAACCGCGAAGGCGTCGAGCTGCAGGCTTCGCCAGTGAGCGCCGCGCAACTGGCGCTGCTGCTCAAGCGCATCGCCGACGGCACGATCTCGAACAAGGCCGCAAAAGAAGTCTTCGCAGCAATGTGGGATGCGAAATCGGACGACGAAGCGCTGGCCGACACCGTCATCGACCAGAAAGGCCTGAAACAGATCTCCGACACGGGCGCACTGGAAGCCATTGTCGACGAAGTCCTGGCCGCCAACGCCAAATCCGTCGAACAATACCGCGCCGGCAAAGAAGCAGCGATCAACGCCCTGATCGGCCAGGCCATGAAAGCCTCCAAAGGCAAAGCCAACCCAGCGCAAGTGACCGAACTACTGAAGAAAAAGCTGACCAGCTAACCCTTCCCCCTCAATTAGGGTCAGAGTCGAATTATTGAGCAATTGCCCACAATTGCCAGCAATGCGACGCTGACCCTGATTCATTTTTACCCACAGCAATTGCCCAGCCTAGGGACTCTGTCCCCACTTATCGGGCGACCGCGAGCAATTGCCCAACAATTCGACTCTGACCCTATTTGTTTGGATGGCCCAAACTGTCCACAAAGCAGGAAAGCTGATTCGATTCCTGGTCAAATCATTAAACTGACAAGCGATATTCCAAGCGGAAAATAAATCGATTCCTATAAGCACATAAACAATGAGGGTCAGAGTCGAATTGTTTGACAACTCTAGAAAATTGCCCAATAAGTCGACTCTGACCCTAATTAATTTGCAAGAGTTTCCACCAATCTAAATTAGGGTCAGAGTCGAATTGTTTGACAACTTTGGGTAATTGCCCAACAAATCTACTCTGACCCTCATTGTTGGGCTATTGCTTTTGGATGCCGTAGCGGGTGCGGTAGGCGGAGACGGCGTCTTTGTGTTGCGACAGGCGGGGGTCGGCGGTGTGGGTGTCGAGGTAGGTGAAGAGGTCGGCCAGGTTGGCGATCGAGATCACCGGGATGTTGAATTCGCGCGAGACTTCCTGGACTGCCGACAGTTCGGAGAGCGCGTCATCCGTGCCCGAGCGCTCCATGCGATCCAGTGCGATCAACACGGCGGCTGGCTCGGCGCCGGCGGCGCGGATCATGGCGACCGATTCGCGCACCGAGGTGCCGGCGCTGATCACGTCGTCGATGATCACGACCTTGCCCTGCAGCTTGGCGCCGACGATCGTGCCGCCTTCGCCGTGGTCTTTCGCTTCCTTGCGGTTGTACGCGTACGACGTGTCGCGGCCTTTCGCGGCCAGGGCCACTGCCGTGGCGGAGGCCAGCGTGATGCCCTTGTAGGCCGGGCCGAACAGCATGTCGAATTCGACGCCCGAGTCGAGCAGCGTCTGCGCGTAGAACTGAGCCAGCTTGCCCAGCGTGGCGCCGTCGTGGAACAGGCCGGCGTTGAAGAAGTAGGGCGACAGGCGCCCGGCCTTGGTCGTGAATTGGCCGAACTTCAATACTTCGGCCTCGACCGAAAACCCGATGAATTGCTGGCGCAGATCAGTCATGTACTTCTCCCTGGATGTCGAAAGCGGCTATTTTAATCGCTCACGGCCCTGCCGGCGACGACCCGTAGTGCTTCGGCCCCGCTGATCGGCTTGACCATGTGCGCCGCGAAGCCGCTGGCCTGGCTGCGCGCACGGTCCGTGGCCTGGCCGTACCCGGTCAGCGCGACCAGCCGGCACAGGCGTCCCGCCGGCAGCGCGTGGATGCGCGCGGCGAGCTGGTAGCCGTCGAGCACCGGCAGGCCGATGTCGAGCAGCGCGACGTCGGGCCGGAAGCGCTCGATCGCCGCCAGTGCCGCCACCGGATCGTGATACACCTCGACCATGTGCCCGTGCGCCGTCAGCAGGCGCGCCAGCGTATTGGCGCCGTCGGCATTGTCGTCCACCACCAGCACCCGCTGCGGCGCGCTGTCGATGGCCGGCCCGGCCGAAACGGCCACAACCGCCACCGGCACGGCCAGCCCCGTCACGCCGTGCAGCGGCAGGCGCACCACGAACTCGCTGCCCAGGCCGCGCCCTGCGCTGCGCGCTTCGACGCTGCCGCCATGCAGTTCGACGATGTTCCTGACCAGCGCCAGCCCGATCCCAAGCCCGCCCTCCGCGCGGTCGATGCTGCGTTTGCCCTGGAAGAACAGCTCGAACACCTGCTCGCGCATGTCCGGCGCCAGGCCGATGCCCGTGTCGCGTACGCTGATCTCGACCATGTCCGCGTCGTCGCGCCGTGCGCGCAGCCAGATCCGGCCGCCCGGTTCGGTGTAGCGTGCGGCATTGGTCAAGAGGTTCGACACCACCTGCACCAGCCGTGCCGGATCGCCTTCCCACGCCAGGCCCGCTTCGACATCGACCTCGAGATGGTGACCGCGCTGCTCGACCAGCAGGCTCGCCATCTCGAGCGCGCGGCCCGTCACCTGCGCCATCTCGACCTGCTCGACCTTCAGTTCGATCTTGCCGCGCGTGACGCGCGAGACGTCGAGCAGGTCGTCCACCAGCCGCACCAGATGGTCGACCTGGCGCTGGATGATCTCGCCCTCGCGGCCGTATGCGCCATCGCCCCGCATGCGCATCAGTTGCAGCGCGGTGACGATCGGCGAGAGCGGATTGCGCAGCTCGTGGCCCAGCATCGCCAGGAATTCATCCTTGGCCTGGCTGGCCGCGCCCAGGTCGACCAGCAGCTGCTCGCGCTCGCGGGCGGCATGCTCGATCGCCAGGCGGTTGCGCACGTGCTCGGTCACGTCGACCGCCACCACGATCACGCCTTCCGGCCGGCCGTCCAGATCCAGCAGCGGCTCCAGGCTGAACTTGAAGAAGCGCTCGACCGGTTGACCATCAGCATCCAGGCGCGAGACTGACAGCTCCTCGGCCTGGTATGACACGCCGCTGGCGTAGACGCGCGCGACCGCGTCGGCCACGCCGGCACCGCCCAGATGCGGGAACGCTTCGTCGAAGGTCTGGCCCAGCATGCTGCTGGTGTCGATCAGGTCGCGGTAGCGGTTGTTCACCAGCCGGAAGCGCAGCTCGGGCCCCATCAACAGTGCCGCCGCGACCGGCGCGGCCATCAGCATGGCATCGCGCTGCGCCAGCGCCTGGTCGCGCTCATGGCGTTCGGACGCATCGCGCGTGAAGCAGCGCGTGTAGCGCAGCTGGCCGTCGACGAAATGCCCGTTCGAGTGGATCAGCACGTGCCTGATCGAGCCATCCTTGCAGCGCAGGCGCGCCGGCTGGTCGTACAGCGCCTCGCCCGCCAGCAGCGTGCGCAGGATGAAGTCGATCGTGGCCGGGTCTTCGTGGAAGTCGGCGATATGCCGACCGACGTAGTCTTCCCAGCCGTAGCCGAGCATCTGCAATTCGGCGCGATTCGCCCACAGGATGGTGCCGTCGGGGCCGACGCGGTGCAGCCCTTCGACGGCGTTCTCCACGAAATCGTAGAGTTCAGCGGCCGTGGCGTCATCGTGCGCGCGCACGGGAATAGCGACGACGTCCGCAGGGAGCGGTTTGTCAGTGTTCATGGGATCGGGAAGGGAAAATGCGGCGTGCCATCGACGCGCAGGGGACTGACAGTGTAGCAGATCGTTGCCATTCATCACCGCCAGTCCCCATAAAGCAACAGGCTCAAGGCATGACGGGAAGCATCAAAACACGCTACACTTGCCGGCTATCGGCGTGCCTCCGGGTGCGCCCTGCCCTCTTTCATCTGCCTGACCATCTTCATGCCACGAATCATCTCCGCAAACCTCAACGGTATCCGCTCCGCCCACAAGAAGGGCTTCTTTGACTGGCTGGCGACGCAGGACGCCGACTACATCTGCGTCCAGGAACTCAAGGCCCAGGAAGCCGACATGACCGAAGACTTCCTGCGCCCGCACGGCTACCACGGGCGCTTCCACTACGCCGAGAAAAAGGGCTACTCGGGCACCGGCGTCTACAGCCGCACCGAACCCGACCAGCACCGCATCGGTTTCGGCTGCCTCGAGTTCGATGCGGAAGGCCGCTACACGCGCTGCGACTTCGGCAACCTGACCGTCATCTCGGTCTACTGCCCGTCCGGCTCCTCGTCGCCCGAGCGCCAGCTGGCCAAGTTCCGCTTCATGGAAGTCTTCCTGCCACATCTGCAGGCACTGCAGGCCGAAGGCCGCGAAGTCGTCATCTGCGGCGACTGGAACATCGCGCACAAGGAGATCGACCTGAAGAACTGGAAGGGCAACCTGAAGAATTCAGGCTTCCTGCCCGAGGAACGGGCATGGATGACGCGCATCTTCGACGAGCTGGGGATGGTCGACGTGCACCGCGGCCTGGATGCGCGCCCTGACCAGTACACATGGTGGAGCAACCGCGGCCAGGCCTACGCGAAGAACGTCGGCTGGCGCATCGACTATCACGTCGCCACGCCCGGCATCGCGGCGCGCGCCAAAACCGTCTCGGTCTACAAGGACGTGAAGTTCTCGGACCACGCCCCGCTCATCATCGACTACGACCTGTAATCAAGCCGGCCAGCGCAAATCGAAGCGGCTGGCGAAACTGCGCGCCTGGCGCGTGAGCGGATCGTCGAACGCGATGGCGCGCGCCAGCAACTGCAGCGGCGCGCTGAAATCGTCGCTGCCGCAGGGCCGCGCCACCGGATAGAAGCTGTCGCCGACAATCGGCGCGCCAAGCGAGGCCAGATGCAAGCGCAGCTGGTGCTTGCGCCCCGTGTGCGGATGCAGCCGGTACCGTGCCAGCGGCCCGCGCTGCTCGATCAATTCGATCAGGGTTTCCGAATTGGGTTCGCCCGCCACTTCTTCGCTGAGAAAGAACTGCGCCGCATCCTGCATGCGGCTGCGGTACGTAAACGGCAAGCTGCGCCCCTGCAGCAGCGGCGCGATCGCTTCATAGGTTTTGGTGACCACGCGCTTCTGGAACATCGACTGGTAAGCGCCACGCGAGACAGGATTGTGCGAAAAGATCACCACGCCCGCCGTCTCGCGATCGAGCCGGTGGATCGGCACCAGGTGCGGCAAGTCATGCGTGCGCTTCAGACGCACCAGCAACGTCTCCCTCAGGAAGCGCCCGCTCGGAATCGTTGGTAAAAAATGCGGCTTGTCGGCGACCAGGATGTGATCATCCTGGAACAGCACCGCCTCCTGGAACGGGATCGGCACCTCAGGCACGTCGAGCTCGCGGTAGTACCAGATGCGCATGCCCTGGCGCACCGGCGTATCGAACGCCACCCGCGCGCCCTTCGCGTCGACGACTTCACCCCGTTCCAGCCGCGCTGCCCAGGATTGCATCGGCACGTCGGGAAAGCGCTCGCATAAAAAGCGCAGCATGCCGCCGGCGCGCGTCTCGGTCAGCCACAGATAGCTGGGCGCGACGCCGTCACGCAGGGGCAGCGGGACGACCGCATTGGCTTCGGCCTGACGGCCCCTGGCGCTACTGCCCATCAACGCCTCAATTCAGCGCAGTGCTCTTGTAGGCCGGCAGCTTGGCGACCGTCGTCTTCTTGGCACGCGCATACAGCGGCAGCAGTACGTTCATGTGCGCTTCCATGTCCTTGATGCGGGTGTCGCCGCCCGGGTGGGTCGACAGGATTTCCATCGGCGCGCTCTGGTTCAGCGTGGCCATCTTGCGCCACAGGACGATGCCGGCGCGCGGATCGTAACCGGCGCGCGACGAGATATCCAGGCCCACCAGGTCGGCCTCGCGTTCTTCGTCGCGCGAGAATTTCAGCACCAGCATGCTGCCCAGGCCATTGGCCGCGGTAGCAGTCAGGTTGGGATCGACGCCGAAAATGCCCGACAACAGCGCGCCGCCGACACGCGCGCCCAGCGCGGTGACGTTGGACTTGGCCAGGCGCTCGCGCCCGTGCTCGCGCAGTGCGTGGGCGATCTCGTGGCCCATGATGGCCGCGGCTTCGTCGTCGGTCAGCTGCAGCTTGGTGAGGATGCCGGTGTAGAAGCCGATGCGGCCACCCGGCATGCAGAACGCGTTGACCTCGTCGGCCTGGATCAGGTTGACCTGCCAGTCCCACTTGCTGGCCACCGGATTCCAGCGCGGCGTGAACGGGATGATGCGCTGGGCGATCGTGCGCAGACGCTTGAGCTGCGGGTCGGTGGCCGGGGCCAGCAAGCCTTTCTCCTTGGCCTGGCTCATCATCTCGGTGTACTGCAGGCGCGCGGCTTCGTTGACCTGCTCTTCGGGCGCCAGCACGCGCATGCGCGACAGTGGCTTGACCTCGATGCCATCCTGGACGACGACGCCGGCCTCCTGCGCCGTGGCCAGGCCGGTCGCGGCGAACAGGGTCAGACAAACGGCTAGTTGTTTCAGTTTCATCATCATGGCTCCGGCAGGCTGTTGTTGGCAGCCGGCCTCTTAAAATTGGTTATAAATGGGCAGCGCCCGCGCAGAATCGACGTGATCATGCCGTATGTACCGGCCCCGCTCAAGCCGCCAACGCACATAAGTCGCAACCTGCCCCGCGTTACGCTGCCGGCGGCGCTTTTTTACGCAGGCGGAAGACCGCCATGCTGCCGCGCAGGTTCGGCAGGAACTTGACCACCTTGCCGTCGGCCAGCGCCACGCATTCCAGCACTTCCAGGCCGCACTCCACCGCCAGTTCCTGGAAATCGTAGATCGTGGCGCAGCGCACGTTTGGCGTGTCATACCACTGGTACGGCAGCGCACGCGAAACCGGCATGCGCCCGCGCAGCAGCGCCAGGCGGTGCGGCCAGTGCGCGAAGTTCGGGAACGAGACGATCGCTTCGTGGCCGACGCGCACGATGTCGCGCAGCAGGCCTTCGACATGCTGCATCATCTGCAGCGAATTCAGACACAGCACGGTGTCGAACGTGTTGTCGCCAAAAAGGCCCAGGCCCTTTTCCATATCGTGCTGGATCACGTTGATCCCACGCGCGGTGCTTTCCAGGACCTTGTCGTCGGCGATCTCGATGCCGTAGCCCGAGCAGCGCTTGCCGGATTCGAGGTAGCGCAGCATGGCGCCGTCGCCGCAGCCGACGTCGAGCACGTGGGCGCGCTCGCCCACCCAGTGCGCGATGAAAGCGAGGTCGGGCCGCAGCGTATTGAGGTCGGCGAAATTCATGCGGCCTCCGTGGCGGTGGTGATGGCGCCCGGGGCCAGCTCAAGGGCGATGCGGTTGTAATACGCGCGCACCACGTTCATGTAGCGCGCATCGTCGAGCAGGAAGGCATCGTGGCCGTGCGGCGCGTCGATTTCGGCGTAGGTCACGCGGCGCCGGTTGCTGATCAGGGCTTCGACGATCTCGCGGCTGCGCTCGGGCGAGAAGCGCCAGTCGGTCGTAAACGACGCGATCAGGAACTGCGCTTTGGTGCCAGCGAGCGCCTTTTCGAGATCGCCGTCGTACTCGCGCGCCGGATCGAAGTAGTCGAGCGCCTTGGTAATCAACAGGTAGGTATTGGCGTCGAAGTATTCCGAGAACTTGTCGCCCTGGTAGCGCAGGTAGGATTCGATCTCGAAGTCCACGCCGAAGTCGAAGTTGTAGTCATTGGTTTCGGCCGCGTTGCGCAACTTGCGCCCGAATTTCTCGGCCATGTCGTCGTTCGACAGATACGTGATGTGGCCGATCATGCGCGCCACTTTCAGGCCGTTCTTTGGCACCACGCCATGCTCATAGAAGTCGCCACCGTGGTAATCGGGGTCGGTCAGGATCGCCTGGCGCGCGACGTCGTTGAAAGCGATGTTCTGGGCCGACAGCTTCGGCGTGGACGCGATCACGATGCAGTGGCGCAGGCGCTCGGGGAACTTGATGCTCCACGACAGGGCCTGCATGCCGCCCAGCGAGCCGCCCATCACGGCGGCAAACTGGTCGATGCCGAGGCGGTCGGCCAGCAGCGCCTGCGCGGTCACCCAGTCTTCCACGGTCACCAGCGGAAAGCTCGCGCCATACGGCTTGCCGGTGGCGGCATTGAGATGCATCGGGCCGGTCGAGCCGAAGCACGAGCCCAGATTGTTCACGCCAATGACGAAGAAGCGGTCGGTGTCCACGGGTTTGCCCGGGCCGACCATATTGTCCCACCAGCCGGCGCTCTTGGGCGAATCGTACTGGCCGGCGACGTGGTGCGAGGCGTTCAGGGCGTGGCAGACCAGCACCGCATTGGACCTGTCGGCGTTGAGCGTGCCATAGGTTTCATACATCAGCGTGTAGTTGCTGAGCTGGGCGCCGCTTTGCAGGCGCAGCGGCTCGGCGAAGTGCATCGCCTGCGGTGTGACTATTCCTAGAGATCCCATGGGACTGTGTGCTTTGATTGATGATGCGGTGGTGGCGCCGTTGCCTGGCATGGCAACGGCGCGCGACTCACAGGGTCTGCAACTGCTCGACGGCGCTGGCAATTTCACCCGGCTCCATCGCGCGCAGGATGCGCCGGGTACGGGTCGTGACCACGCCCAGGTCGGTATTCAAAATTTCCTGTTTCACCGCCAGCAGCTGCGCCGGGTGCATCGAAAACTCGCGCAGGCCCATGCCCAGCAACAGGCGCGTGAGCTTGACGTCGCCGGCCATCTCGCCGCACACCGCCACATCCAGCCCGGCCTTGTGGCCCGTGGCGATGGTCGAGGCGATCAGTTGCAGCACCGCCGGGTGCAGCGGATTATACAGGTGCGCCACTTCGTAATCGACGCGGTCGATCGCCAGCAGATACTGGATCAGGTCATTGGTACCGATCGATAAAAAATCCATGCGGCGCACGAACAGCGGCAGCGCCAGCGCGGCAGCCGGGATCTCGATCATGGCGCCGACTTCGATGCCTTCGTCGAAGCGGATCTTCTCGTCGCGCAGCTGGATCTTGGCCTGCTCGATCATGCCCAGCGTCTGGTCGATCTCGAACGCGTGCGCAAGCATCGGGATCAGGATGCGCACCTTGCCGAAGGCCGACGCGCGCAGGATCGCGCGCAGCTGCACCAGGAACATCTGCGGCTCGGCCAGGCAATAGCGGATCGCGCGCAGGCCGAGCGCCGGATTGAGCGCCGTGTGGTCGGTCTGGTCGAGCGGCTTGTCGGCGCCCACGTCGAGCGTGCGGATCGTGACCGGGCGGCCCTTCATCGCCAGCACCGCCTTGCGGTACTGCTCGAACTGTTCTTCTTCGTCCGGGATGCGCAGCGCCTGCGCGCCGCGGCCCATGAACAGGAATTCGGAGCGGAACAGGCCCACGCCATTGGCGCCGGCTTCCAGAGCCGCCGGACAATCATCGGGCAGTTCGATATTGGCCAGCAGCGTGATCGTGGTGCCGTCGCGCGTGATGGCCGGCGTTTTCTTGAGCTTGAGCAGGCGCTTGCGTGCCTTGGCCATCGTGATCTGGCGCGCGCGGTATTGTTCGAGCACCAGCTGGCTCGGGTTGCAGATGACGACGCCGGCGTCGCCATCGACGATCAGCCAGTCATCCTGCTCCACCAGGCGCGACGCCTGGTCCATGCCGACGACCGCCGGAATATCCAGGCTGCGCGCGACGATGGCCGTGTGTGAATTCTGGCCGCCGACGTCGGTGACGAAGCCGATGAACGACCGGTCGCGAAATGCCAGCATGTCGGCCGGCGAGATGTCGTGGGCCACGACGATCATCTGTGGCGGTGGCTGGTCTTCGTCGGCAAACACCGGCGCGACGCTCAGCGCGGTGCCGGTCAAGACCTTCAGCACGCGCTCGGCGACCTGCTGGATGTCGTACTTGCGCTCGCGAAGGTAGGGGTCTTCGATCTCGTCGAACTGCGCCGAGAGTTCATCGATCTGTGTCACCAGCGCCCATTCGGCGTTGTAGTGGCGCGCACGGATGATGTCCAGCGGCGCTTCCGAGATCATGGGGTCGGACAGGATCAGCGCATGCACGTCGATGAAGGCGCCAAGTTCGGTCGGCGCATCCTTCGGCAGGCCGGTCCAGAGTTCCTGCAGATTGTGGTGGACGGCGGCGATCGCATCCTGCAGGCGCTGCACCTCGGCCTCGACCTGTTCTTCAGGGACCAGGTAATGCTTGACGTCGAGTGCGGCTGGCGTGAGCAGGTGCGCGCGGCCGATCGCGATGCCGCGCGAAACCGGAATGCCGTGAAGGAGAAAGGAAGCCATGGAAGAATCCGTTGAACGCGAGGGGACCGCTTCACGCGGCATTATTCACCTTCACCGAACTTGTCGTTGACGAGCGCCGTCAGGGCGGCCAGCGCGGCTTCTTCGTCGGCGCCATCGGCTTCGAGCGTGACCTTCGCGCCCTTGCCGGCGGCGAGCATCATGACACCCATGATCGACTTGGCATTGATGCGCCGGCCGTTGCGGGTGAGCCAGACGTCGCTCTTGTACCTGGCGGCCAGTTGCGTGAACTTGGCGGAGGCCCGTGCGTGCAGGCCCAGCTTGTTGATGATCTCGAGTTCTTGTTGAATCATAGTCGCTTTATCGTTTTTGTAATGTGTCTGACTGCGCCCGGTATCTCCTCGCACGCATCGCCATTGCCAACGCCGCCTGCCCTAGCCCACCCGGATCCGGTTATCCACCCGCACTGCCCCGTTCTGCGCGCCGGCCAGCGCCATCTCGACGACCACGTCGAGCGAGTCGCGCCGGTAGGTGATCGCGCGCAGCAGCATCGGCAGGCTGATGCCGGCGATGACTTCCACGTGGCCCGCGTCGGCCAGCGAATTGCAGCAGTTCGACGGCGTGCCGCCCTTGACGTCGGTGATCACCAGGACGCCGTCGCCATCGTCAAGACGCGCGATGGCTTCCTTGGCCAGGCAATTGATCTGGCCGATATCCTGGTCAGCGGTCACGTCGATTGCCTCGACGCGCTCGGTGGGGCCGCGAAACACGTGCGTTGCCGCGGCGATGAATGCCTGGCCCAAAGGTGCGTGGGTCAGGAGCAGAATGCCTACCATGTCGTTATCCAAGTACTTTCTGTTCGACCGCGTCGATGAACATCGCGGCCACGTCAAAACCGGTCTGGTCGAAGATCTCCTGGAAGCAGGTCGGGCTGGTCACGTTCACTTCGGTCAGGTTCTCGCCGATCACGTCCAATCCTACCAGTAACAGGCCACGCTCGGCCAGCAACGGGCCGAGGGCTTCGGCGATCTCGCGATCGCGCTCGCTGATCGGCTGCGCCACACCGATGCCGCCGGCGGCCAGGTTGCCGCGCACTTCGCCGTTTTGCGGAATCCGCGCCAGCACGAACGGCACCGGCTTGCCGCCGATGACCAGCACGCGCTTGTCGCCCTTGTCGATCGCCGGGATGAACTTTTGGGCCATGATCGTGTGGCGGCCGTTGGCCGTCAGCGTCTCGATGATCGACCCCAGATTGAGCGCATCGCTCTTCACGCGGAAGATGCCGGCGCCGCCCATGCCGTCGAGCGGCTTGAAGATCACGTCGCCGTGCTTGGCGTGGAAGGCGCGCAGGCGCGCTTCGTCCGAAGTGACCATCGTCGGCGAGGTGTATTGGCTGAACTGGCCGATCGCCAGTTTCTCGTTGTGGTCGCGGATCGCCGACGGGCTGTTGATCACGCAGGCGCCCTGGCGCACGGCCAGTTCGAGCAGGTAGGTGCCGTAGACGTATTCCATGTCGAACGGCGGGTCCTTGCGCTCGATGATCGCGTCGAATTCGGACAGCTTCACGTCGACTGCGGCATCGGCGGTGTACCAGACATCCGGCTCGCCCGTCAGGTGAATCTGCATCACGCGCGCGCTGACGATGCCCTCTTCGAGCACCATGTCGCGCTGTTCGAAGAAATACAGGGCATGACCGCGCCGGGCCGCCTCGCGCATCATGGCGAAGGTCGAATCCTTGTAAATCTTGAATCCGGACAGCGGGTCGGCGAGAAAAGCGATTTTCATGGGGCGTCCAATCGATGTAATACCTTGATTTTAGCCCGAATCGGCAAACCTCGCGGGCGAGGCCCCGAGGTTTGCCGGACGCAGTGCGTCAGTACACTTCCGGATTCGGATCGGTGCGTTCGAGTTCCAGCGATGCGGCCAGCATGCCCAGGCGCGCGACCACGCCATACACGTAAAAGCGGTTGGGCGCGGCGGTGCCCGGCTTGGCCTTCGGATCGGGCATCGCATGCTGCTGCGCGAACGCCAGCGGCACGAACTGCGAACCGGGGGCATTGAGGTTCTGGTCGATGCCGCGCTCGGCGTGCACGCGGTAGAAGCCTCCGACGACATAGCGGTCGATCATGTAGACGACCGGCTCGGCGACGGCATCGTCGATCGATTCGAAGGTGGGCACGCCTTCCTGGATGATCAGATCGGTCACGGCCACGCCATCCTTGACCACCGACATCCGTGCGCGCTGGGCCGGGGTCAGGTCGCGCACTTCACTCGCGTCCTTGATGGTCATGATGCCCATGCCGTAGGTGCCGGCGTCGGGCTTGAGGATCACGAAGGGCTTGCGCTCCTTCATGCCGTATTCCTTGTACTTCTTCTTGATCTTCGAGAACAGCGCCGAGACGTCGTCGGCCAGCGCTTCGGTGCCAACGTTCTCGCGCAGGTCGACTTCGGCGCAGGTGCTGTGCAGCGGGTTGACCAGCCACGGATCGATGTCGATCAGCTTGCCGAACTTCTTGGCCACTTCGTCCAGCGCCTTGAGGTGATTGCTCTTGCGGCGCAGCGCCCAGCCGGCGTGCAGTGGCGGCAGCAAAGCTTGCTCGTGGACGTTCTCGAGGATCGACGGAATGCCGCCGGACAGGTCATTGTTGAGCAGGATGGTGCACGGATCGAAGTCGGGCAGGCCGACCCGGCGGCCATTGGCCGAGCGCACGAGCGGCTCGAGCACGAGCATATTGCCGTCAGGCAGCGCCAGCGGCGTCGGCTCGGTGATGTCGGGCGAGAACGTGCCAAGACGGACATGCAAGCCGGTCTGGCGGAAGATCTGCATCAGGCGCGCGACGTTCTGCAGGTAGATCGGGCTGCGGCGGTCGGCGTCCGGCACCAGCAGCAGGTTGCGCGCATCCGGGCAATACTTGTCAACGGCGGCCATGGCGGCCTGCACCGTCAGCGGCAGCATCTCGCTGGCCAGGTTGTTGAAGCCGCCCGGGAACAGGTTGGTGTCCACCGGCGCGAGCTTGTAGCCGGCGTTGCGCAGATCGACCGAGCAATAAAATGGCGGCGTGTGCTCCTGCCACTCGAGGCGGAACCAGCGCTCGATGGCAGGCGTGGCTTCGAGGATTTTCTTTTCCAGGTCCAGCAAAGGACCGGTCTGGGCGGTGGCGAGGTGCGGAACCATTGATTGGACGTCCTTGTTGTGCGCTTCTTGTTGTTAATTAAGGTGGGAATCGCATATGGGGTTGGTCCGGGTATTTTAAAGGGCAATGCGAAGAATGCAAAAAACGCCGTCCCCGCTTGTGCGGAGACGACGTTTTCAGGGACAACCGACGACTGAGCGGATCAGTAACGGTAGGCCGACTCGCCGTGGCTCGTGATGTCCAGACCTTCGCGTTCCTCTTCTTCCGGTACACGCAGACCGATCACGATATCCACCAGCTTGAAGGCGATGAAGGCGACGACGGCCGACCAGATGACGGTCACGCCGATCGCATGGGCCTGGATCCACAGCTGGCCGACGATCGAGTAGCTCGTGTTCATGGCATTGGTCGTGTAATCCCACACGCCCTGCCCGCCCAGTGCCGGCGACGCAAACACGCCGGTCAGCATCGCGCCCAGGATACCGCCCACGCCGTGCACGCCGAACACGTCGAGCGAATCGTCGGCGCGCAGCAGGCGCTTCAGACCCGTCACGCCCCACAGGCAGACGATACCGGCCAGCAGGCCGATGACCAGCGCGCCCATCGGACCGACGAAGCCGGCGCCCGGGGTGATCGCCACCAGGCCCGACACGGCGCCCGATGCGGCGCCCAGCATCGATGGCTTGTGCTTGAAGATCCACTCGCCCAGCACCCAGGTGAGGGTCGCACCAGCGGTGGCCAGCAGCGTGTTCAGGAACGCCAGTGCCGCCACGTCGCCTGCTTCGAGTGCCGAGCCGGCATTGAAGCCGAACCAGCCGACCCACAGCAGCGATGCGCCGACCATCGTCATCGGCAGCGAGTGTGGCGCCATCGATTCACGGCCGTAACCGATCCGCTTGCCGATCACATAGGCACCCACCAGGCCGGCCACGGCCGAATTGATGTGCACCACGGTGCCGCCCGCGAAGTCGAGCGCGCCCTGCTGCCACAGGTAGCCGGCAGCTGCGGTAACGGTTTGCAGCGAGGCGGCGTCGGTGATGGCGTCAGGACCGGCCCAGAACCAGACCATGTGCGCGACCGGCAGGTAGCCGAACGTGAACCACAGCACGACGAACACCAGCACGGCCGCGAACTTGGCGCGTTCGGCAAAGGCGCCGACGATCAGCGCGCAGGTAATCGCTGCGAAGGTGCCCTGGAAGGCGACGAAGATGAATTCGGGGATCATCGTCTCTTTGCTGAAGGTCGCGGCCATCGCAAACTTGCCGGCAACCGGATCCCAGATGCCTTGCAGGAAGGCGCGGTCGAAGCCGCCGATGAACGCGTTGCCCTGCGTGAAGGCCAGCGAGTAGCCGTACAGGCACCACAGCACGATGACGAGGGCAAACACCATCATCACCTGCATCAGCACCGACAGCATGTTCTTGGCGCGCACGAGGCCACCGTAGAACAGCGCCAGGCCGGGAATGGTCATCAGGATAACCAGCAGCGTGGCGACAAACATCCAGGCCGTATCCCCCTTGTTGATGGACGGCGCCGCCATGGCCGGCAGGGCGATGCCCAGGCCCAGCAAGGCGGTCAGTATCGTTGTAGTTATGCGCTTCATGAAAACATTCCTTCTTACAGTGCGTCGTTGCCGGTCTCGCCGGTACGGATACGGATGACCTGGTTCAGGTCGGCCACGAAGATCTTGCCGTCACCGATCTTGCCGGTACGGGCAGCGCCCTGGATCGCATCGATCACCTGGTCGACGATGGCGTCGTCGACAGCGGCTTCGATCTTGATCTTGGGCAGGAAGTCGACGACGTACTCGGCACCACGGTACAGCTCGGTGTGGCCCTTCTGGCGACCGAAACCCTTCACTTCGGTCACCGTCATGCCTTGCACGTTGATTTCCGACAGTGCCTCTCGCACCTCGTCGAGCTTGAAGGGCTTGATGATGGCGGTGATCATTTTCATGGTATTGCCTCTTTTGCAATCAAAAAGTTTTTGAGACGGACAGCACGGCGGCGGACTTGCCGAGGTTCTTGCCTTCCGGGCTCAGGTAGGCGTCGGTATTCGCCTTGTGCCACGCCAGCGCCACGGTGGCGACGCCGAAGTCCTTGGTAACGCCGACCTTGTAGTCGGTGTACGAAAACGCGCTGTTGTTCTTCAGTTTCTGGCGCCCGACGTGCAGGTTCAGGATGAAGCCGTTGCTGACGTCGATGTCGGCGCCCACGTCCAGGTAGCCGCTGCGTTTGCTGTCTGCGGTGCCGAACAGATTGGTCGTCGAGTGCGAGTACTTGATGTAGGCCGGGCCGTAGCCGAGTTTGCCGTACAGCTCGAACGTGTTCGCGCTCGGGTTCAGGCCATTGTCCGGGTAGTAGTAATACAGGCCGCCGATGTCATAGCTGATCGCGTCGCTCAACTGACCGCGCTTGCCGCCATAGACGTCCCATTCGATATTGCCGTCGCCGCCCAGGTCTTTCGTCCATTTGATGGTGGAAAGCCAGGTGCCCACGTAGAAGCCGGATGGGCCATGTACGTAGTCGACGCCGCCCTGGAGGGCCGGGTCGAGGGCTGTTTGCGACAGGCCGCGGTAACGGTAGTCGCTGGTGATGCTCGCGTTGTAGCTCACCTGGTGTTCGGCGGGTTGTTCCTGTGCCATGCCCGGAGCGCTGGTAAGCGCCAACACTGCCAGGACAACTGCGCTGAATTTTGCTTTGCACTTCATGACAAACCCCCTTGATGAACAACATGAAAAATGACTGCTTGTGGATCCTTGTGATGTTCTTTATCTATGCTTTATTTAGCAGGATGCGTGCCAGCTCATAAAGAGGAAAAAGGTCCTTGTTTTTTTGGTAAACACGCCCCACATCGGTTTTGCTACAACACAACGGACCGCATACGGCACCCAGACGGCCGTTCGGCGCACCACATCAGGTCACATTGCACCATCATGGAGCGTGCGGCCTCGGCAGAAAGGGAAATGGATATGAGTAATAGCAACTTCTTCAGCGACTTGCAGGGCAAGATCAACCAGGCGCTCGAGAGCGGTCCGGCCAAGGACATTGAACGCAATGTGAAGGCAGCCATGACGTCGGGCTTTTCCAAGCTCGATCTGGTCACGCGCGAGGAATTCGATATCCAGGCCCAGGTGCTGGCCAAGACCCGCAGCAAGCTCGAGGCGCTTGAACTGCGCGTGAGCGAGCTCGAAGCCAAACTGGGTGCGGGCAGCACCACGGCGTCGTCGGCAACCTCATCGGCAACCTCGGCGACAGCGGCCTCGGCATCGGCCGCTTTCCCAACCTCGGGCAGCTCGGCGATTCCGATGCCAGGCGCTGCGCCATCGGCCACCGCGCCATTCCCGGCTGCACCGGAAGACCCGACGATCGTCGTGCCGCCAACGCTCGACAAGCATTAAACAGTCCATGGGCCAGCCCGCCTCGCGCGGGTGGCCTCAGTACCAGCGGCACGCCCGTGTCGCCATCTTTTGACGCGCATCCCGGCTTATACTGGTTGTCTTTACGGAGACCACGATGACCCGACAGTTTGCCGCGCTGTTCACCACCTGTACCCTGCTGGCCATACCAGCCCAGATCCACGCGCAGGCAACCGCTGCCGGTGGTGACGTCCGTCCCGAGATTCTGCGCCAGCTCGATGGCGCCTGGACCATGACGGGTGATGTGCGGGGCAAACCGGTCACCTACCGCATGGTGGCCAAGCCGGCCTTGCACGGCACATTCACCGAGCTGCGCATGCAGGACGTGCAGATGCCCGCGCAGTATGAAGCAGCCGTCTTCGTCGGCTACGACGCCGCCAGCAAGACCATCATCGCGCACTGGATGGACAGCTTCGGCGCAAAGTACTCGGTCCCGCACGGCAGTGGCGACATCACCGGCAACGTCGTCACATTCACCATTCCCTACCCGAGCGGCCCGTTTCGCAATACCTGGCGTTTCGATCCGGCCAGCGCGACGTGGCAATTCGCGCTCGAGGCGGCGCAGCCGGACGGCTCGTGGAAGCACTTCGCCGGCTACGCGCTCAGGCGCGACTGAGTGCAACTGAGCGCGCCCGGGCCGGCGGGCTTCAATCGATACTGACCTCCTTGCGGTTGTCACGGGCCACGCGGTCGATCAGCTTGTTGTACGGGTCAATGCCAACGTCGAACGGCTGTTCCTTGACAGTCACCGTCACGGTCGGATTCTCGCCCCGCAGTACGCGCTTCTCCAATAACAGCACCCGCTCGTCCGATTCCTTGGCATCCTTCGCGCGTGCGAACACGCCGATTTCCACGGCTTCGTCATAGGTGCGCGGCGTTTCCTGCCCCTTGCCGTCGGCCTGCATCTTCGCCAGATGCAGTTTCATCGTCACGTCCCACTGGCCGTCCGGGCGCTTGACGGCCTTCGCCTCGGTCACGCGGTTATCGTAGAACACGATGCGCTCGAACAGGTCGGCGATCAGCGCGTGCTTGCCGACCGGGGCTTCGGCGCGGATGTAGTCGACCAGTTCGGCGGAGGTCGCAAACGGCGCCTCCTGGTAGCCCTTGTCCTGCAGGAAGCGCTTGAGGGCGCGGTTGAGCGCCGCTTCGCCGATCTCGTCGCGCAGGCGGTAGAAGACCAGGCTGCCCTTGCGGTAGTGGATGTAGTCCTGGTTTTCCACGCGCACCAGCGGCAGTTCCTCGATCTTCTCGGCGCCGCGCGAACTGAGATAGCGGTCCAGCTCATAGCGCAGGAAACGGCGCATCTTGTGCGGGCCGTATTCCTTCTCCATCACCATCAGCGCCGAGTACTGTGCCAGCGATTCGATCAGCATGCTCGCACCCTGCACATTCGCGGCCGTGACCTGGTGGCCCCACCACTGGTGCGCCATCTCGTGCGCCGTCACGTAGAAGACGTAGTCGATGTCCTCCTTGTTGCGCAGGTCGGCGATAAAGCCGATCGATTCCGAGAACGGGATCGTGTTGGCGAACGATTGCGCAAAGCGCTGGTAGTTCGGAAATTCCAGGATGCGCACCTGCTTGTGCTGGTAGGGCGTGAACTGGTTCGTGAAGTAGTCGAGCGACTTTTGCGTGCCCGCGATCATCCGGTCCACGTTGTAGGCGTGCTTTGGATCGTGATAGATCTCGATCGGAATGCCGTGCCAGTCGCCCTTCTTCACCTGCCAGTTGGCTGATAAGTAGGCGAAGAACGGCATCATCTTCTGGTCCATCTTGTAGCGATGGTAGTTGCGGCCGTTTTCCTTCCACGCCTTTTGCAGGTAGCCCGGCGCCAGCGCAATCTGGTCACCGCTGGTGGAAACGGTGGTGTCGAAACTGATCCAGTCGGCGTCGTCCCCGAACATCGTGTTGGCGCGGGCCGCCTGGTTTTCGAGCTTGGCCATGCGCTCCGGTTCGCCCAGGCCGCGCTTGCGGCGCTCGTTGCGGTCCAGTAGTTCGAACTCGCTCTGGTAGCCGACCAGCGGGAAGAACTCGCGGTTGTTGAAGAACGTGCCGTTCAGGTTGAGCGTGTCGCCCCTGCCCGCGTTGGAAAAACCGGGGCGGCGCACGTCGACCGTGAAGTCCAGCGCCAGGCGGGCGCCCGGCGCCGTTGGCTGCGCGAGCTTGAGTATCCGGAAGCCTGCCACCTGGTCGTCCAGGACGACCGTGTGCGCGGGCAGACCAGCAAACGTGGTCACGACGTCCGGATTGACCTGCAGGCGCAGCGTGTCGAGCGGCTGGCTCGTCTTGTTCTCGAAGACGTAGCGGCCCTTGACCATCACGCGTCGCTCGGCCGGGTAGATGTCCACCGCGGCGCGCACGTCGACGATCTTCACGTGCGGCAGGTCCTTGTACTTGCGGTAGGTCTTTTCGTATCTGGCCTGCTTGTCCATCGCCACGTTCTGCGCTTCGTAGCGGCCCTGCGTGACGGTATTGTGGAAGATCCAGCCACCCACCAGCGCGAACGCGATCGTGCACGCAGCCAGCGCAACGCCCGATGCACTCTTGAGGCGCCGCGTGGCTTCACGCGTGCGGGTGCGCCACTCGACCGACAGGCCGCGCACCCAGAACGCCTGGGCCACGATCAGGCCCGCCACGACAAACAGGGTCCAGTACAGCGCGAACCACGACCAGCCTGCGACGAAGTGGCCGAAGCCGTTCATGTCCGAGTACGGCGTCTCGGGTAGCAGACCGATGTTGTACAGGTTGTGATCGAAGTGCAGGACCGACAGGACAATCTGCGCCACGATCAGCACGATCATGAACAGGTAACCCAGAAACTTGTTGTTCGTGACGACCTGCAGCGCCACCGCGATCAGCGCCATCAGGATGTACGGCGTGCCGGCCATGAACACGCCCTGCAGATACACCATTGGTTCGATCGGCGCGCCGCCCTTGTACAGCTGGATGGCGATCGCGGTCAGGATGCCGGCAAACAGGAAGGCCAGCACCACGCCAACGAGGGCCAGACTTTTGGCCACCAGCGGCGCCCAGTTCGGCATTGGCATTGCGTCGCTCACGTCGGCGATGCCGGCCTGGCGCTCCTTGAAGATCAGTTCACCGGCATAGAAGATCACGATGATCAGCAGCAGGAAGTTGTAGCTGCCCTTGAGCAGCTCGATCATCAGGTAGGTGCGCGAATAGACATCGGTGCCGAACATCTGGTGCAGTTGACTCGAGCTGCCCACCATATTGAGCACGCCGAACAGCAGCATGACCAGGAACGGCACGCTCTTGAAGACGGCGACCGCATCGAAGACGAAGATGTGCCAGCACTGGGTCCAGCGCGTGGCGCGTGTGAATCGCGGCGCGATGCGTGGCAGCGCGACGTGCGCCGGCATCCCGGCTGCCGGTGCTGCCGCTTTGGCCTTGCCGAAAAGGCGCTTGCCGGTACCGGCGCGCTGCGGCTTGAACAGCGCCAGCGTCAGGCCAAGCAGGGCCAGGCCGACCACGCTCCACAATAGCCGGTTGGCCAGCATATAACCGCCGATGGCCGGCAGGCCGGCATTCGATTCGGCGGTGGAGAAGTAACGCGTAGCGCGGCCCAGGGCGCGCAGGCCGAACGGGTCGGCCAGCACGGCGATCCACTCGTTGTCGATATTGCTGGTGAACTTGCCGGCCAGGATCCACAGCACGAAGAACGCCATCACGCCGACATACACCATCATGATCGAGCGCGTGGTTGCGGCCAGCAGCATCAGCAAGGCGCCGATGAACAGCAGGTTCGGCACCACCAGCACGCACAGCGCCCACAGGTAGGCGGCGCCGGGGAACGGCCCCACGCGCTCGGCGTCGATCCACGGCATCAGGGGACCAAGCATCATGCCCGCCACGATCACCGCGAAGATCACCATGCAGGCCAGCAGGCCCGCCAGGAAGCGGCCGACGAGGTAGTCGTGCTTTTTCATCGGCGTGGCAAACAGCATGTCGGAGATGCCGACGTCGCCATCGCGCAGCACCGAGCCGGCGATGAAGATGGTGACGACAAACATCGACATCAGGCTGAAGACGCCGAGCAGTTGCGCGACGACGACCGGTGCATTGCGATTGACGTTGCCGATGCTGCCGCCGATCTGGATCGCATCGGTGGTGGTCGCGCCAAAGGCCAGCGCGCCGAAGATCAGCGCGCACACCCACAGCAGCGGCTGGCGCAGCTGGATGCCCAGCTCGAACTTGAAGAATTCCCGTAGCATGCCGGCTCCTTACGCCACGACTGGTGCGGTGGACGCCGGCGCCGCATCGGTCGTTGAAACGGCCGCGCGGTTGGCATTGCGGATCTGGAAGAAGTAGACGTCTTCCAGGTCCGGCTCGACGCTGACGAAGCCGTCGTCCGGCTGCGACTCGGCAAACACGTTGATCTGCGGGCGCCCCGCCACCAGGCGCGTGGAGAGCACGTTGAAATCGCGCTGGTAGTCAGCCAGCGCTTCTTGGCTGACGGTGCGGCGCCACACGCGGCTCCTGAGCGTATCGATCGCGGCTTGTGGCTCGCCCTGCAGCAGCACAGTGCCCTTCGCGATCATCGCCATGCGCGGGCACAGGTCGGTGACGTCTTCGACGATGTGGGTCGACAGGATCACGACCACCTGTTCGCCGATCTTGGCCAGCAGGTTCAGGAAGCGGTTGCGTTCATCGGGATCGAGACCCGCGGTCGGTTCATCGACGATCACCAGGCGCGGCGCGCCAAGCAGCGCCTGCGCGATGCCGAAGCGCTGGCGCATGCCACCCGAAAAGGTACCCAGGCCACGCGAACGCGCTTCCCACAGATTGGTCTGGTGCAGCAGCGCTTCGACCATCTCCTTGCGCTCCCCCTTGGCCGTCAGGCCCTTGAGGACGGCGAAGTGGTTCAGCAGTTTTTCGGCGCTCACCTTCGGGTAGACGCCGAAGTCCTGCGGCAGGTAGCCGAGCTGGCGGCGCAGGCCTTCCTTGTCCTTCAACACATCCAGGCCATTGAAATCGATGCTGCCGCTGTCGGGGTCCTGCAGCGTGGCGATCGTGCGCATCAGCGACGACTTGCCGGCACCGTTGGGCCCGAGCAGGCCGAACATGCCGTTCGGGATCTCGAGACTGACGTTGTTGATCGCCTTGACGCCGTTGGCATAGGTCTTGTTGAGCTGCTTGATCGATAGCATGGACTGATTCTCCGGGGACGGTTGCGGTTGTGGTGCTGTTCACGATCAATGTAACGTTAACAAAAAGCAATGTCAGCATTTTGTGACAGACGGTATGAATTGCGGCATGAACGACGAGATGACCGGTATATGCACCTGTCATGAACGGGCAAGCGCGCACGCCTGTTCGCTCTCAAACGGTGGCGCGGTGCCCGCTTTAGGATGGGGCACCCTGGCGTCATGCGGAAGGAATCCAATGAGTCTTGCCGTCCTCAAAAGCCGCGCGCTGGCCGGCATGGCCGCGCCGCCCGTCAATGTCGAAGTGCATCTGGCCAACGGTCTTCCGGGCTGGACGATCGTGGGCTTGCCAGACACCGAAGTGCGCGAAGCGAAAGACCGCGTGCGCGCGGCGTTGCAGAATTCGGGCTTCGATATCCCGCCGCGCCGCATCACGATCAATCTCGCGCCGGCTGATCTGCCCAAGGAATCCGGCCGCTTCGATCTGCCGATCGCACTGGGTATCCTGGCTGCATCGCATCAGATACGGGGCGATACACTGGCGCGCTACGAGTTTGCTGGCGAATTGTCGCTGTCGGGCGAGCTGCGGCCGATTCGTGGTGCATTGGCGATGGCGTTTGCGATGGTATGTGCGGGTTCTTCAGAATCTGCTTCACAGACCGACCTGCAGGACCGGGCTTTCATCCTGCCGCTGGCCAATGCCGACGAAGCGGCGCTGGTCGACGCAGCCGAGATCCTGCCGGCGCGCACGCTGCTCGAAGTCTGCGCGCACTTCGCCAACGCACCCGATGCGCCCAAGCTGGTGCGGCATGTGGGGCCGCCCCTTGCGCAGGCGGTGTACTACCCTGATTTCGCCGACGTCAAGGGTCAGCAGCATGCCAAGCGCGCGCTCGAGGTGGCGGCGGCCGGCGCGCATTCATGTTTGCTGGTCGGCCCGCCCGGCGCGGGCAAGAGCATGCTGGCGGCGCGCCTGCCTGGCTTGCTGCCATTGATGAGCGATGCCGAGGCCCTTGAATCGGCTGCCGTGCAATCGCTGGCAGGGGGCTTCTCGCCACAGCGCTGGCGTCAGCGGCCGTTTCGCAGCCCGCATCACACGACGTCCGGCGTAGCGCTGGTGGGCGGCGGCAGCGTGCCGCGGCCTGGTGAAGTCTCGCTCGCGCATCATGGGGTATTGTTTCTGGACGAGCTGCCCGAGTTCGACCGGCGTGTCCTCGAGGTGCTGCGCGAGCCGCTCGAATCGGGCCAGATCACGATTTCGCGCGCGGCGCACCAGGCCGATTTTCCGGCACGCTTTCAGCTCATCGCGGCTATGAACCCGTGTCCGTGCGGCTGGCTCGGTCATGCCAGCGGCAAGTGCCGCTGCCTTGAGGCTTCCGTGCGGCGTTACCAGAGCCGCATCTCGGGGCCTCTGCTCGATCGCATCGATATCCAGTTGCCGGTCGCGGCGCTGGGGCCGGAGAGCATGGGCGCAGGCGCCGACGGGGAACCGAGCAGCGTGATTGCAGTGCGTGTGGCGCAGGCGCGCGCACTGCAGATGGCGCGCCAGGGCTGGCCCAACAGCCACCTCGGCCCGCGCGACATCGACCGTTATTGCGCGCCTGACGACGCCGGTGGGCGCCTGTTGCATGCCACGGCCCGGCATCTGCACTGGTCGGCGCGCGCGTATCACCGCGTTCTTAAAGTGGCGCGCACGGTGGCCGACCTGGCCGGCAGCGAACACGTGGCAGCCACGCACGTGGCCGAGGCGATCGGGTACCGGCGCGCGTTGCAGGGCGATTAGCAGGTCTTGCGTTCTGCGGCGCTGCTGTTACCATCGACGCATGCGACCCTCTACCGTACGTGCCTTGCAGATTGTCCCGATCCTCCTGGCCGGCGCGCTGCTGGCCGGCTGCAATCCGGTCTATAACTGGCGTGACTACACGAGCGAGGACGGTCGCTTCAAGGCGCTGTTTCCAGCCAAGCCCGCGACCCTGACCCGCACGGTGGACCTGAACGGCCTGCAGGTCGAGATGACGATGACGGCGGCCAAGGTCGACAACACGACGTTCGCCGTGGGTACTGCAGTCGCACCCGATGCGGCGCGCGCGCAGGCGGCGCTGCCGGCCATGCGCCTGGCGCTGCTGCGCAATATCGGTGCGCCCGACGCTGCGGCCACCAATGACCTGAGCGTCGATGTCACGGGCGCCGGCCAGGGTACGCCAATGCACCTGAGCGGGCGCTTCGCCGCGAAGGGCAACCGCGTCTACCAGGTCATCGTGCTTGGCCCTGCAGGCAAGACGCCGCCGGAACAGGTCGAGCAGTTCCTCACATCCTTCACGAGCTTCTGAGGTCTTCCATGGATGACCAGCTCCCCGCCCTGCGCCTGGTCGGCCTGCGCAAGCAGTTCGGCCGCCCTGCCGTCGATGGCCTCGACCTCTTGGTCCGGCGCGGCGAGTTCTATGCGCTGCTCGGGCCAAACGGCGCCGGCAAGACGACGACGCTGCGCCTGGTCACGGGCCTGCTGACACCCGACGCCGGCACGATCGAGGTCCTGGGCGTGGACATGACTGCGGCGCCGGCCGCGGCCAAAGCCAAGCTGGCCTACCTGCCGGACGAGCCAATGTTGTACGGGAAGCTCAAGCCGTTCGAGTATCTCGAATTCGTCGCGGGCCTGTGGGGCGTGCCGGCGCAGGATGCCGAACCGCGCGCACGCGAACTGCTCGACTGGCTCGACCTGAGCCAGCATGCGCACGAGCTGACCGAAGGTTTTTCGCGCGGGATGAAGCAGAAGCTCGCGCTGGCCGGCGCCCTGATCCACGACCCGGAACTCTTGATTCTCGACGAACCTCTCACTGGCCTGGATGCAGCGGCAGCGCGCCAGGTGAAAGACCTGCTGCTGGCGCACGTGGCCAAGGGCGGCACCGTCATCCTGACAACGCACATACTCGAAGTGGCCGAGCGCCTGGCGCACCGCATCGGCATCATCCGCCAGGGCCGGCTGATCGCCGAAGGCACGCTGGACGCGCTGCGCGAGCGTACGCAGGGCGGCAGCCTCGAAGACATGTTCCTGCACCTGATGGCGGCGCCATGAGGCTGGCGCCGGGCAGCGTCGGCTGGCTGCTGCGGCACGAGCTGCGGCTTGCCTGGTTCAATGCGGCGGGCGGCAAAGCGGCGGACGGGCGGCGCCGGCCAGGCAATCTGGCGCTCGGTCTGGCGGCTGCTGGCTGTATCGTCATGCATGTCGCAAGCTGGTTTGTCGTGCGCCAGCTGGCCGGCATGCCGGGGGACGATCCGCGCATCCTGCTGGCGGTGTCCGCCCTGCTGATCGTGGCCACGACCTTCATGCTGTCATCGGCGATCAAGGCATGCGTCGTCGTGATGTTCGAGCGCAGCGACCTCGATTTGCTGCTGTCGTCACCCCTGCCCTCGCGCAGCATTTTCACGGTGCGGCTGTTGGGCGTGTGCGCGGGTACGGCGGCGCTGTACCTGTTTTTGCTGGCGCCGTTCGCGCATGCGGGGCTGCTGCAGGGCCAATTTCGCTGGCTCGGGATCTATCCGGGCGTGATCGCCCTTGCGGTGCTGTGCAGCTGTGGCGCCATGCTGCTCACGCTTGGCCTCGTGCGCGTGCTCGGTGCGCGCCGTACACGCGTCGTAGCGCAGATCGTGGGGGCGCTGGCTGGCGCGCTGCTGGTCATCGCGTCGCAGCTGCATGCGCTCACATCCAGGCAAACACAGGACGGCATTCGCGATACCGTGCTGGGGATGGTGCAGGCCGAGAATGCGCGGGATAACCTTCTCTGGCTGCCGGCGCGGGCGATGCTGGGTGAGCCGTTGCCGGTGCTGCTGCTCGGTGCCCTCGCATGCGGCATGTTCGTGCTGACCACCTGGCGCACGCATCGCTTCTTTGCGCGCGGACTGCAACTGGCTGCGTCGACGCCTTCGATCGCTGCGGGCAAGGCATCATCGACAACGGCGCAGCCCCGCTTCGGGCGTAGCCTGTTTCGCACGGTCGTCATCAAGGAATGGCGCCTGATCGTGCGCGATCCGCAGTTGCTGTCGCAGGTGATGCTGCAAATACTGTTTTTGCTGCCGTTGTTCTTCCTGATTTTCAAGCGCGCCGATGTGCAGGTGCAAGCCATCGGCGCGGGCCTGGCGTTGCTGTGCAGTTCGCTAACTGGTGCGTTGGCATGGATTGCGTTGTCGGCCGAGGATGCGCCGGATCTGCTGCTGGTATCGCCTGCATCGCAGCGCACTGTACGGCGCGCCAAGCTGGCAGCGGCCATGATCCCGGTGCTGGGGTTGGTGGCTGTTCCTCTGCTATGGCTGACAGTGCGGATGCCGACCGCCGGGCTGGTCGGACTCCTGGTCGTGTGCGGCGCTGTCGTGGGCGCCGGCCTGGTGGTGTTCTGGTGCGGGCGCCCTGGCGTGCGCAGCAATTTTAAAGGGCGTGGCAAAGGAGGCCTGGTGATGAACGTGCTTGAATTGTTCAACAGCCTGGCGTGGGGCGCGTTGGGATGGCTGCTGTCGGCTGCCGCGCTTGGGCCTTTGGACCACATGGGCATCCTCGTCGCAGCGGGGGCTGCGTTGTTCGCCATTGCTGTACCTGGCATTGCCTGGATGTTGCGGCGTCGGACGGTGTGAGCGCGACCGCACTGTGAAGGGGCGCGAGTCGTGCTATCGTTTAATTACTAACAAAACCAAGAGATAGCTATGTTGATTACATTTAAATGCAAAACGTATCCAGAAGTTCTGATGTATCAGGAACATGCCAAACGTATCCTTGACCTGCTGCACAAGGAGCCGGAACGCGGCGTGATCACGTCGGCGGAGGCCACCCAAGTGATTTCGCTGATCGAGGACGAGATCGAAGAGTCCCGCAAGCATCAGGTGTCGGATCAGGTGGCGCACGATGTGCATGCGCATCACCGCGATGAAGACGACCATGAGCATCAGGCGATCGAGGTCGTCAGTTTCTCGACCCGCATGTATCCGCTGCTGGAAATGCTGCGCTCGGCGCGTGATAACAAGACCGATATCCTTTGGGGTGTGTAAGCAGGCTTTGGTTTATCCTTGTCTGCATGTAAAAAGCCCGCTGATGTGAATCAGCGGGCTTTTTTACGTCACATCAGTCGAGTGGTACCAGTTGTTTGATTGCGTGAATGCCGATCGCCCAAAGCGAAAAGCCCCACTCAGATCACTGAATAGGGCTTCTCTATATAACTAGCCTGACGATAACCTACTTTCACACTGGTTGCAGCACTATCATCGGCGCAAAGTCGTTTCACGGTC